>NZ_FNHB01000001.1:1110793-1321792 GCF_900104455.1 Dendrosporobacter quercicolus
TATGACGGCGAACAGAAAAACCGCGGCATTGAATGGAATACCTTCGGCAACATCGCCAAGAACCTCCGCCTGTTGGGCGGCATTGCCTATACCGATGGCGAACTGGTCCGCTCCAATACCGTCGCCAATAACGGCAATACGCCGCTGGGCGTACCCAAATGGACGATGAATGCCGGCGTCGAGTGGGACACGCCCTGGAATCCGGATTTATCACTTTCGCTGCGGGCCGTATATACCAGCTCCCAATACGCCAACAATGCCAACACCGTCGAATTACCGAGCTGGGTGCGCTATGACATCGGCGCGCGGTACAAGACCGTGATCAATAAAATCCCGGTCACCTACCGGCTCAGCGTGGAAAACCTATTTGACAAACACTACTGGTCAGGTGCCACCGACAAGGGTCTTGTCACGTTAGGAACTCCCCGCACCATTAAACTGTCGGCAACTATGCAGCTTTAAACAAGGGTTGCCACTAGAAATATGCTATGCTTGACACGGTTCGCCGGCTGAAAGAGTGTTTAGCGGGTACCGCCCAGACAACCCCCCCCTGCGCATTCTGGCCGCCATTTAGGCGGCTATGCGCTCGCTAGCCACCAGCTCGCCCACGGTCAACCCCGTCGGCGGCGGAC
Source organism: Dendrosporobacter quercicolus (assembly GCF_900104455.1). Lineage (NCBI taxonomy): Bacteria > Bacillati > Bacillota > Negativicutes > Selenomonadales > Sporomusaceae > Dendrosporobacter > Dendrosporobacter quercicolus. The sequence goes on from NZ_FNHB01000001.1 coordinate 1,111,426, forward strand.
TGGACAGGATCGCCATCTTTTGCACTTTTTCTCTGGTGGAAAGATTGCGGATATCCTCTCCGTTTAAGTACATTTGCTTGATTTGGACCGGTTTGGGCTGAAAGGGAGAGCCTTACTTGGGGTTGAAGAACCCATTCCACTCTCAGGTTAGAGTTTGAGGATTCTCTTGGCGTTATCGTAGGCGATAGCCTGCAATACACCCGGGACGAAATCCAGAGTCTTAAACCATTCGTTTGCCTCCGTCATGTCTTCATAGGGATAATCCGCCGAATACATAACGTGTTCTGGACCCAGTACCCGCAGGATGTGCTCCAAGGCCGGGGTGTAGAAAAACCCGCTGGTTGTGGCGTAGATGTTACGCTTTACATATTCTGTCACGGACAGCTTTCTCGGTCTCCCGTTCTTAGCAGCCACTTCGCCGTCCCAGCCCTCTCTTTGGATGCGGTGATCAATCCGATAGCACCAGAAGGGCAAAAATTCTCCTGCGTGTCCCAAGATAATTTTCAAATTCGGCACCTGGTCAAACAAGCCACTGATGATCATCCGCAGTACATGTTCCGCCGTCTCCACATGGAATCCCCAAGCCGCTCCCCTTAGCTCCGGATACGGTTTATACGTTGTTTCCCGATCGTCCGGCACTGTCCGGGGATGGATGTAAACAGGAACGTCCAGCGCTTCGGCGGCTTTCCAGAAATCTAAATATTCCGGGGCATCGTAGTAGATGGGGGCCAGGTTTCCAGCGTTGTCATACCCGTTAATCAGCGCTCCTACCAATCCCAAGTCCTTGACAGCCCGGGTCAATTCTTCGATGGCAGCATCCGGTTCCCGCATAGGCAGGCAGGCGAAGGCACGCAGGCGGTTCCTGCGGGACTGAATGGCTTCTGCCACATAGTCGTTCCAGGCCCGGGCGGTCTCAACCTCAATTTGATGATTCTCCAGCCCTTGAATAGACGGTGAGGTCGCCGAAACCACCGCAATATCCACCTCTCCCTCGTCCATAGCGCGGATCCTCATGTCTGCCAAGTCAATGAGCTTAGCCTCGTTTTGCCGAAACTCCCGCAGACTAAGCAACTGGGGAGTAAATTTTTCCACACCTTTTACGGCAAAGGCTTCTTCCAAAGCAATCTTTTTCACGAGAACATTCTCCTTTGATAAATTTATTTGATAGGTTAAACCAGCTACTGCCTGTTTAGCAAAAAGGCGCCTTCACCATTAATCATCACAAAATAGACGCCGTTTTCGTTTTCAAACGGATTATTCATACCTTACCACCATCCCTTTTGCTGGATCACCCTATTGGGAAGAAGATATCAAACTCCACCAATTAGAAATGGTCGGCTTTTTGCCAAGCTTCATAAAAGTAACATCAACCCCTATGCCGCGCCATTTCTGAACAAGGCTCATAATTCTGATGGAATCCAAGCCTCTGTCAATTAGGTCTTCATTGTCATCAATATCTGACGGCCCTTCGTCAAGAAGTTCTGCGACTTGCTGGCGTACAAGCTGCAAGGTCAGGCACTGAGAGACGGCTGCCGCTGCCGCTTCGTTATTTGAATGCTGAATAGCCACTAAGATCACTCCTTTAGCCTTTTTCCATTAATTTTTTCGGCAATCATTTTCCGTAATTCTTTCTTGCTTACCTTGCCTAATGGGGTATAAGGAAAGCTGTCGATAAACTCGATCCGGTCAGGAATTTTAAAAGCGGCAATGCCGCGTTCCTTTAGAAAATTTTTCAGCGCACCAACTGTAGGATTTTCGTGACGGAGTATCACAAAAGCGCATGACCGTTCGCCGAGAAACGCGTCAGGCATGGCAACAATCGCTGCGTCCAATACGGCCGGGTGCGCAAGAAGGTGATTTTCAACCTCTTCCGCCGCGATTTTTTCGCCGCCGCGATTGATTTGATCCTTCGCGCGGCCTTCCACAACGATATAGCCCGCTGCATTCACGCTGACCAGATCACCGGTCCGGTAAAAACCGTCCGGAGTGAACGCCTTTTCATTATGTTCTTCCGCTTTATAATAGCCGCGAATGGTGCAAGGCCCCCTTGTTAATAATTGCCCGACTTCCCCCGGCGCCACCTCTATATCGTCCTCGTCCACCACCCGGATTTCATCATAGGGCGACACGGGTTTCCCCTGAGTACTCACAATCGTTTCTTCCGGGTCATCCAACCTTGTGCAATTCACCAGACCTTCCGCCATGCCATAGCTTTGCTGCAACGTGCAGCCAAATGCCGGTTTGATCCGGCGCGCAGCCTCCTCGCTGAATTTAGCCCCGCCAACTTGCAGCACCTTCAGGCTGGACAAGTCGTAACGGCTGGAAGCTACGGCTTCCAGCCATATCAGGGCAAGCGGCGGCACAAGCGAAGTAATGGTGACCCGTTCCTGCTCTATCAGGGGAAAGGCTTCATCCGGACTGGGCGCAGCGGCAAGAACTACCCGGGCTCCTGCGTATAACGCGCCAAGTACGCCGGGCGAACTAAGCGTAAAGTTATGCGCAACAGGCAGAACCGCAAGGTACACGCTATCCTGATTCAGCCGGCAAAATTCGCCGTTGAGGCGCAAACAATAAATATAGTCGTCATGGGTTCGGGGAATTAACTTGGATAAGCCGGTGCTCCCGCCGGACAATTGAAGAAAGGCAACGTCGGAGGAGCTCACTGCCGGCGGGTCGACGATAGCAGCGGCATACAACTCCGGCAAAGCCAGAAAATCGCCGGCGTCACCGGCCACAATGACCTGCAGACCCGGAACCGTATTTTTAACTTCCTTTGCCAGCGTACGGTAGTCAAATTCCATGTAGGTATCCGGGATCACATAGGCAACAGCTTCGGCAAACTCGCAAAAATAACAAATTTCATTGCTGCGGTGTGAAGGAAGAGCAAAGACAGGCAACGCCCCTAGCCTGAATAAAGCGAAGCAAACTTCAAAGAACTCGATCCTATTGGGAAGCTGGACCACCACGCGGTCCCCCTTCCTTATCCCCAGCTGCTGAAAGCCGGCGGCCAATCCGTCCGCCCGCTTGTCCAGTTCGGCGTAACTGATATTTTTTTCCCCGCTTGTAACGGCAATGCGCTCCCCTTGGCTTTCAGCACGTTCCCGCAGCATGTTGCCGAAGGTTTCACCGCGCCAGCAACCCATTTCTCTGTACCGCTCTGCAAACTCTTTCGGGAAAGAAGGGCAACCTGTCACCATCATCTATTCACTCCTTTGACGATATTCGATTATACAAGAGACAGCGTCCCGCATTTAGCTCCTAATCAGTATTCCACACACCAGGCCCGTTGCGACAGCAGTCACGTTTAAGGGAATTCTGTCGGCACATGGCTCATCGGCGCCAGGTCAGACAGGCCGTCAAAGCCCAAATCAAAGGAATTAACGGTAAAACCGCGAATTATGAAATTTTCTATCACGTTTTCTGACAAGAGACAATGTTTTCTTAATGTTATCAACTCCTCGTATAATAAGTTGTAATTTTTCTTAATTTCAGCCAAAAAGCGGCCCTTAATAAAGCTTTTGTTTCGCCAATGGTAATTATTGTCATTGGCTTGTTTTTATCAGTATAACAAACTGCAAAGCACAGACAAATAGAGATTTTTCCAATGATCCTTGATATTTTTTAAATTTGCTATAACTTAGTTATAAATAAAGTTGAAAGTTAATGGAAATCTTGATAAAATAAACGATGATGATAATTATTATCATTTATTTTTTGTAAAAAAACTAACCTTCAGGCGGCAGTTTTACCCCAGCAGAAGGTTAGTCGGCCTTATCCAGAGATTTAGCCTTCTTATCCCCCGCTGATTCAAGCAGGAAGTATCAGAACGGCCTGGCATGGGAGCATTGATAAACAAGAGCGGTCTTTATCGACTTGCTGCCGCTTAGGAGGATGCAAAAGAGGATGCAAAAAATGAAGGTGGATATCAACGATCTATCCGGTTATTTTGCCAAAATAAACTTTAGCGTAGTTGATATAAGACGTATGGTTATCGAACCGGGAAGAAAACTTTTTGGCACAGTTACTTCGCCATGGCCAGGTATGATTTTTCCGCTGCGCGGCCGGTCAAGAATGTTTTTTGACGGCGTGCCCTATGACATGGAGCCTGGCAAAGTATTCCACGGCGGGCCAAATATGCCCTTGGATAAAGAGGTTCTGGGACAGTCAATATGGGATTATATAGTCGTACATTACCAGGTGCACGGCAATACCCGCGGAACGTTTCCCTATGCATTGTCGCATTATGAACTCAGCCCGGGATATAATTCCGGGATCAAAGACACGCTGCAGCGGATGTACCATATCTACGCAACACCGGGTAATCTGTCGGCGCTGAAAATCAAATCCCTGTTTTTCATCATTTTGGATGAAATTCTGACTTGCGCCAATCGTCGGTTACATAACGCCAGCTGCGAACTGGGGGCAGAAGCCGCTGAATATATGAGGCATCATTGTATGGAACCGCTCACCGTACCGGAATTAGCCAGGCAATATGGTCTGAGCAGCAAACAGTTTGCCTATTTGTTTCAAAAGCATACAGGCATGAGTCCGAATAAATTTCTGATTGAGTACCGAATGCGGCGGGCGAAAGAACTGCTCTGCACCACAACCTGCCCGGTCGCGGAAATTGCAGAGTACGTGGGTTATTCCGACCCTTATTACTTCAGCCTGTTATTCAAGAAGCGAACGGGTTTGTCTCCCAGTAAGTGCCGGTATTTAGGTAAAATAAAAGGTTGATTGCCAATTAAAAAATCACCTGACAGCGTAGCATTTTAAAACTGACTGCCAAGCAGCCGCAGCCCCTTTGCTCATAAGGGTTTGCGGCTGCTTTTTTTGCTTTTTACTGCCAAAGCCGGATTTATTTGTGAATGCTCTTTGTTAATACGAGCTCTGCGTCGGACAGCGTAAGCCGCATGACGTATTTTTTTGATTGGGAAAAAATCCAGGTCTGTTTGGAAATATATCAATGTGTTTGGAAATATATCAATGTGTTTAGAAATATGTCAATTTACTCCCATGTTGGCTGTTGTTATACTCAATATATAAACCGAGAATGATCCTCATTCCTGGTTTCGGCACTTATAATGAAAGTTGGTATAGCTGTTATCTACAGTTAAGTTATCTGAAAAGGAGTCGAACGGTATGAAGAAAAAAATGTCCCGCATTAGGAAAAAAGTCCTGTATGCCCTGATTGGCAGCAGCCTGTTTTGGCATGCGCCAGTCGTTGCCTACGCCGAAGAAGCGCCGGAATCCGCCTCGGTGACCGGACAAACTGCCGAAGAACAAGCTGTTTCCGGCGAATCAGCTGCCAAACGGTCTGATTTCACCCTGGAAGGAATTGAAGTGACCGCCAGACGCAGCCGGGAGCTGCCCCCGCCCTACGCCGGCGGCCAGGCGGCCCGCGGCGCCGGGCTCGGCGTACTGGGCAACAAGGATTTCATGGACACGCCCTTCAACGTCACCGCTTACACCGCCCAGACCATCGAAGACCAGCAGGCCGACACCCTGTTTGACGTGGTTGCCAACGATCCCTCCGTCCGGCTCGCCACTCCCGGCGGACAGGTCAGCGAAAACTTCAGAATCCGCGGCCTGGAGGTAAATTATCAGTATCTCTATTTTAACGGCATAGCGGGTTTGGCGCCGTTCTACCGTGTTCCCGTGGAATTTCTGGAACGGGTGGAAGTGCTCAAAGGGCCCAGCTCCTTTCTCTACGGCGGCGTGAGCACCTCGGTGGGCGGCGCCATCAATCTAGTACCTAAACGGGCCGGCGAGGAGGATATCACCAACTTTACCACCAGTTATGCCTCCGAGTCCCAGTTCGGCGGCCATATTGACATAGGGCGCCGCTTCGGCGAAAACAAGGAGTGGGGCATCCGCTTCAATGGCCTGTACTCGGACGGCGATACCACAACCGACGACCAATCCCGTAAACGGCTGCTGGGCGCTCTGGGCGTGGATTACCGCAAGGATAAGTGGCGGCTGTCCCTGGATGCCTATAGCGCCGAGGATAAATACGACGGCGGTCTTATCTCCATGTATAGCTTAAGCTCTTACGTGAAAGCTCCGGACGGCTCGACCAACGTGTTCAAGGGGGCGTCGGGCACCACGCGGAATACCGGGATTCTGTTTAAAGGCGAATATGACATCCGGGACAATTTAACGGCCTATGCCGGTATTGGCAAACTATACGCCAAAGCCTACGGCTTCATCAACGGCAATCACGTGCAGAAACTGCAGACAGATGGCTCGGCCACGATCAAGGGTGTCTATAAGCAATACTTCTGGAACGAAACCACGGCCTCCGAAATAGGACTGCGCGGCGCTTATCAGACCGGCGCGGTCAAGCATCAGGTCGTTTTGGGGGCAAACTTCTCCGACACCGATTATTCCAATGCTTGGGATGAAACAGCACTAAATATGGCAACGAATATCCACAACCCGGTTTCGATTGCCAACCTTTACAACAGCCTGTCGATAAAGAAAGGCAACAAGACCGCTGTCACCGAGCTTTCCAGTTTCCTGCTGGCCGACACGCTTTCCTTTAACGAGGAAAAGGTCCAGTTAACGCTGGGGATACGGCGGCAAAATGTGGACCAGACAAGCTACGCCTACAACAACAACGATACCACCGGCGGGCTGAAATCGAAAACCACCTACGACTCCCACGCCAACACGCCGATGGTCGGCCTCATCGTCAAACCGTGGGGCGAATCGGTGGCTCTCTACGCCAATTATATTGAAGCGCTTTCCCCCGGAACCGTGGTGGGAGCAGCCTACGCCAACGCCGGCCAGGTACTGGCGCCGTACAAAACCAAGCAGCGCGAATTCGGCGTCAAGTGGGACAAGGGCAATTTTGCCAATACGCTGGCCTTTTTTCAAATCGAAGTTCCCAGCTCTATGGTTACTGACAACGTCTATGCCTATGACGGCGAACAGAAAAACCGCGGCATTGAATGGAATACCTTCGGCAACATCGCCAAGAACCTCCGCCTGTTGGGCGGCATTGCCTATACCGACGGCGAACTGGTCCGCTCCAGCACCGTCGCCAATAACGGCAACACGCCGGGGGGCGTATCCAAATGGACGATGAACGCCGGCGTCGAGTGGGACACGCCGTGGAACCCGGATTTATCACTTTCGCTGCGGGCCGTATATACCAGCTCCCAATACGCCAACAATGCCAACACCTTCGAAATACCGAGCTGGGTACGCTATGACATCGGCGCGCGGTACAAGACTGTGATCAATAAAATCCCGGTCACCTACCGGCTCAGCGTGGAAAACCTGTTTGACAAGCACTACTGGGCAGGTGCCAACGACAGGGGCCTTCTCAACTTAGGCAGCCCCCGCACCGTTAAGCTGTCGGCAACCATGCAGTTATAACCAAGGGGTTGACACTAGGAATATGCTATGCTGATGCGGTTCGCCGGCTGAAAGAGCTTTTGCCGGTACCGGCCAGACAAATCCCCCCTGCGCATAGCCGCCATTTTAGGCGGCTATGCGCTCGCCAGCCAGCAGCATTCTGACGGTCTTGGCCCTGCCGCCGCCTGCCTTCATTTCCGGCGACGCTGCTCTGGGGTTTTGCCGCGCCCCCGCCCAGCGCACCTGGCGGGATTTGCCGGCTGCGATCTATATCTGCAGCCCCTTAAACTGGCTGTTATAAAGTCCGGCATAAAAATTCCCCTGTGCCATCAATTCCTGGTGTGTTCCCCGCTCAATGATTTGCCCGTCTTTTACGGCCAGGATTTCATCGGCATTTCTGATGGTGCTTAATCGATGGGCGATCACAAAAGCGGTCTTCCCTTGCATCAGGCTCAGCATGGCCTTTTGGATCGCTGCTTCCGTCCGGGTATCTACGGAGGAAGTCGCCTCATCCAGAATAAGAACAGACGCTTGCGCCAATACGGCCCGCGCAAGGGCCAACAACTGCCGCTGCCCCTGCGACAGGTTGCCGCCGTTGTCGGTCAGGACCGTATCATAACCCTCCGGCAACTGTTTGATGAAGCGATGGGCATTGGCGAGCCTCGCAGCCTGTTCAACTTCTTCATCGGTCGCGGTTAAGCGTCCATAGCGAATATTCTCCCGGACGCTCTCCGAGAAAAGATAGGTATCCTGCAAAACCATGGCTATGGCTCTTCTTAAGCAGCTTCTTTTTATAGTGTCGATATTCTCGCCATCAATGAGGATCTCGCCGCTGTCAATATCATAGAACCTGGTCAGCAAATGGATCAGGGTTGTTTTACCCGAACCTGTGGGTCCTACAATGGCAATGGTCTGGCCTTTATGGGCTTTTAAGCTCACATTTTTCAGTATTCCCTGCTCCTTGGTATAGGAAAAATTGACCTGCTGCAGCGTGATCTCGCCCTTGAAACGGCAAACTTCTTTTGCTTGCTCAGCATCTTTCTCCTTCGGCTCATCCATCACTTCAAATACTCTTTCCGCCCCTGCCAGGGCCGATTGGATGGTGTTGAAGATATTCAGCGTCTCATTGAGCGGGCGCGTAAAGTTTCTCATATACAGGATAAAAGTAAAGATTACGCCGACAGTGATATTGCTGCCGGAAAATATTAGATAAGCCCCACTGACAGTAAGCATGAAATACGTAAGATTATTAACGGCGTTATTAACAGGCCCCATAATTCCGGAAAGAGCCTGGGCAAAAATGGCGCTTCTCGTAAGTTTTTTATTAATTTTTGCAAACTCCGCCTTCGCCTGTTCTTCCCGGCCGCAGAGGATAATCAGCTTTTGCCCCGATATTCTTTCTTCGATATATCCGTTTAAATTGCCCAGTTCCTGTTGCTGCTTGATAAAAAACGGCTGGGTTTTATTCATAATCAGCTTTGACAGCAAAAAGGTCAGCGGTACGGTTGTTAACCCTACGAGGGTGAGCACCGGACTTAAAAGCAGCATGGCCGCAAGCATACCGACAATGCTTACAGCGCCGGAAAACAGCTGGGTGATACTTTGCCCTAACGTCATATTAATATTATCGACATCATTGGTAAGCCGGCTCATTAAGTCCCCGCTGGAATGGGTATCAAAATACTGCAAAGGAAGGATTTGGATATCGCGATATAAATCCCTTCTGATCTTCGCGGCAGTCCGCTGGGCGATGTCCACCATACACCGGTTCTGCCAATAGGTTGAGGCAACGCTCACGCAATAAATGGCCGCTAACATGATGCAAAGCTGAAGCAGCCCGGGCATATCTCCTTTCTCGATAAAATGATCGACGGCGTATCCATTCAGCCAGGTGCCGATAATGCTGATGATTGTTGTGATAAAACACAGCAGAAAGGTCAGGATCAGCAGCTTCTTTTTACCGCCCAAATACGCCAGTAACCGCTGAATCGTGCCCCTGGCATTTTTAAGCTTGTCAGGCCGCTTATTGAACCGGCCCAGCGGATTGCCCCGCGGATCCCCCGGTCTCACCACGGACGCCACTCTTCCATCAACCATTTGCAAGCATCTCCTCGCCCAATTGTGATACTGCGATGCTGCGGTATATCTCACTTGTTGCCAATAATTCCTGATGGGTGCCCATAGCGGCTATTTTACCGTTTTCCAATACGATAATCTTATCTAAATCCATAACACCGGAAATTCGCTGGGCAATCATGAGTACCGTGCTCTTGGCCATTCTCTGCTGCAGCGTGGTTTGTAATTTTGCCTCAGTTGCCAGATCAAGAGCGCTGGTCGCATCATCCATGATCAGAATTTTAGGCTTCCTGAGTAAAGTTCGGGCAATCGAAATACGCTGCTTTTGCCCGCCGGAGAAATTTTTTCCTCTTTGCTCCACCAGGCTTTGATAAGCATTTTCCTTTTCCAGAATAAAATCATGGGCTTGGGCATCACGGGCCGCTTCCTCTACAGCTTTCCTACCCGCCGGATAACTGCCAAACGTTAGATTTTCTTCAATCGTTCCCGAAAACAAAATACTGCCCTGCAAGATCACGCCAATGTTTTCCCTCAGTTCTTTTAATTTTATCTTTTTGACATCCAGGCCGCCGATCAGCACTTGTCCTGCTGTGGCATCATAAAGCCTTGGAACCAAATTGACAAGGGAGCTTTTCCCGGAACCCGTAGCGCCAATAATCCCAATCTTCTCACCCTCTTCGATTCTGAATGACAGATCGTTCAATACAGTTTCACTGTGTTCATTGTATTGAAAAGAAACATTTTTGAATTCGATGTCAAAACCGTTCATTTCAAGCGAACAATCCTGATCCTGAATCGACGGCGCCGCGTCCAATACATCATTGATTCTGTCCGCAGAAGCTTTGGCCCGCGAAAAATTCAAAACGAGCATCACCACCATGATCAGAGCGTTCATAATTTGCACGAGATAATTCACAAAAGCTACGATTTTCCCGATTGGCAGGGTACTCTGGTTGACCATATTGCCCCCAAACCATAACACGGCGATGATGCTGATATTCATAACCAGCATAACGACCGGCCAAAGAATCATGTTCATGTTTTGCGCTTTGCTGCCTTCCTGCATCAAATGCTCATTTGCTTCATCAAATCTGGCCGCTTGCCTTGTTTCGACGGTAAAGGCCTTAATGACCTGGATCCCTAATATCCCTTCCCGCATAACCGTATTCATCCGGTCTATCCTTTCCTGTACGGCCGAAAACAGCGGAAACGATTTTTTAAGAATGATGACAACGGCGATCAAAATCACCGGCACTGCCACTAAAAATACAATGGATAGTTTGGGACTTAAACTGACAACCATAATCATTCCGCCCAAACATAAAAGAGGGGCCCGAAAAGCACTTCTCAACACCAGGTTTACCATATTCTGGACTTGTGACACGTCATTGGTCAGCCGTGTAATCAGCGACGAAGTCTTAAATTGATCGATCTCCAGGAAGGCCAGGGTTTGTATTTTATCAAACAGAGCCTGCCGCAATTTTTCTCCCATATGCATCGCAGCAATAGTGGTAAATACGGAACAGCCCGCGCCGCCTATCAAGCCGAGAAGCGCCGCCAGGATCATTTTCACCCCTGTAGAAAAAACGTAGGCAGCATTCTGATTCATAATGCCGATATCAATGATATCCGCCATGAGCTTAGGCTGCATCAAGTCCATGGATACTTCCAAAATCATCATCAAGGGCGCTAAAACGGCATAACCGGTTGCGCCCTTCAAATATTTTAACAGCTTAACCATTCAGGTTCCTTCTTCTTCTTAAAATTCATAACCCATTTGCTATTGCCTATTGCCGTTGAATGAGTGGCAGCGTCAATCCCAACGGTGGTGGCGATGATGATGTCCGTGGGGCTTTCTGCCTATTGCATGACCTGTATCGCTGGCGGGATCATCCAAAATTTCCAGATTACCACTTATTTTCCGAACCAATTCAAGCATTTTTTCGATTTCTTCTTCCATCAGGCAATTGAAAATGGCAGATGTCAGTTTCGTATTGGCCTCAGTAAAGCCGTTAACGGCAGCTTTTCCATTCTCAGTCAGATAGATATGCATGATCCTTTGATCTTTTTCATCCTGCTTGCGCACAACGAATGCCTCCTGTTCCAGCTTGACGAGCATCTCGGTCAGGGAAGAGGGACGGATATCCAAAATTTCTGCTAAATCTCGCTGAATTACCCCGTCATTGCGTGAAATAAGAAACAACAGGTGAATTTGTCCGCGATGAAGGCCCTCTTTCGGCGGCATTGTCTGATGCGCATAGCGATACATCTGTCGGTTCAGACGCCTCAATGCATTATAAAGTTCATTTGTACTGATATCAGCCATTGGCATGCTTCCTCCTTTATTCTTATCCATTAATTAGTTAGGAACCTAATAATTTTATTATACTTTTTACCAAACAAATGTCAATAAAAAAATAGGTGGCTATAGTCTGAAGTCCCGGAAATTGATATAGCCGCCTTTTTTAATCTGCTTGAAATCAGCAGTCCGTATATAAAAATAAATCACAACCGAACCGGCCGCTTGGTCAGTAAAAAAAAGATCTCCCGCTGGAGATCCTTCACTGATAAATAAAAATATTTTATTGCCGCAAAATCGGCTGGCTTTAACAAACTTAGCTATCTACTTGTTTCCAACAATTTTTTTGCTCCAACGTGCCAGTGCCTTATTTTGCACCTCTTATTAGTATCATCTCTTTTAAGGGCATCCTTTGGGATTTTATTGTTCCCATAGCCGACCAGCCAACCGCTATATGAAGGGCGATTTCAATATAGTCCGGCAAACCATACTTTTCTTTAAACTTCTGGGCAGTGTCTGTGGTAACCTCTGTTTTCACCGTTTTCGATAGCCAAACTCCCCCCAGACCGAGGGCGTGCGCCATGAGCAGCATATGATCGGCGGCGGCGGCGGCATCGAACCCGCCATTTTGAGGGACGATTCTGTCTTGTCCGACAACTTGGGGAATTCGCTTATCGTAGCAAATGACTATTACAACCGCATGAGTTACAGGGATGTCGCTCCAGACCATTCTGGCCTCTTCCGGATCTCTAATGACGATAAAACGAACTTCATCCAGGTTGCAGCCAATGGGAGCCGCTCTTCCGGCCTCAAGAATCTTCTCGATCAATTCGTCAGGAACGGGTTTGTCAACCCAATCACGAATCGAGCGCCGTTCGTATAGCAGCTTGTAAACTACGGCCATTTCTTCCTCGGTAAAGGGAGTTTGCACGGGTATATCCCACTCGATTTTTTCGCCGGCGCGAATCTTTTCCGCTAAGGCGAGATATTGTTTGACCCATTGAATATCCGGGTCTTCGTCGGTAAAACCTCTTTCTTTCCAGACATCATACACCAATTGCGTCTGCAAGCCAAAAACAGGCACAGGTTTGGTTTGCCCCCGGACAAGAAGCGGATATAGCGGAACCTCAATATTGTGGTGCGCTCGCTCGCGCAGCAACGCCCGCAATATCGCCGGCTCCATTTTCATTAAATCTTCTTTTTCGTATACTTGCCCGCCAAAAGGCGTCACTTTGATTATTTCCGTCATAGTATCGTCTCCTCATATCCAAATTGGCTATGTTCGCGTATGAATAATCCCTGCCGCTGAAGCTATCCGTTTATGCCGGCATAAGGAGGAATAGCGTTATAGTCAATTTCCATTAACTTCAAGATGCTCTCCGCTGCTTCCTGACCGTTAGAAGCGCCAAATGCGTATAGGGCTTTTTGCATCAATTCCAGGCCGGCATATCCGAAACTGGCTACAATTACTTCCCACATGGTTTTGTATAAATGGGCGCAATGATAAACCCACGGCATTTTCGCCTTGCTGCCTAGCTTTTCCATTCTCGCCGCCAATTCTGCTTCATTTTGTTCGGTCGCGTTGGCGCCTCTAAGGCGCATATCGCACACCTCGTCTCCCTGGCCGCGGTTTGACAGAATATCAAACTGCAGGGCCGGATTGTATCCCTGGGCAAGCGCTATATCAACATATTTGCAATACAAATGCCCATATTTTTCCATAAAGTTATTTTCTTGCCATACATCATGCCACGGACATTTCTTGATCCAGAACTGAACGTCAGGATTTTTGGCGGGAATGGAAAAATCCATCTCGCCCGGTTTGGCCGACCACTCGCCGTAGGCCACGTAATTGAGAGCAGAAGGTTCCAAGCCATCGGCTAAAGTCCGTTGCGCCATTCGTTTGCCACGTTGCCTGCCGTATATGTTAACCCCTTTGGCAATCGCTTCAACGCCCTGTTCCCCGTAAGCATCAATAACCTCTTTGGCAATTACGCCAAACAAATAAGCGTGACTACGTGCCGTTAGCTCCTTTTCCTCACTCATATTCCTTCTCCTTAGTGATTTTTCGGACCTGTCCTTACGCAGCAAAGTCTTTAAATTCCCTCGCCGGCGTCGTTATAGCCGAGGTACGCTTTCTGGACTTTCGGATCGTTGAGCAGGTCTTTCGCCGCACCCTGGATGATCATCTTTCCGGTACTCAGTACATAACCCCGATCAGCAATGCTTAACGCCATTGTAGAATTTTGCTCCACAAGCAGGACGGAAATTCCGCTATCGTTAATCTCTTTGATCAAAGAAAATACGTTGCATACTAACTGCGGCGCCAGTCCCAGGGAGGGCTCATCCAGAAGAAGCATTTTGGGGTTGGCCATCAATGCCCTGGAAATAGCAAGCATCTGTTGTTCGCCGCCGCTCAGGGTGCCGCCTTTTTGCCTGCGGCGCTCTTTTAAAATCGGAAAGCGTTCAAATTGTTCTTCCAGGGTTATCGCTACCGCCCGGCGGTTCCGCTGGAGAAAAGAACCCATTTTCAGATTTTCTTCCACGGTAAGCTCCGGAAATATCCACCGCCCCTCGGGAACCAATGCAATTCCGCAGGCTAAAACAGAGGATGGCGTATAGGCGGAAATATCTTGGTCATGAAAAAAAATACCGCCTGCTCTTTTTTTCATCAAACCCACAATGCTTTTCAGCGTAGTGGATTTACCGGCTCCGTTGGAGCCGATGAGAGTAACCAGTTCGCCTTGGCCTACCTCCAGATTGATGCCGTGAATAGCCTCGACATTGCCATACCAGGCCCGCAGGTTTTGTACGCTTAGCATGTTACGCCCCCTTTCCCAGGTATTCGGCAATAACCCGCGGATTAACCTGCACTTCCTGCGGTGTCCCTTCCGCAATCTTTTGCCCGTGAGCCAGCACGGTAATTTGATCCGATACCGACATGAGAAGACTCATGTCGTGTTCCACCAAAATCACGGTGATTCCCATAGTGCGGATTGCCTGAATCCGTTCCATCAGTGTTTTTACCTCCGACTCGTTAAGACCGGCTGCCGGTTCATCCAGAAGCAGTAAACGGGGTTTCATCGCCAGGGCCCGGGCAATCTCCAGCCGCCGCTGATCACCATAAGAGAGGTTCTTGGCCTCTTCCTGCGCCACAGCCTGAAGCCCGAGCTTACAGAGTAAATCCAGGCTTTGTTCTTCGACAAATCGTTCTTCCCGGCGGACTTTTTCCGTATTCAGGATGGAAGTAAGCCAATTGGCGGAAGTCCGCCGGTGAAAACCCAGTTTTACATTATCCAGCACCGTCATGGAGGTAAAAAGGCGGATGTTTTGAAAGGTCCTCACAATACCCAGGCCTACTCTTTCGTCATTGCGCAGGTGTATAACCTCCTGTCCGTCAAAAACAAAGCTGCCGGAGGACGCCTTATAATTCCCGGACAATACATTGAACAAGGTTGTCTTGCCCGCTCCGTTCGGTCCGATTAAGCCGTGAATTTCTCCGGCTTCCACCGTCATATCAATATCCTTCAGCGCGACAAGGCCGCCGAAGGTTTTCGTAATTTTCCGTATCTCGATCAAGGACATGCCTATCCTTCCTCCTTAACGGCAAGCGCCTGTCTGCCGGCCATTTTTCTCCGGCGCATAAACCGCGGATACCAGCCGACAACTCCTGACGGCAGAACCAGCACGGTAATGACAATAGTAAAACCGTAAATCAATTCCCGGTATTCCTGCAGGAAACGAAAGGCTTCCGGAATAACCACCAAGAGGAAGGCTCCGACAACTGAACCGGTAAAGTTCCCGATACCGCCGAGGGCAATCATGGCCAGTATGGCGAACGATTCATTCAGGCCAAAATTATCAGGACTTACATACGTCAGATAGTGCGCAAAAAAGCTGCCGGCCAGACCGGCGAAAAAGGTCGACAGCGTAAAGGCTCCCACCTTATAGCCGGTCAGATCGATCCCTGCCGACCGAGCCGCGATTTCATCATCACGAATGGCAAGCAGCGCCCGTCCTGTCCGGCTGGAGATCAGCCGTTGAAAAACGATATAGGTGGCGGCAGCCAGTACCAGAATGAGCAGATAGTAATCCCGGGGCTGGCTGATGACAACGCCAAAAATCTCGGGACTGGGAATGCCCGGCAGACCGGCCGGACCGCCGGTCAGCCAGTCCAGATTAATAGCCAGCAGACGGACAATTTCATTGAAACCCATAGTCCCAATCGCTAAAAAAATACCTTTCAACCGCAGCGCCGGATAGGCGACCAGCCTGCCAATCAATGCGGTAATTATCCCGCTCAGGACAAACGCGGCAACAAAAGGCAGCTCCAGCCTCAGCGTCAGCAATGCCGACGTATAGGCGCCGATGCCATAAAAAGCGGCATGACCCAGAGAAAAAAGTCCGGTACTGCCCAGCAATAAATTCAGACTGATGGCCAATATGGCATAGATGCCCGCCATGGTCAGTACATGGAAAATATATTGATCGTCAACAATCAGCGGTATAGCTGCCAATACAATGACAGCCGCCCATAAAATCGAGGTGACTCTTTGCGGTCTCATTATACTTTTTCCTCCTCCACACGCCCCAGCAACCCGGAAGGACGAATCAATAGTACCGCAATCAGTATGGCAAACGCAATGACATCACGATAGCCAGCCGAAATATACGCCACTGTCAGGCTTTCAATAAGACCCAGCAGCAACGAGCCCAGCATCGCCCCGCTCACACTGCCGATACCGCCCAGCGTGGCTGCGGCCAGCGCCTTAAGAGAAATAATGACTCCCATCCGCGGATAAAAAGCACCGTAGTACGCACCGACCACCAACCCCGCAATGCCGGCCAGAGCAGAAGCCAGGGCAAAGGACAGGGCCACCACATGGTTGGTATTCACGCCCATCAAACCGGCTCCGTCAAAATGCATGGAAGTGGCACGCAGTGCCAGCCCCCAGCGGGTTTTATGAATAAATAACTGCAGCGCCAGCATCAGCAGCAGCGTCAAACCGATCACAATAATTTCAATCCCGGAAATTATAATTCCTCCCAGATGAAAGGTATAGATACCAATATCATAGGGAAATGCTTTGGTGTCCGCTCCCGCCAGCAGCAGTACTCCGGCCTGCAAAATAATAGAAATTCCAATGGTGATTAAGGCCGGCGACAACGCCGACCCCTCCCGGAACGGACGAAAAGCAATCCGTTCCGTCAGCAACCCTAATACCAAAGATACCGCCATGGCAGCCAGCAGCCCTTCCAGAGGCCCAAGCTGGAAAGCGGCAATAGCCGTTAACCCGGCAAAAGCGCCAACCATGAAAACTTCACCATGAGCAAAAGTGATCATCTTCAGTATGCCGCAAATCAGGGCGAAGCCCACTGCCAGCAGCGCATACATGCTGCCCAGCGTCAGGCCGTTAATCACTTGTTGCAATAGCATACTCCGGTCCTCCTTTTGTCTCTCGTTTATAAATGATAAGGAACAAATTTTCCCTCTTTCACGGTAATAGGAAATAATTCCGGCTGGCTTAACTGCCGTGTTGGGCTGTAGGTAATAGAATCTTGCGATGCAGCCGGAAAGTTTTGGGTTTTTGCCAGTTCATCACGAACCGATTTTCGGGTAATTTCACCCTGTTCAGCACTTTTTGCCGCGGCATTGGCAATCAGCCGCAAGGCATCATAAGCCTGGACGGCAAAGGTATCCGGTTCGCTTGCCCCGTATTTTTCCTGATATTTTGCGGTGAAATGCTGTAAAGTTTCTCCGGGATTGCCTATATTAAACACGGATAAGGTCACCAATCCCTCCACGGCATCGCCGCCAAGCGAAAGCAGGGCCGGTGAGTGAACGGAGGAGGAAGCAATAAAGGTGGCTTTGACCCCCAAATCCTTAGCCTGTTTCATAATCAACGCCGTATCGGTATAATAGGAACCCAGTATAATCACATCAGGATTCAGTTCTTTCACTTTTGTCAGCTGGGCTTTAAAATCTTTATCGGTGCTTAAGTAGGCCTCGCTTGCCACCACTTCAGCCTGTTTTGCCTGGACAGCCTGTACGGCATTGTCCTTCACGGCTTTACCAAAGTCGGTATTGAGATAAAGCACGGCAACTTTTTTCGCTTTCAGCTTGTCCGTGGCCAGATTTGCCATAGCAATGGCCTGATCAGCCTGTGTCGGGCAAAGCTGAAATACATAATCACCATGTTTTGTCAGTTCCGGGTGTGACGGATTAAAAGCGAACTGAACCAAGCCGGCTTTTTGGTAAATCGGCGAGGCCGACCAGGTGGCGTTTGTGGAAAAATCGCCCAGTTCGGCTATAATTCGTTCATCTTTTACAAACTTTTGGGCAATGCTGGCCGCCTGCTTCGGATCGGCCTGGCTGTCTTCATAAATCAGCTTAATCAGCCGTCCGTTTACTCCGCCCTTGGCATTAATTTCTTCGGCGGCAATTTCGAGGCCCTTCTTCCACATGGCTCCATATTCGGCGCCATCACCGCTGAAGGGGCCGGCAACGCCTACATAAAGCGCATTGTCTCCTTCTGTTTTCGCTCCCTGGGAACCGCCGCAGCCACCCAATAATACGGCGATTATTACTGTCATTACCATCAGCAGACCATAACGAATCCGTTTCACATTCATCATCCTTTACCGTTTTTTTCAGTTTGTAGCTTGTTAGAAATTACCCTGTCTTTTAAATTCTGGCCTCTACGACTTCCGGCAGTCCCAGCCGTTTCGGCGGCGCCGGATTCTGATCGGGATAGCCGACATCCACATGGGTCACCGCTTTGCTATACTCCAGAAGCTCAAAAACGTTTATTCAGCCTTTTATCCTATCCTCCGTATTAAAGGTGAGCCAGACACCGCCCAGACCTTGCGCGGAACTCCGCCTCAGCCATCATTAGATAGGCCTGGCGTATAATCTTGGTTATAACACATCCCCCCTCATTTTGTTATTTGTTGCGCCAGCTTTCTGCAAAAATACAAAAAGCCGCGCAGAATAATCTGCCCAGCCTTCAGTTTTTCTGATCAGCATCGGAGAAATAATTTTATTATGTTTTTTAGCAGTCCTTCTATAGACCTGAGACTCTTTACTTTTACTTACCGTCTAAACCAAAGGCCCATAGATACTATAACGTTACTCTGAAGACGTTTTGTGCAATGCTTTCTCATATTTCATCAAAAATTCTTTCAAAAAATCCATTTCACTCTGCGAGGCATTTTCCAGAAGCGTGCTAACAACCGCATTATAGGAATCATGATTGCGTTTATGACCCAGGTACGCCTTTTCCCCCTTTGAAGTAAGGCGCAGAATCACCTTCCGGTTATTACCGGGATCAGGTTCCTTGCTGACAACACCTTTTTTTTCCAGACGCATAATCATCTGGGACACCGCCCCCCTCGTTATACCCAGCCCGCGGGCAATCGCCGAGAGATGAAGCGCCTGGTTTTCTTTAATAAACTGAACCATATGAATTTCGGAATGATATAAGAGCGTATCGGTATCAAAATAATTCACTTTAGCGTCTTTTTCATAAAATCCGGCTATGATATTTAAAAGCAACTGGCTAATTATCAGCTTGTCATCTATCATATTCAATATTGTATAGCTACTATACAATATTGTCAATCCCTGTCGAAAAATAAAACAATGCCAATTGCTGGCTGCCATTGTTATCGGTTATAAGCTTCTAATTTCCCTGGACTCCGCTGCTATTTTTATTTCCGCCCTGTCCGGCCGTTATCGTTCCGTGGCGGCATTTTTCGCCTTTACTCATCCAACGGCCAGAGACAAGCGCCGCAGCTTCGGTAACTCGTACAAATTCTAATGCCAGTTTACGATCTTAATTAACCCGCTCGTTTAATTGTCTTTGCCCAATTCTTTTTTAGCGAACAGCCACTTTAACAGGGGTGGCGTTACCAGTGTGGTCAGGATAACTACGACAACAATTGCGGTAAAGTATTCTGCTTGCAGCAAGCGGGACTCTAAGCCAATCGCTGCTAAAATAAGCGCAACTTCCCCTCGTGATACCATGCCTGCCCCAATTCTCAGAGAGGATAAATTTCCAAAACCTGTTAGCCTTGCCCCTAGTCCCGAACCGAACAATTTGCTTAAAATGGCAACTATCGTAAGACCGGCAATAATCCATAGTTGATCCCCTGTCCCGGCAAACGAAACAGAAAGCCCAATACTAACAAAAAACACCGGTACAAAAAAGGCATACGCGATCGGCTGGATTTTGCGCTCCACCTCATGGTTGTACTTAGTTTGTGAAATCGCTACCCCCGCGGCAAATGCGCCAATGATTCCAGCCACGCCAAGCGCTTCGGCCAGATAGGCAAAAAAGAAACAAATGATTAGCGCTGCACTGGCAATCGTTTCCGATACCCGCAGAGGGGCTAACATTTTCAATACCCGCGGTACAACTTTCCAGCCCAACAAAGCGATTGCGGCAAAAAACAAGAATTTTTTGCCGATAATTAAGCTGAGGCTTACTTGCTCCGCCGTGAGCAGGCTCATCATAACCGTCAGCACAATAACGACCAAAATGTCATCCAGCACAGCCGCGCCTAATATGGTTGTGCTTTCACGGCTTTTTAACTGCCCAAGTTCCTTGAGGGTCTGTGCGGAAATACTCACTGATGTAGCCGAAAATAACAGGCCTAAAAATAACGCATGACTTTGTTCCATACCAATTGAGATACCGGCCAGGCAGCAAAATACTAATGGCGCAGCAATTCCGCCTACAGCGACGGCAATGGACGAATTGCGATTTTGATTAAGCGCTTTAATATCTGTTTCCAGACCGGCAATAAACATCAAGAGTAAAACGCCGATCTCGCTGATCTGCGTAATCATTTCCGAGGGCCCGATCCACCCCAATACCGCTGGGCCGATCACAATTCCGCTGACAAGCTTACCTAATACTGCCGGTTGTCCCAGTTTGACACTTAGTTCCCCGGCTAATTTGGTTGCCAGTAAAATAATCAATATTTGTAAAAACAGCACCCTGGCCTCACACCTTCCGCTATTATATCCATATAGGTGACTGTAGCCATTTACTTCAGCCTTCTTGCCGCCATATGGAGCATTCCATTATTTTTAAAAATCATCTCCTATTTTATCACCATCCTTTACTATCAATTCCTGCTATTACAGCAAAAAGCAGCCCTTTTTTGCATAAAAAAAGGAAACTACTTTCAACAAGTCTGGGTCCTCCCCCCTGAGTAACCCAGACGACTTGAAAACAGTTTCCTGTCCAACCGGTTTAATGCTTATTTAACTAAATATATTGTATTTAAAAATGAGCAAAATGTCAAATTAAAGGCGCAAGTCAGGATGAAATTCAGACCCGCACATATGATTGCAGCCTTGTCGGCTGCGCCTTTAGGCATCCGGCTTTTCATGGCAAAATTGTACGGCCTCTCACCTTCTCCGACAGGCAGGCATTGTGCCGTATCGTCGCCGAATACCTTTGCGATATTCAAAATAGCAGATTCTATTTCCTGTTTGCCGCTCATAGGCGTTCATCCATTTCTCAACTCGAAATGGTTAATATTGATATGTCCTTTTTCGCCTTCACCCGGTGGCAAAGACAGGATACCCCATGATTGAGGTATCCGACTCTGTGTAGAGTAGAGAATTTAGCGCCTATAACCTGCGGTGGCATCTCTAAATTTCCTGTTTTCCAGCCTGCTTATTGCGAATTACCAGCAAAGCTTTTGTGATTAGCATCAATGCGGGAAGTTCTATAAGCGGTTCAATAATCATAATCAGATGGATCAGCGGCTCATTAGGAAATGCCATAAGCGCTACACCTAGTGTCATAGGCGAATTTTTTGCTACGATAGTCAGTGTTAAACTGGCGGTATCTTCATAGGAATATCCAAAGCCGTTTCCCACCAATTGCGCCAAAACAAAATTGATCATGTAAAACAGAACAATGGGAATAAGTAACACAGCAACAACATTTAAATTTGACAGCAGACTGCTTCCCTTTGCAGCAAACATTGCCGTAATCGCCATTGCAAGCAGTATTGTTTGTGATGCGCTAAATTTGGCGAAAATTTTATCCCGGCTATCGTTATTTTGCATCTTGCTTAACAAAAATTTTCCTAATTGCGCCAATGTAAAAGGTAAAAGCAACATAACAGTAATGCTAATAAGGACTTCTTGCATATTGGCAGTTCCGGATGCGCTGCCAAAAATCAAAAGATAAAGCGGCAACAATATTACCTGTAAAATGAGATTAACGGGTAATACACTCGCCGATAGCGGAACATTCCCCTTAACTGCACCTGTGAATATGAGATACCAGTCAGTGCAAGGAGTGACCATTAGCATGATAAATCCAATCTGCAAGATTGCAGAGCTGGAAAGGAACAGTTTCCCCAATAGCCACACCAATATGGGCGTCCAAACAAAGTTTATTAAAACCGTTGTAATAGAAAACTTTATATTGGCAAATGCTTTTCGGTAATCATTTAACGGTATATTTAAAAAAGCTCCAAACAACATTACAAACAGAAATGGGGTTACAAAATTTTCAGCATATTGTTCTATAATTTGAATTTGACCGAGCAATATGCCAATAGGTATGGCAAGAAAAATAATGAATGATTGATATTTCTCAAGTTTACTCATTTAAATTCCCCCAAAGTATGGATACTTCAATAGTTCAGTATGAAGTATATACGCAATTTTTCCTATGACTGGCGGTATATCCAAACATCCGCCAATTAGCTTCGGCCAGCTATATGCTTAATAGAATAACATACAAATGCTAACAGTGTTTTCACAATACTGACTTTAGATTGACTTTATTGGATAAAGCGAACATTATAAGATGAAGTTCTGATAAAATATATAGTGAGCAGCTGATACAGGTTATGGAATTATGGTGATTTATGAATAAAACAGTAATGAGTAAAGAACAATGGAATGCAATAAAAAACGGTGATAAATCATATGATGGGGTTTTCTATTATGCACTAACAAGCACAAAGACTGTATGCAGACCTTCTTGTACTGCAAGAACGCCAAACCCCAAAAATGTTGAGATATTCAATACCGTAGAGGATGCAGAAAAATGTGGTTATCGCCCATGCCTAAGATGCAGGCCAAACCAAATGGAATGGCAAGGCGCCAAACAGGAATTGGCAATGAATATAAAAAACTACATTGATAGCCACTATTCGGAAAAGTTTTCTTCTAAGTCTTTAGGGCAAATATTTTATGTTAATCCATTTTACTTGCATAGAACGTTTAGAGACATAATAGGAATGACCATAATAGAATACCAGCATCAAGCGCGTATGAAACAGGCCATGATTTTACTTTCCGGAACAAACGCATCAATTTCATACATTGGATACGAAGTTGGGTACAATACTCTATCTCATTTTTCCAGAACCTTCAAAAGGGTAGTTGGAGTTTCCCCCTCAGAATATCGCGCCGAACATCATAATTAGCATCATTTCCGCGGGTTATTTATTTCGGCGGTGACAGAATGAGACAATACTTTTTCTTGTTAGTAATTCTGGATACCTGAAAAAACGCAAAAATTTGAGCCGGTCAAGATGATTTTCAACCATCAACCGGCTCGCGTTTTTATTCATTCAAATTCATACCAGGCTTAGTTCCAAATTGGTAAAGGTTCCTACCAAGGCATATCAACGCTAAACAAAAATTTTCCCAAATGATCAGGAAACGAGCATAATAATTTGCATTTGTCATCATCCCCCCCATTACTCGCCCAGCTACTCTGAAACGTTTTGGGGCGGCTTTTGTTCTTTAATAATCAATCCTAATAACCATTTACAACAAGCAGCCAAAGCAACATATATCGGGAATGAGTAAATGGATTTCCATGAATAAAGTTCATAAATATTTAGCCCTATGTGAATTGGCTCTACAACAAAGGTGAAAATTGCAGCTACTAAGGTGCACACTCCCAAAAATGCCTTCCACTTGGGGAAGTACTGATAAATCAACATAAATATGACAGGTAAAGCTGTTAAATCAGCATGAAATAACCGCTCTAATAGAGGGAATAATTTATGTGGGTATCCCCAAAGGGTCAGTTCGACCCCGAGCCCATCCAGGAGAACTGCCACAATGCCAATTAGCAGCCCATAACAAAATATTTCTACCAGCTTCTGTTTATTGACCAGCTTCCACCAGATGAACCAGGGAACAATTAAAACCACAACTTGTATCCACCATTGAATCCGGAATACTTCTTCGTTTAGCCAATGTTCAATTTTTATTTGCGTTAAGATTTCTTGCGCTTGTTTTGTGGCCTCTATAGAAGTGTATTCAATCGTGAATATAAGATTAACCCCCTTCATTATCAAGACATTTTAGGTATCTCTCAACCTTAGTATTCCTTTTTCCTCTCTGTTCATGAACAGCAAATGTATGCATGCTTGCAGAACAAATTCATTATTTGAATATTTGTGCACTCCGCCTGCATTATTTCAAAATATTCCACTAATCATAACTTTCTATTTAGACTAAGATAGTAAAGCATTGGTAAATCTTCGGGCCGCTCTTTTTGCGGCCAATGCCTGCACTCTTTCAACAAGACCTTGTTTCTATTATTCATAATTCGGGGCTGCCGAATTGCATTTTGGATACATTATTAGATCAAGCATCCCGAATAGAGAGCTCTTGGCGTGATGCAGCTAGAACAATCGGCGTTAGACGCCCAATTCCTGGCTAGCGGCATCATTTGTAAAAATGCTACATAGAATAACATTGGGAGGGACGATAAATGAACAAAAAAGTGATAGTTAACCTGGCTACCCACCGAGCCTATTACTATGAAGATAACCAACTAATTAAAAAATACCCTGTGGGCAGTGGCAAAGCGGAAACACCTACCCCGCCCGGCAGCTACAAAGTTATTGAGAAGTTGATTTTTGACAAACCAGGTGAATTTGACCTTGGGTCCCGGAGATTGGTTTTGTCTTCCGACAAAACCTGTCTGCACGGTTCATGGGACGGCCCTGTAGAAGGGTATGTTTCCGGCGGCTGCGTCAGAATGTATAATAAAGATATTGAAGAGCTGTTTGAAAAAATGGAGATTGGCACACCTGTAGTTATGATTAGCCAGTAAGCTGTGGGGTTAACATTCTCGTTGAGTATTTTAGGCCATCCCCCTGCGCCGGTCATGCCATCGACACCTGTTACGGTAAATCGACCTTCGTCCAGACTGGCTATACTATAGCGGCTCCGTTTGCTCATGCCAGTATCTAATTGGTCTGGGCCGTCGCTCTGCTGCCGTTATATACGCTCAGGACAATGAGCGGTGCAGGTGAATGCCCTGTCAGTATTTTAAAAATCCCATCTTGTGTGTGATCTCGTCCATCTTGACGTCCTCCTTTTGCGCTGAACTGGTAAGATATCCCATACGTTCCGTTCAATCGTCTCCATACAATTCTTTATTCAAAGAAAACCATCATTTACATAAATTACCACATGATGGTTTTGCTCCTTCCTCAGAGCCACCCATAATCAGCATCCAATTCCTCTTGTTGTGTAAAATACGATGGATCTCAATAACCGGCCCGTTCCAGGCCCATAGGGCTGAATAGTTGCTTCTATTACAGTTTTTTCTGCTTTCTTTTCTCCATCTTTTTCTCTACTTTCGCAGCATTCATTTGCCCTCAAGAATCTTATTTTAAACCAATTGTGCCAATAACCCCGTCCCCTTGACACACGTGCTCTAGGGCAAGAGATAACGGCTGATGACGAAGTCTTCCATGTGTTGCCGGGAATTATTTACTAGCGATGGTTATGGATTATTTAGTTTTGGCCAAGTTTAAGCAGTCACTTGATTTTGGAATGGCGCCGCTATGTCTCTAAGAATATAAGAATATTCTTTTTTTATAATCCGGCACGAAATACCGGTCACTTTTAGGTACTTTCACCATAACCCGTCCCCGACGAATAAGGGCCATCTAAAAGCCTGATGCTTTTTAGATGGTCCCTCTTCGAATGGAGATCACAGGTTCCCCCCCTGACTCCTTGATATTTAGCCGAGGACCGGCATTTACCGGTTGCGGGCGTCGCTGAAGCGCATTTCAGGATTGGCTAATTAATGTGGTCACGTGCCATCCCGTCTCAGAGAAGATCCTCATATGACCCCGGTTGACTTTCTGAAATCGTTGCAATGGAATACAGCACATCACCGCGAAACTGAAGCTGCTTAGTGCCATATATCCAAACCGAATCATTCTTTTCCCGGCGGGAGGGATTGCCCCAGCTAAGCTGTACTTGTTCTTTACTCATCCCTTCTTCTACATTTCCGGCTTGAATTTTCTGCCACAAAGCGTCAGATCCGCCGAGGCTAATTCTCGGATTTTTCATAAACAAGGCATTTTGCCAAGGAGGTGTCTCGGTCCAGGATTGAATGGGCATGTTGGTCCAACTGTATGCGATGGGTAAAATTGCTTTTTCCCCATTCACGTCAACAATCAGCCAAATGGGCTCCTGCGATTTATTACCTGCGTAAACATCAAGTACGACAACCGGAGCGCCAATCGGTGTGGACACAGATGCCGGCGGCGTGCTATTCCGTCCAGGGACATATAGCCCGGTCAGTTCTCTAAACTTAGGATAAACCGTTTTTCCCAGAAATTGCTGCCGGGCATTCCTCAGGTCGGCGCTTAACAGCAAGCCCTCCAACTGGCCCTGCATGGTACGCCCCACTAATTTTTCATCGGTTTCCTTTACCGTCATATAAACCATATATTCTTTTTGCCTGCCGCCTGCCGCAAACGGTACGATTTTAGTAACGACAACTTGCTTGCCAACATGTTCCGCATAAGGAATACGCAGAGAACGATCGCCCTCCAATCCTCGGGTTGCTTGCTCTGCGGCAAATATCTCGTAGCCGGTGGACTGCTTTTCCGCCGGCAAAGCCAGAAAGGTGAAGTCCTGCCCTGTCCATTGTTCGACTCTCACACCAGCTGGCGCCGTCCTGGCTGCCTCTGCCGGCACTGCCCCGGCACTGCCCAAACCAACTAATAAACTCAACACCAGCAACATCCGTAAACTAAACATTTTCATACTTATTTCCTCCCCATATTGCATCTTTTTTACTTCCTTAGTTCAAGTCATTATCCTTAAAATAGCGGAGACCCCTGACGTTATGCTTGCTTCGAGACCTTGTCGCCAATTGATGCATCCAGACGTTCGGAGCCACGGAAACAGCCCCCCGCAGGGAATCGCCGCTCACACTGTCTGTAGCGGCAACCATCCCTGACCGCCAAATTCCCAGCCGCTATCGGCGAAATCGGCAGACCTGTCTGCGTTCGCTACGGCGTCTCTGGCCTTGGATTGAACGCTGTAAACTTCGTTGAGCGTTTCCTGCGTTGCCTCCCGGATGTTCTGGCGCTTTTCTTCAACGGTGGCCGCACTTGCCATGGCGCCCGCCGTCCCCAGCAATGCAATCAGCAGGGTGAATATTTTCGTCAATATGTTCAAACGCGTGTTATCATTTCTTTCTGTTGCCCGGATCGCATTATTCACAAATGATCCTACAAGGTTCGCCGTCCTGTAATAAAATTAACCAAAAATACGATGACGGCAATTACGAGCAGAATGTGGATCAAGCCGCCCATAGTATAGGATGTAACGATCCCTAACAGCCACATTACGATCAAAATAATGCAGATTGTTTGTAGCATAGTCCTTTTCCCCTCTCCTAAAGTTTATCTTAAAGTCCGCGGTAAAACTCCGCCTCGACAGGCGGAAAAACGTCAGACAGGCCCGACTCCCCGCCAAAACTTAAAGGTCAGGCCAATGCCATGTTCGCCGCTGCACCGACATAAGGATTGGAACCACGGTAATACCGATTGCTAAGAATGGCTCTAAAGCCCATAGAATTATACTGTCTGCAATAAACCGTGCTCCTGCAATCCTAATGTTAGATTATTGGTGAGTTTGTGCTCTGCATAGAAATCGTCATCCACAAAACCAACGGCTGTCCGGCCTCTATCCAGGTTATTGACTCTTTTTCTCATCCGATTTTTGAGAATACAGACTTTAAAATTTCGCCAATCACCTTCACATAGAAGATGAATGTTTCCACTCCGTCATGCAAGCCGTCTGCCGTATCCGCCAAATCCGTCTTCAATGACCGAACTGCGTGACTTGTTTGGCCAATTGTTTCCGTCATGCTTACGCAGAGCAAATTGAGGTTCATCAATGCTACCGGGAGCAAGGAAAGAGTTTCGCGGATGTCCTTGTCGTGAGCGGCTAAAACTTGCCGGGCCTGGTTGAACAAGAGAATTGCCTGACGTAGAATGGCGATCAAATACGCACTGACAATGACCATCATCGAAATAAGGACGAACAAGCCAAAGTCATACAATGTAATATACATGGATTCCCCTGCTTTCAACAGAATGACTTAGCGAACAGCCGCGCACTTCGGCCCAGCCGTTCGTTTTTTTCATCGAGAAGTTTTACTTCTTTACGGTTAGCTCTTCGGTGACTTTTGTCTTTGTTTCTTGCAGTTTTTCTTGGGCTTCTTCCGCCTTTTCTTTAGCGCTTGCCAAAACGTCCTTAGCCTTGCGGGGAAATTCCTTAACAGCGTTGGCAATATCCGTGCGCGTTTCTCTGCCGGACTTAGGGGTCAAAAGGACACCGGCAACTGCCCCGACTGTCAATCCTACAGCCGCTCCGATCACGGTACCATTTATTTTTTTTGCCTGCCTTTTGCAAATCGATTTCTTTCCTTTTTCAATAAGATCTCTAATAGACATGTCTCTTACCTCCGATATTTTTATGCTGACATCTTGCGCTGGTTAAAAGACCCTTTCATGGCGATCTGCAGTTCTTTAGTTTTTTGCAAATGCATTTCTCAGTTTTTCAAGGCTTCTTACCCGGCCGAGAGATTCTGCTCTCATTGCAGCCTGTATGCGGCTTTGCCGTTGTGCCAAAAGGACTGCTGCCGAGCCTACCCCCGTGTTTACAGCAATCGCTCAGCTTCCAATTTCTCTTCAAACCGGGTATCCCGGTCTAAGATTTCCGTTTTTATTAACGCCTGCTCCAACTCATGGATCCGGCTTTCCGCCTGCCGCAGCGATAGACGCAAGCGAAGCTGGACCATCCCTTGACTAAGTAATGCAATAAGAATGCCTGCCCCTGTCGAGCCAAAGACTACGATGGCAAACGAAGTAGTGCCGCTCCAAGCCAAAAAATGGATCGTCACCGGTATGGCGTTCTGTATTGCAAAGAAGCTAACCAACACGGCAAAAACCATGGCAAAAATTAAATAGATCAAACAGGGTTCCCTCCTTTATCATCAGTTTGACCTCGGAAAGCATTGATAGGATAGTAAGGTGGTGAAGCGTTACACTAAAAAACTCACCGGCCTGCACGATGGACTAAGTCATAAACAGACAATTTTCCCCTCTGGCACCTTGCTCCTTAGTTGAACGCTGGGAACTACTTTTTGTGGTTACTGATAAAACTGTTATATTCCTCTTCGGCCTTGTCCTTGGTGTACCCATATTTTGTTTGTAAAAGCCCCATCAGTTTCTCTGATTTTCCCTCTACGGTGGTAAGATCGTCGTCGGTGAGCTTGCCCCACTTTTCTTTGACACCGCCTTTCAGCTCATGCCATTTCCCTTTCAGTATGTCTTCGTTCATATTTTTCCTCCTATTGGCTTCATTTTCCGCTTACTGCCACCCTACCCTTCCTTAATAGTATGCAATAAGCGTGCCAACACCTCCTCTTACCCCCGCCGCTCCTTACGTCGCCTGCAATCACGGGAAAAAGGCTTCCAGTTGGCCGAATAGCCGGCGGTCCTTTCCGCATAACAGATCCGTTCGCTTTGACCTGAACGGATCATTCCCGGCGATCTTTTGCTGCCTACCCCTTGCCTGTCGTACCGCGCAGGTTCAGAGCATTGCCTGTCCTCTGTAGACTTCCGCAACATATTGCCTGGGCTGCAGGCGCGGCAGGATGACCAATGCAAAAAGCATGGCTCCCTTTTTGCGGGTGCTCGTATTGTTCAGCGAGTAAACAATACACCCAAAGGGCCATGCTTTTACCTGTTTTATTTATTTTTACGGGCTTCTCCGCCCGCCGGTGCGAAGCCATTTCGTTGTTCTTGCCTGGAAAGCCTTCCAGGCAAGAATTGGCCCCGAACCCAGCATTTATTCCTTTGGCACCGCAGCGTTCACAGCGTCTGTTGGCAACTGGCGCGGTTTTGGCGTTGCCTTTTTTCGTTCCAACCGGCAGTAAAGGGAACGCCGGGAGATCCCTAAATATTTGGCGGCCTCCGTTTTATTCCCATAGCACAGTGCTAAAGACTGATGGACAAGACTGTCGATAAATTCTTCCAAATTGATCCCCGTTGCGGGTAAAAGAAAGCGATGAGGGTCAAGCATCCGGGCATTCAACGGTACGTCCAAAGGGATGGAGGTCACTTTCTCCAGGGTATTCAAATTCAGATGCAGGGGTTTGAGCTCCACATCGTCATACATCAGCACGGCCAATTCCATCGTATTCCTGAGTTCACGCACATTCCCCGGCCAGTCGTAAGCCAACAGCAAATCAGCCGCACTCGGGCCGATCCGGCGAAAACGCTTCCCTTTTTGTTCGGCAAACTGGCGGAGAAACATTTCAGCAAGCGGAATAATATCATCCGTACGCTCACGCAGGGGAGGAATGACGATATGACCGACTTTCAGCCGGAAAAACAAATCCCTGCGAAAAGTCCCCTGTGCCACCCGCTGCTCCAAATCCGCATTGGTGGCACAGATAATCCGCACATCTGTCTTTATTTTTTTCAAACCGCCAACGCGGTAAAATTCCTTTTCCTGTATCACTCTCAACAGCTTCCCCTGCAGCTCTAAAGGGATCTCGCCCACTTCGTCCAGCAGCAACGTACCGCCTTGCGCCACATCCAGTTTCCCTTTCTGCCCTTTCGTCAGGCCGCCGGTAAAAGAACCGGGCTCATAACCAAACAGTTCGCTTTCAAATAAACCGGCGGTCAGGGCCGCGCAATTCAGGTCGATGAAGGGCTCCTGTGTAATCCTATCGCCATAATGAATGATTCTAGAGATGATTTCCTTACCGGTGCCTGTCTCTCCCTGGATCAGCACCGGTATAGACCGGCCTTCATGAAATATCGCGGCTAACCTCAATAACTGGTTCATTTGGTCGGAGAAGAAACCGACATGATCGATCCCGGCAATTTGTGACAGCACCTGTTTCAGCCTGGATACCTCACGCCGCGTCTCTGCGGTTGCCGCTTGCACTTCTTCGCCAAAACGGTCGGTCAGCACTTTATTCTCACGGAGCAATGCGCGGTGTTCAACAATCCGCTCCGTAACCGCCGCCAGTTCAATCACGTTCACTGGCTTTAGCAGATAATCGTAGGCTCCCTCCCGTAAGATATCGACAGCGGCTCCCCGGTCATCATAATTGGTAAATAACACGACATCTGCTTTTTCTCCGGGCAGGGCCGTTATGCGATGCAGCAAATCTTGCCCCGGCATCGCCGGCATTTTGATATCGGTCAGCACCATCGAAAAAGCACCCGCATTATAGGTGGCGTAGGCTGCTTCAACGTCGCTTCGTTCCGTGACATGATGTCCCATTTCCCGCAAAAATCCGGCAATTCCCGCTCTGCTGTCCGTATCATAATCAACAAGTAAAATATTCAACCGAACTCCCTTCTCCTGCCCCCGCCCTTGTTACGGCGATTTCAAACAGGAATGCCGCCGCTGCTGGCTGCCTTCATCCGCTACGCGCTACGACGCTCGAAACAAAACCTTCTATAAAGAGCTTCGGCAAAATAATTTATTATCCTCTAAAGATACCAGTGCTTTATGTTATGTAAATAGTCATATCAGCCTTGCATCAATACGTGAACCGATACTTTCATGCTTTCCCCTATTCCTCTGCAATAAAAAGGGCAATACCCTTCTTACCCCGGCTCTTTGAACTATTTAACGGAAAATGTAGGATAATTCCCTGAAACTGTTGAATATAATAGGTTATAAAAAAATACTGGCGAATCATTTGCCAGGGGGTGGCCGTCAAGTGGACAAACAAAGCCGGAATGTAAAAACTGCCGAGCAGAAAGTAAGAACACGGATCGAAAATACAAAAGAAACACAGACTGCCGATTATTTTTCAGAGGATATTTCCGCTGGCAAAATACCGGAAGATGCTGAGTGTCCGACCGGTTATCAGGATTTATTTGACAACATGCCCAATGGGTGTGCCTATTACCGGATCCTATTTGACGCAGCAGGAAACTCTGTTGACCTGACCTATACGAAAGTCAATTCGGCCTATGCTGCCAATATAGGGCGTCCACGGAGCGAACTCATCGGCAAGCGGGTGTCAGAGGTTTTTCCGCACCTGACTGAAACAAGCCGCCAGTGGCTGCAAACGTATATAAAAGTGGCCTTGTCCGGGGAACCGGCGGCCTTTATCCAATATTCCGATCAGCAAGACAAGTGGTATTCCATTGCTGCGTACAGCCCGCAGCGTGGTCATGTGGTTGAGATATCGGAAGATATTACCGAGAGAAAACAAACCGAGGCCAACGCAGAGCAGTATATAGCTGAACTGGCAGAGAAAAATAGGGAGCTCACGACCAGCCAGTCCCGTTACCGGGGCCTGTTGGACCATATGCAGAACATATTCGAATACCATCGGGTAATCGCCGATGATCATGGCCAGCCGGTTGATCTTGAATTTGCCGAAGTCAATCCCGCTTTCGAAATGCGGACAGGCCTCAAGGTTGCGGATGTTGTGGGGAAACGCCTGCCTGTGGTCAACCATGGCATCGACAAAGCCACTTGGATTAAAATATTAGGCGACGTAGAACTCACGGGGCAGCCGATCATGCTGGAGCAATACTCAAAAAATACCGATTCCTGGTACAGAGTGTCTGCCTATAGCCCGGAGAAAGGGCATGTTGCCAGCATTCTGGAGGATATTACCGAACAAAAAAAAGCGGAAATTCAAAAAAGCGCGAACCAAAAGCAAGTCGCGTTGATCGAAAGAGTGGCATGGTTAGGCGCTTTGGCTTCAGGGGTGGCTCACGAGATTAATCAGCCGCTGCAAGCACTGAAAATCATGGCCGATGGGATGATCTATTGGCATGAAAAAGGGAAAGAAACGAGTATTGAAAAGGTGATTGAGAACTGCCAGGGTATTTCGGTGCAGGCCGGCTATATCACGGCTATTCTCGAATGGATGCAGGATTCCGTAAACAGGGCTTGGTCTCACACCCCAAAAGAAGTCGATTTAAACAAGATGGTTAAGCAAGCGGTCAGTATGGTTCAAGAAAGATTAAGGGTCCACAGCATTCAACTGCGGGAAAATAACACATGTACGGTTTCCCCTATCGTATGGGGAGATGTCAGGCGGCTAGAAGAAATCGTCATCATTATTTTGGTCAATGCCATCGAGTCTTTTGAGGGTGTGGACCAGGCTACAAAAGAGATTGTGATTACAACCTCATGTACCGGGGAAAAAGCGGTCATCGAGATTAGCAATAATGGACCGCCTATTCCTGAAGAAATTATCGGAAAAATATTTGAACCGTTTTTTTCCTCTGCAAAGTCCGGTGCCAAACTGGGTATGGGGCTGTCCATTGTAAAATCTATTGTCAATATTCATAACGGAACGATTCAGGTTGCCAGCTTGAACCAGCAAGTGATGTTTCAAATTGAAATTCCGCGATATGGGCCATGAGGACAGCAGTGCGACCCTATATTGAACGTGCAGGACAGGACGGCGCTTTTGTTGTTCTAAGAATATATGCTGCTGGAGAAAAACAAGCGTGGCTGGCAAACCCTACCCCAAACCGGCATTTTCTTTACCCTCAAAATGTAAAAATCCCGCATAAAACACAAGAAAATAATGGATATTTCTAGTCTATGTAGTTCCACGAATGACGATTTACGGACTTTTTCGTGGACTTTGCTTACATATTCACCGCAAAAGCTTTTTTTGAATGGTTTGTAAGAAGGTACTTGCAAGATACTCTATAATGTCTAATTACAATATACAATTGTTTGTTCAATGAAAACTATTGTTGACATAAACTACCATGCATAGTATAATAACTTATAAGATGTTTGAAGTTTCCGACGATTACTACAATGCAATATTGTGTTTTAGCCGCCAGGGGATATTAAAAACTGGGTGTGGTATATAATCATACTCGCCGGCATGCGCCGTATATCCAACATGGGGGCTTTTTCTTATGTGAAAATTCATCATAAGCACATGTGCTAATCAATAAAGATGCTCTCATCAGGCGATTGGTTTCACATTTTTTATAGAAAACATAATTTTTGGGAAACAAATGCAAATGTTTAGCTTGCGTAATTTAGACGTTTGTAAATTTTAAAATGAGACGGAGGATTATATATGCTTTGGTTTCTGATCATTGGTATTATTGCGGGTTGGTTAGCTGGTAATGTTATGAAAGGCGGAGGATTTGGCCTTATCGGTGATTTAATCATCGGTGTAGCAGGCTCTTTTATCGGCGGCTATTTGTTTAGTCTTTTAGGTATCAGCACCTATGGCACAATCGGTGAAATCGCCATGGCAACTTTTGGAGCGATTATACTGTTGTGGCTTATACGAATTTTTTAAGTAACTTTTATCTGCTGGTCAAACAAGAATAAAGTATTTAAAGTGCATCGGCAGATCGAGAAACACCAAACTGAGGTAGTGATGCCTCGTTGGCAAAAGCCATTCAATAAATATTAGGAGCGTGAAGAAAAATGAGACGTATTGTCGCTATGTTATTTTCAACTGTCTTAATGCTAGTTTTTGCCGCCGGCTGTGGCAATATCTCAGGTGGTGAATTTACCGGTAAATGGGTGAATTCTGAAAGGTCTGCAGAAACAGTCGAAATTAAGAAAAGTGGAGAAGGTTTTATTGTAACTCAGAGTACCCCGACCACCATCGCTAAAATCGTTAACAATGATGAAAGGAAAACAAGGGAATATCCAGCTGTTTTAAAAGATGGCGTTCTCGCTGTAAGTACAGGGTCCGAAACCAATACGATATCTTATGTCAAAGATGGCGATTTCCTGTTGTTTGAAGAACATAAATTTATAAGACAAAAATAACTTCGCCATTACAAGCAACACGAGATTGATGAATCCTTATTAAATTAACACTTGTTTGTCAGCTTAGAGCCTTCAGGCTCTTTTCTTTTTACCCTATTTCCGTTAGGTGCAAAGCCGCCACCGCACTTGATCCCTTGTTTGCGCACATGTCCACATTTTTATTTAGTTCTCTAGCCATTAAAAGCACCCTCTGCTTCAAGCTTCGCTTTAAAGTTAATTTTTCGCACTGTCCCGAGGTCATCGAACTTGATCACGTAGGCGGCTTTGTCGTGATCGATATCGACCACTGCTCCGGCTCCCATAATGCTGTGGACAACCCGGTCACCCGGCTTGAAGACCGGCCCGGAAGCTTGCATTACCAGCATTCTCTCGCTACTAGTGATATTCCAGTTTGTTTCATATACCAAACTGTCCTCCAATTCATTCGTGTAGGCAAGCAGAGTCTTGTCCACATTAAAGATGAAACGGGACGGATAGCGATACGAGCCGTCAAAATTGCGTCCTTCCGCATCGGTGATGAACAGCGCTTTTTTCGCCCGGGTGAAGGCGACGAAGGCCAGCCGGCGTTCCTCCTCCATGCCCTCGAGGGTTGCGGTCTTCCTCGATGGGAACACGCCTTCCTCCAGGCCGCAGAGAAACACATGGGGGAACTCCAGGCCCTTCGCCGTATGCACGGTCATCAGCTTGACCGCGTTCTGGCCGGAAAGAGCGTCGGTGTTTGTCAGCAGTGCCACATGGGCAAGATAGTCTTCCAGCGTGCATTCCTCGCCACAGGATATCTCGTATTCATAAACCGACTGCTTCAGTTCAGCCAGATTATCCAGCCGCTCCTGGCTGCCTTCCGTCCGGAGCATCACCTCATAGCCGCTCTGGTCGAGGACCGCGTTCAGCAGTTCGGAGACAGGCAAATCCTGATGGCCTGCCGAAAAACGCTCGATCAGGGCCAGAAACCGCTGTGCCTTGGTGCTCTTGAAAATTTCGTTATCAATTGTCCGCTCGAAGGCATTGTAAAGCGAGCACCGGTTCTGCCCGGCGTAGTCCTGCAAAAACTTCATTCGCCGTTCGCCGATGTTGCGCTTGGGCACGTTAGCCACCCGCAGGAAAGACAAGTCGTCCTTATAGGCTATCAGCCGCAAATAAGACAACGCGTCCTTGATCTCCATACGGCCGAAAAACTGCACGCCGCTATAGATTTTGTACGGGACTTCTTCCTTCAGCAATACCTCTTCCAGCATGCGGGAAATGTAATGGGCCCGGTATAGGATGGCAATATCGCCGAGCTTCACGCCATTAGCGATTAGCTCTTTAATTTCAGCCGCTATCCATTTGGCCTCCGTCTCCGCTGTTTTGGCGTGATGGTAGACAACCTTGGCACCATCCGGCAGCACCGGGAGCAAATCCTTTTTCATACGGTGTTTATTGTTTCCGATCAGAGAGTTGGCTACAGCCACAATCTGCGGTGTCGAGCGATAATTAGCCATCATCATGAGGGTGCGGACATTAGGGAATTCTTTGTCAAAGTCCAGTATATAGCGTACACTGGCTCCCCGCCAGGTGTAGATGGTCTGGTCCGGGTCCCCTACAATAAACAGGTTTTTGTGGTAAGCACACAATACTTTCATCAGGCGATACTGCAGTTCATCGATGTCCTGATACTCGTCGATCATGATGTATTCCAGCCGCTGTTGCCACTTTAATCGGATCGCCTCGTTGACGCTGAATATATGCAGTACATATTTGATCAGGTCGTTGTAGTCCAGGCCGAAGTATTTCTTTTGCTGATAAAGATAGCCCCAGAAAATAATGTCGTCTGTTTCCACGGCATGCAGGTACCTTTGCTGCAGCTCGTCCAAAGAGAACGCGATCATCGGCTCGTAGTACTCGGGATCTTTGAATATCTTGCGTATTTCGATCATGTCCCGCGCTTTGGCAAAGGTCATATGGCGCAGCGTGAGACCGCGCTCCTCATAGATGATCTTCAGCATGGCGTCGATATCGGCGTTATCCAGCACGAGAAAACGCTTCGGATACTGTACCGCATTGATATCCTCCTGTAAAACGGCTACGCAAAAGCTGTGGAATGTGCTGATATAGCCTGTATCGCTGTCGCCGGTAAGCCGGCGGATACGTTGTTTCATTTCATTTGCGGATTTATTGGTAAAGGTGACGCAGAGAATGTTGGCCGGCATGATGCCAATCTCGTTTACCAGATAGGCAAACCGGTGCGACAGCGCCCGCGTCTTGCCGGAACCCGCGCCGGCGATCACGCGGATAAAGCCTTCCGTAGTAGTTACAGCCTGTCGCTGCTGCTCGTTGAGCCCCGCTAATATATCGCTCATTCACAAATCACCACCATAAAACAGGATTTAAAATGCTGGTATTTTATCTTAGTCAAGCATGCTTGTCTTCCCAACACACTCCACATGTATGCGGGGTGTTGATCAGCAGCTTAATTCATTCCTTCCCACCAGGGAGAAAAATTTGTTGGAATACGCGCCTACGCCTAAATATAATCATCCTCTCGAATGGCATTCTAAGGGTTGAGGCGGTCAAACAAACCCAACTGTCCCCGCTATCTGTTTTCTCGAGTTCCCAATGGGTTGTGGTTTCTATGCTCAGCTACCTTTAGCGGCGAAAAGAAATACCGGCGTAGCAATTAAATCATTAGCCGGTATGGTGAAATTACACATTATTGGGAATATGTGTGTCAGCATTCCAAAGCCGCGAGGCGGCTTTCCGGATTTAGGGCTTAGCTGCCGCCTTGTCGATAATTCTATTAAAGTTTCGGCCGGTTGCATCCGCAACCAGTATCGCAGCCACAACATCGTCAGCGGTTACCGGAAACGGCTCGTTGTGAATCGATTCTTTTGGCGCCGTGGCAGCCTGAGCCACCTTGAACAGTTGCTCACGCGAAATTTTCTCCATCCCCAGATCAGACAGTGTCGTCGGCAACCCGACGTTCAGGCAAAATTCCACCACTTCTTTGATTTCTTGTTTTGAACGATTTTCAAGAATTAGCAACACTAACGTACCAAAAGCTACCCACTCGCCATGATACATATCGTGAGCATTGGACATTATCATAAACCCATCATAAATTGAGTGAGCGACGGAAACGCCGTTACTCTCAAAACCAATGCCGCTCAACAGAGTATTCGCTTCGATTACATTCTCCAGTGCCTTGGTGACAACCTTGTTCTCGATCGCCAACTTTGCGGAAAACCCGTCAGTGAGTAAGGTTTGATAACATAGTTTAGCAAGAGCATAAGAGGTCAGCGTAAATGTCCCTCCCGCCAAGTTGCGTCGATAGCTTTCCACACAAGTGCGAGCTTCAAAATAAGTGGCTAAAGCATCGCCCATGCCTGCAACCAGCAAACGGGCAGGACTGTTGGCGATAATTCTTGTGTCCACCAATACGATATTGGGGTTTCTTCTTGTTAAAAGGACCTCCTGGAAAGCCCCATCCTCATTATAATAAACAACCACCGAGCTGGTAGGCGCGTCACAGGACGCCACCGTAGGAATAATTACCAACGGAGCCTTTTCATAATAGGCCACGGCTTTGGCTGTATCGATTACTTTACCGCCACCCATTCCAACAATAACGTTACACTGGCCGCTTTTCGCCAGCTCACGCAAACGCTCCACCTCTTGCTTAGAGCATTCGCCGCCAAAAACCGCGTATGCTACCGCGACACCGGCATCTTTAAAGCTTGCCTCAGCGATGCCTTTCAGGTCGCTGAGCCGTCCCTGGCTGGCAATGATCAGAACGGAATTGCCTAAAGGAGCGACATATTTGCCGATACGGAGCAACGCATTGTCACCTTGGATATATTTCCCTGGAAACGCGATTGCTTGAGCCATTTAACTTACCTCCTATATCTCGTGAAAATAGTCCCTGGAGGTCAGGCTGTCGTCGGTAAGCCGACAGCCTGACCGGTATATTGCAACTTACCGCAATATTGCCTCCAAAAATAACCATACACCCGACTTGTTTAGCTCCATCAAGGAATGATAAGAAAATACTTTCTTTTCTTATCATTCTGCACACCTGCAACTACACCTGCAAAGAAAATGCCGAATCCCGCTAAACTACTCCAATTTCTTAAAGCCCCGTGGGGGAATACAAGAAATCCATTATCGAAGATAACCCAAAAGTCGAACCCCTTGTTTGACGAAAACAGCGCTGCGGCGTTCTGTGAAGCAGTAAACGCATGGCAAAAATCGGCTACGACAAAACCAGTGATCATCAAAAGACACATCTGCATAACAAATGTCAGCAACAGCCAAAAACGTTAGCGCCATCGTCAATTAGCTCGATTGGTCGGTGCTCTGTAAAGACCAGGGCTATTAGGTAACGCCCTTGCCATGCCCGGCTGATTAACAGGAGTACAGCCACCATCTGCGCAGTAAAAAATTCCAGAAAAACACGAGGCCGGTAGCCCCAATCTTGGCTGTCATCGGATCGATATGTGCCAATTCAATAGCTAAGGCTATAATCAACAGGTCAAGCAATAAGCCAGTGGTATTTATGGCTAGTATACTTAAGGCCTCGAGGCTTGCATTGAACTTGCACTGATTTTTAAAGACAAACTCTCTTCCCAGGAAAAAGTTGACGATAACGGATAATATAAAGCTGCCGGCCGCCGCAGCTATATAATGATAGCCAATTTTCAGGTGCAGAACGTAAAATAAGCTCCAGTCTGCCAGGGCCGAAATACCGCCAACGCAGAAATAGCGTATAAACTGATTCAGTAAGCCCCTATTTCGAGATAACATTTTTGTTGCTATCCTGCTCAAACTTTACATCATTTAGATTAAACCAAGTTTCACAGAGCGCAATGAAATACCATTTCAAATAGAATGGCAGCCATCTAAACAATTGGAAGCGTGATGCTCCTGCTGTCCGTTCCTGCCAGGAAGAAGGAACCTCCGTTATTTTATAGCCATTCAAATAGGCTTTTACCGTAATTTCCATGCCGATTTCAAAACCGCCGGCACTCTCAATTTGAATGGATTCAATGACCGCCTTGTGATACATTTTAAAACTGTTGGTTATATCGTGCGTAGCAATTCCTGTTGCCCAATGCAGGCTTACGCCCGCCAAGCGGGACAATGCCTTTTTAATGAGCGGTCCCCCATATTGGCTCCCGCCTTTCATATACCGCGAGCCGCAGACCAGGTGATTGCCCTCTTTTACAATTTTATCGTACATTAAATCCACGGCTTCCAGACTATCTGATAAATCGGCCATTAAAACCAACACGATATTGCCTTCAAAGGTATGCAAACCTGTTTTTATGGCATTTAACGCACCGCGGCCATAGATATTCTTTTTTAAATAAATTGGAAAATCATACTTTAAGCGCACCTCATTCACAACAGGTAAGGTGTTATCATCTGCGCAGTCATAGATCAGCGTCAGCCGCTTTTTGGTCTTGACACTGCTCGCTATCTGATTCAGCAAGTTTTCGATATTTGCCCCCTCGTTATATACCGGTACAATTACATCAAGCATGTTATACACCTCCTTGTTTCCTTGTCGGCAGGGGTTACATATTACCTGACTTCATTTGCTCTTTTATCCAGGGAATGACTTCATCAAGCATGACGTTCAAATCCGACTTAGCCTCAAATCCGAGCAAGTTTTTCGCCTTTTCTACGGCCGGTATCCGTTTTTGCACATCATACACAAAAGGGGTATCCGTTACGTAGCGGAATGGCTTGTCCCCCTTCACCTTGTTCCAAATAGCTTCCGCCAGCTCCAATACAGTTGTTGAAACCGGTGTTGACAGATTGAAGTCTTCGTTAACTGCTTGTTCGTTTTCAATGCACAGCGCAATGCCCTCGGCCAAATCACCGCCATAGGTGTAATGGCGTATTTGATTACCGGCTCCCAAAATATGCAGCGGATCCTGCCCCTTGAGAATCTTTTGCACCAGGTCGGGTACGACATGGCTCATAGCCAGTTTTACATTGCCAGAAAGAATTTCCTTTTTATTTTTAGCCCGTCGTTCACCGGTTCCCACGCAATTAAAGGGACGTATGATTGTATAGGGAAGTTGGTATTGTTCCCATGCCCCCTTGGCAAAATACTCGCACGCCAGCTTTTGAAATCCATAGGTTGACAGCGGCGGCGGGCAGCATAATTGTTCTCCTTCCGGGCTGGGGTAAACAGCAGTAGATTCGTAAACCATCGAAGAAGATAAAACATTAATCTTTTGTAATTTTTTGTGTTGACGGGCCCAGATAGCGGCATCAAAGGTAGCGGCCGTAATGCGCTCATTTTCTGCGAGCAGATCATAAGCATATTCGTGAAAATACGTGATCCCGCCAATCATCGCCGCAATCGCCACA
Organism: Dendrosporobacter quercicolus; assembly: GCF_900104455.1. Lineage (NCBI taxonomy): Bacteria > Bacillati > Bacillota > Negativicutes > Selenomonadales > Sporomusaceae > Dendrosporobacter > Dendrosporobacter quercicolus. The sequence continues at coordinate 1,152,639 of NZ_FNHB01000001.1, forward strand.
ACCTGATCACAGCCGGCGATTAGTTCTTTCAGCAACTTGCTATCCTTAACATCGCCTTGCACAAAATGATAATGCGGATGATGATCATAGGATTTTTCCACCGGACCATATTTACTATAGTTATCAATTCCTACAACGGAATGACCGCGTTGCAACAATTCTTCTACCAGATAGCCGGCGATAAAGCCGGCTGAGCCTGTAACCAGGATGTTCACTAGATTAGACCTCCTCTTCCCAATACATTCCAGATATCAACAGTCACTTTATTTAGCGGGATGTCCAATCCTTGATATTGTTTGTGCGGTGCTGCAATGATCACAATATCGGCCTGGGCAATCACTTCCGCCTGAGGCAGCAAGGAATCATCCGTCACGTAAGGATCGGCACTCACAACGCTGCCGGCATGAACTTGCAGGATTTTACGCAATTTGTACGACAAAGATTCACGGATATCATCGGAGTTTCCTTTAAAGGCCATGCCCAGAATACCTACTGTCATTTTTTTCAGCAGATATTTGACTTTTAGCTTTTGCACGATATAATTCGGCAGCCCCTCGTTGACCAGCATAGCTGAATGCCCCAGATAAAAGTTGCCATTATTAAAAGCAGCCAGCTGCATCGCATCTTTAAACAAGCAAGGCCCGGCGGCAAAACCGGCTGTCGGTAAATCTTGGGCGCGGTCATACCGGTGTGTCACGGCATGATAAACATTATAAAAGTCCAGGTTATAATCATTGGCAATCATATAAAATTGATTGGCAACAGCAAATTTAATATACCGCCAGACATTCGTAAACAGCTTGGCCAATTCGGCTTCAGTCGGCTGCACTTCCACCAGTTCAGCCGTCAGGAGGCCAAATAAATCCCGGCATTCCTGCAAGCCTGCCGGCGTAAAGGATGAAATAATCTGCGGCAGGGAGTATAGCTCCGTCATGGCCTTCCCTTCTAAGATCCGTTCCGGACAGAAGCAGACATTCATGGTTAAACCCGCTTCCCGCAGCCAGTCATTGACCCGTTCACTGATCCCCGGGTAGACGGTGCTGCGCAAAATCAAGGTTTGGCCATTGCGAAAATACGGCATGCACTGGTTCACCGAATCGACCATCACCTGGAATTTCGGGTTTAGATGCTCATCCACCGGCGTACCAATGATCATAATTACGATCTTACTATCGGAAATGACCGCCGGCGAATCAGATAGCTGCAGCGTGCCGTCAGCAAGTACCTTTTGCAGCAAGCCAGCGGCGCCTTCTTCATAAAAAGGCATAGTTCCTTGTCTTACGATATTTACTGACTCTGTGCTGATATCATAGACGATTACTTTTTTGCCGCGATCAGCCAGCGTAATGGATAAAGGCAAGCCGACGTGCCCGCAGCCGCCAATCACACATATATCATACATAAACATAGCTCCACCTCATTTCATCTGTTGCAATTATCTATTCTTCTGCAAAATACTTATTGGTAAAATAATTCCCCGGCGTTGGCAGCCAGACCGGCAGCTGATAGTAGGTATTTTTGATCGGCCGCAAAACCAGTTCGCGGTAAACATCGTACCTGAAAGCGCTGCCTTGGATTAAGTATAAGCTTGTATTCTCTAACTTGATTTCTGTAACCGAAACGGTTTGAAAATACGGTAGGTATTTATTCATATCAGGCGGCGCGGTACGAACGATTGCTATATTTTGTTGGTCAAAGTGCCGAAAATCAGTGTACATATCATCATGACGGGCGTGAAAAGAGCCCGGCCCAAAAATACTTACGTATTGGCCTGTATAGTAATACAGCACTGCTGACTTAGAATAGCTTTCGGTAGTCAAAATATAGTCTTTGGTATAAGGTGTAAGAAGGTCCGCCACGGCCCGGGGCTTCCAATAGAATAACGCCTGCTGATAAAGCTTGCTTTGCGTCAATTTCGCAGGCGGATTCATTACAATGTACGCGATTAAGGAATTTACGGTAAACGTACAAATGGCAACCAGCAGAACTACCTTGCGGAAAGTTGCTGCATGAAAGTGAAAGATGGTCAGGATGAACGCAAAGGGCAGAAAAGCCAGCGGCCAATGCATGCCAATTGATTTGGTGAAAGACAAGAGGGCCAGAATGCCCAGCGGCACGTAACATAAAACCAAATAGTAGCGCCGCAGCGACTCAGCCGCAGCAACATGCCGCACTGCTTTCCCTGGACGGAATAAGCAGTACATCGTAAAAGGTGTCAGCAAAAACAGAAGCTGCCCCAGATACACAAAAAAATTCCCCGGTGTAAAGGAACCCATTTCGTGATTACGGTTAAATACATTAAACATAATATTGGACCAGGCATGCGTGTAGTTGTAGTATACATTCAGCAGCACAAAGGGTATGGTACAGGCAGCTACCAGCGCAAGCGCGGCCAAGCCCCGGCGATTACGCTGATAAAGCAGCACATAGACGCCATAGGCGATAATTAGTAAGACGGAAAAATATTTAGATAAAAAAGCGCCACCGAGGAAAACCCCGGCTAAGATTAAACTTATCCGCTGATTCAGGTGCAGACCTTGATAGAAGCAGACCGCCGACAGCGAGACGAACAAAAAAAGCGGCGTATCGGTGGTAACTAAAATATTCAACATATTAAGCGGTGACACTAAAAATAAGATTACTGCCCAACGAGCGCGGTTTATGTCGAGAACCTTTAGCAGATTATACATAACAGCGCCAACAATATACGGGAAAATAAGGGCCGGGAGCCGGAGAGCATACTCACTGGCGCTAAATTTCATAATGAGTGCAAGCAACCAGCCAATCATGGGCGGATGATCATAATAACCAATATCCGGAAATGTTGCCCATGTGTAAAATAATGCCTCATCCCCAGTAAACGGGATGATATACGCGAGCAATGACTTTATTAGCAATGTCGCCATTCCTGTTATCCATAAAAGCTTGTCAGTAGGCAATCGTTTCATCCTTCCTGAGAAATATTAGATCCATAGTTTGCGGCATCAGCACATCTGAAGCAGTCCGGGTTGTCCAACAAACAGAATTTTCAGCTTGCAGAAAACATGATTATAGTGTACTCTTAGATTCATCATTGGTCTAATACTATAATTATTATAGATTATATAGTTTCAACTCTATATCATTGTTCAAGGAGGGCAAAATGGAATTAAGACAGCTTCAATACATGTTGAAGGTTGCCGAAGAAGGCAGTTTCTCTAAAGCGGCCCAGAAATTATATATATCGCAGCCATCTTTAAGTCAATGTATTCAAAGGATCGAACAGCGGTTTGGACTTCAATTGTTTGACCGGGCAACTACCCCCTTAAGTCTTACCTATGCCGGCGAAGTTTTTGTTGCAAATGCGAGGCGTATGCTAAACCTGAATCATCAATTCCAGTCGCAAATGCAAGAAATTATTGACTTCAAAAGAGGCCGCCTTACAATAGGAGTTACCAACATCCGGGGCAGCATTTTATTTCCTAATATTCTCCCATCGTTTTGTAGAAGATTCCCTGGCATTGAAGTGATCCACAAGGATGGAACCTTGGCTGAACTAGAGGATTTTGCAATAAGAGGGGAAACAGACCTTTCATTAATTAACTTACCGCTGAACAAGCCACACTTTATTAGCGAGCCGCTCTTCACAGAGAGTGTTGTGCTTATCGCCCCCCGCAGTCACCCTTTGAACAAGCTCGCTGTCACCCGGCCGCCTTGGCCGCAAATCCATTTGGCCGATTTGCGGGAAGAGCCTTTCCTTTTGCTGCAGAAAGGACGAAAACTGAGAGAACTTGCTGATCAATCTTTTATTAATGCAGGGTTTAACCCGCGAATTGTATTTGAAAGTGACAATCATGAAACGATACTATCACTAGTAAAGGCTGGCCTGGGTATTACTTTCGGTTTGGATGTTTCAGCACAATTTAGCATAACTGATCAGGTAGCTTTCTTTACGTTAGACGAGCCCCTGCCATCGCAAACATTCGCAGCAGTTTATTGCAAAGAACGGCATCTGTCACGAGCAGCGCTTGAATTTATAGCTTTGACAAAAGACATATTATCGGCAAAAAAACAACCTTAATATTCATGTCATAAAATTAACTGATTACCAATACCCGAGATCATCCCTGGTGAAGAAAACAGCAACGCTTAGTTCGGCAACACAGCAAAAGTGACAGGCACATATACCAATGTCTACATCAGGATGTTCCCATCTGATATGTTTATAGCCGACAGGCATTGCTATGGAAATTGTTTTAACATCAGGTGAACGGCGAAACGCCAGTGCTGGCTGTTGGCGGCTGAAGGCTCTCCTCGCTTATACCCTCCTCTAAAAATGTGCCGACAGGCTTGCGCGTGTGTAATGATTCCATGACATTCGCAGATTGTGCTAACTACCTTGCAAAGCTTTCCATATTCGAAAAAAATTTCGATTTTTCAAGTTCTGAAATCCGCTCCTCTGAATACTTGTTCTTTTCTTCCCCACTCTCTGTCCGCCTGTATCCCAGTGGTGTGATACAAACCCCAGCGCACACAGCAGGCAAGAAAACGCAAACCGCTTTGTTGCGGCTTCCTTGCAATGATATAATAAAATACGGAAATAATAAGACCGGCAAAAAACCCGGTGTGGGAGGTGGACCGGCTGCATGCTCTTTCAGACCTGTTTTATCCCGTTATTGCAAGGCCCAAACATACACTGCAATATGTGGAAATTCCTCCAAACAAATTGTTAAGGCCCTATATCCGCTGTTTCTGGGGGTCGGTTTTCCCTCCGTCACCCTCTGGTGAAGCAGAAAATCGAAAACCGTCCACTCTCGTCATTCCGGATGCCTGCATGGACATTGTCGTTACCGTCAATCACAGTTCAGGGAGAATAAGCGCCGCTTTTTGCGGTATCAACGACGCCCCTTTTTTTGCTTCTGCTGATAACCAGGCGACCCTGACGTCAACCTTTGGCATCCGCTTTTACTGCTGGGCTGTCGCACTGTTTGCCGACACCAGCATGAAGGAAGCATTAAACGCATTTGGCGATGTTGAGCAGTATTTCCGTGATTTTAGCGAAAAACTGGCTGCTGCCTTGCTGGAAAGCCCAACCATAACCGGTCGGATCGCGGCGGCGGAAAACTATTTGCTGCACCGTCTTCAGGGCTCGCGTCCTGTAAAGCCCAATGTCTTGAATGCGCTGCATCTCATTATAAAATCCAGGGGCTTGATTTCCGTGCCGGACTTGTGCGCCAGTCTGGCGGTCAGCCAAAGACAGTTGGAACGCCTGTTTGCCGAAGTTACAGGGGCTTCGCCCAAAAAGACTGCCGACATCGTCCGGTTTCAAATGATCTGGCAGGACATGATCTGCGGCCGCAGTTGCAATTTTAGCGACCTAGCCTATCGCTACCAGTTTTCCGACCAAGCGCATTTTATCAACAGTTTCAAGAAGTTTGCGGGCCAGCCGCCGTTGGCAGCCTTGCAGTATGCCCGGAGTTAGCTTGTCGTTTTTTTACAATACAACAGACGGTTGTTGCGGTAAAGTGAACAAAAAGAATAAAGGAGGCCCCTCTGTGAAGTTTGAAGCGACTGAACAAAAACCGGCGTGTTTTCGGGAGGGATGGCCCGGACAGTACGAAGTATTTCATTGGTTTGAATTTGTATGCGGCATTCCCCATCCGCTGTTTATGATTTCGACCTGTAAAGAAAATGGACAGCCCAACGCCTGCCTGCATTCCTGGAGTTCCTTTGTCAGCGACGGCGGCGGCTTTTACGCGGTCATGCCGGGACTGCTCTGCCGGACGCATACGTATCAAAACATTTTGCGGACCAAAGAGTTCTGTGTAAATTTCCTTTGTTATGATTACTTCAAACAATGCCAAAGAACCATTGTCAATAATAATTATGAAACCGACGAATTCGCAGCCGGCGGTTTCACGCCCGAACCGGCCAAAACCGTTAGCGTTCCCCGGATAAAAGAAAGCTTTTTGAGCCTGGAATGCCACCTGGTCATGGAAAAAGATTTATCGCAGCAAGGAACGTCCGCGCTGGTCATCGGCATGGTCCAGGCCATTGCCCTGGACGCGCGGCATGGCACGGATGTTTATGCGCGTTATGGGCGGGATGGCTTTATGTTCAATATTCATCAACCCCAGAATCCGTCGAATGGCCAAGGGAACTTGTCGGGAGTGGGAGTGATTGAGGTGATAAAGAAATATGAATAGCGGTATAAACAGTTGACAGTCCGGCTTGCCACGTGAACTATTTGGAAAGCCGCGTGTTAGGAGAAATGATATGGCTGAAAATCCTAAACCTCATTTGCGCACAAGCCAATACCAGTGTGAAGGAGCTAATCTTCTTAGACTGAATTTAGTTTTCGCCAAGTGAAAATGATTACCAAATATTTAGCTATATATTCTGGATTGAGGTAAATATCACTAGGTGCTGCATTAAGTGCCCAAATCAAATGAGTTGCTCCTGGATTTAAAAGCCGGTAAATTTCTGAAACATATTTTTCTTCACTTTCTTCATCTAAGCAATGAAAACAACCGATATCAAATGAAACATCAAACTTTTCGGTAAATATTGCCAGATTAGTTACATCTCCTATAATAAAGGTTGGCTTACGCTCACATTTGGCTATTCGTGCTTAGCCTTTTCAATGGCAACGGATGAAAAATCTACACCAGTCGCTTGTACTCCTTGTTTTGCCATAAATGACGAAAATCGCCCAAGTCCACAGCCTAGTTCTAAAAAGGTTTTTGGCTTATTGGTTTCTGCAAGTTCTTTTAGCTCTTGAGGAATGCGGACATCTCCCCAAACAGTTATCGGTGCCTGATAACTGTTGTCGAAATCCTCACTGGTAGATGGTCGAAATAGGCGATAACAGCTGCTTTACCCATCCCTTTAGAGTCTATAGGGATGATTCGTGGATAGAAGGTATGACGGTGGCAATAATATAAACTATTAGCAAAGCGAAACGCTTAGTATTTTTTGCAATACAAAATCGAAATCCGAAAAGAAGGTATTGAATTATGGGCAATTATCAAAAAATCACCCCTAAGGCACCCGCGAACATTTCAGCGCGGCGTGCATACCTGATTGGGGGAGGCATCGCCAGTTTATCGGCAGCGGCTTTTTTGCTTCGGGACGCTCATATGCCCGGAAAAAACATTCACATTCTGGAACTGCTGGCTGCTGCGGGAGGGTCTATGGACGGATTCGGTACGGCCGAAACCGGTTATACCGCTCGTGGCGGCCGTGAAATAGAAGAGCATTTTGAATGTTTTATGGAACTGTTCAGTTTTATTCCGTCACTCAACAACCCAACCCGGAGCGTACTAGATGAATTCCGCGAACTGAATCTAGAAGAACCCATTGAATCCCACTGCCGGCTCGTGCACAATCAGGGGCAAAAGGCTGATTTTTCCAGTCTTGAACTTTCCCGCGGCAACGCAATGGAGCTGGCCAAGTTGCACTTGCTGACAGAGGAGAAGCTCGGGGCCACGACAATCGAACAGTATTTCAGCCCCAACTTTTTTGAAACCAATTTCTGGTTTTTCTGGGCCTCCATGTTTGCCTTTGAAAGATGGCACAGCGTGGTCGAAGTAAAACGGTATATGGAACGATTTATGCATTTAATCGGTGGAATGAATCGGCTAATAGGCATTTTGCACACCGAATACAACCAGTACGATTCACTGATTCTGCCTCTGATCAAATGGCTGAAAAAAAATGGTGTGAACTTCAAGTACGAGTTTGCTGTTACAGAAATTGATTTTAATGTTTCGGGCCATGAAAAAACGGCAACAGCCATTCATTATACCCAAAACAGCAAAGCTGGGACCATTCAGGTAAAGGAAGATGATCTCGTGCTGTTTACAAACGGCTCAATGACCCAAAATACGGAAAGAGGCGACCTCGACCAGCCCGCTGCTTTGAACTGTTCACAGATCAAGGGCTGTTTCTCGGTATGGGAGAAGATTGCCAAGAAGTCTCCCGACTTCGGACGTCCGGAAGTGTTTTGTACCGATATTGATAAAACCAAATGGCTGTCATTCACGATCACGCTCAAGGACGACAACATCGTGTTCCCTTACCTCTTGAACCTTACAGGAGATAAACCGGGTATGGGTGGACTTGTTACCATTAAGGACTCCAATTGGTTTATGAGCTGGGTTGTTCCCAAGCATCCCCATTTTATTAATCAACCGGACAACGTCAAGGTTCTCTGGGCTTATGCCCTGAATATGGATATGGAAGGAAATCACATCCGTAAATCCATTTCCCAGTGCACTGGACGGGAAATGTTTGAAGAATTGCTTTATCACATGGGGTTAAAAGATAGAATATCCGAAATTTTGTCCCACACGGTCAACGTTATTCCAAGTATGATGCCCTATATTACCGCGCAGTTCATGCCCCGCGTTGCCGGCGACCGGCCAGAGGTCATACCGGGGGGCAGTAAAAATTTTGGCTTTATTGGCCAGTTTTCTGAAATTCCGCACGACTGTGTCTTTACGGTAGAATATTCTGTGCGCAGTGCCATGATGGCGGTGTATGGCCTTATGGGGCTCGGCAAAGTCGTAGATCCGGTATATCCAAGCCAATATGACATACGCGTTCTGTCCAATGCGGCCAAGACTTGCCTGAACCTTGACAAGGTTTCGCTGCAGGACATTTCTCTGGGAAAGCTGCTGCAAAATACCGAGCTTGCGGCACTTCTTATGTCTTAAAAGACCCTGTTATCGGTACGACAAAAATAAAGTTCATTTTACCTGTACTTCTGGAGCTTCTTTTGCGAAGGCTTCAAAGGATTTAGCAACAAATATCTTTTAGACTTAAAACAGTCTCTTAATAGAAGCAACTGAAGCGCAAATTGTAGTTTTACGTAAAGGTTCGACTCTTAAGCGCATTGTAACTCCTGGGTAATTTTGTTAAAATAAAAACACTTCACAAGGTAACTGAATCCAACTGGATTCAGTGTTCTAATGTGACGGGATTGCCAGCCAAATTGACCTAAAGTTGGCACAATAGCTCTGCCTTTTCCGCTGCTCTGTAAGCATGTGTGATTCCGCTATTAGGAGGACTTATGAATAAAATAACCAAGCTCGCTAATATTGTAAAAACCCAGTACGGTATAGCTTGCATATCAGTGGAAGAACGTCCCGGCGGATGGTCGGCAATGGCCTATTGTATATCAGATGGTGTTGACCGATATTTTCTCAAAGTCTATGACAAGCACAGAGCCTCCACTCAAAAGCTGACAGCTATGATCGATGTATATATTCCGATACTATTGAGTTTAAATGAAAATGAACGGCTATCCGGAAAGCTGCCGTTTCCGTTATTTACAACAACAAAGCAGTCCAATTCGAGGATGAGGATGGTATATACTTACTATATCGATATATTGACGGTGAAACAGTCGGAAATAAGGTACTTACAGATCATCAGGCTGAACAGCTTGCCGAGATCATTGCAGTACTTCACAGCTTTAACCTTAACAGCTTTCCAGTGAATACAGCTAGCCTCATCGAAGTGCTCTCAATTTTGGGAACCAAAGAAATGATAGCGGCAAAATCAAAAGGAAAGTCTACCGGCTTTCCTTTTGATTTTGCCGCTATTCTTCTTGAAATTCGATTTTTGGGGGCGCTTAACATACTGAAGTGTTCTCTTTTCGCACAGTCTGACGTCCCTTCTGTCCACTCTTTTCTCCAGATTACCATTTAACGTTAGCATCCATTTCCGCAATCACCTTTTTATCGCTTGTCAGAAGTGCAACAAATTGCCGAGCAGCCGTCGATAATGGGACATCACGCAAGATCACCAGACCGATTGACCGTTTGGGAATTGGTTCCCTAATCTTAACTTCGTACAGTTCCTCGCTTTGCAGTTCCTCTCTGATAAAATTCTTTACCACACAGGAAATCCCTAATCCGGTTTTAGCAAAATGAACCAGCAAATCAATTGTTCCTAATTCAAACTCAGGCTGCAATTCTAAGCCATTAGCATTCCAATACTTGTCCAGAAAAGCCCGTGAATTGCTCCCTTTTTCCAACACCATGACTGGATATTTCGTTAACTCCTGTAAATTAATTTCACCTAAGCTCAATTTCTTGAATTTGCGGCCGGCGACAAAGCAATCCTGGATCTCTTGGGTTTCTGCAATTTTGACAGCCTCGTCCGGATCAATCGGTAAATTAATGATACCCAGATCGATTTTACCAGACTTGAGCAAGTCAAGGATTTCAAACGTGGTCTGATTGGTCACATGGATTTGTATCTGCGGATAGCGTTCGTTAAACCTGCCAAGGTAAGGCAGCAAGTAATATTTACTTAGTGTATCTCCGGCGCCAATGCGGATTTGTCCAGTCAATAAGTGCAGCGTTTCCTGGAATTTATGTTCGGCAGTCTGTATCAAATGATACCCCTGCTCGATATACCGAAAAAATATTTCTCCTTCGGCGGTCAGTAAAACGCCTTTGGAAGTCCGGAAAAATAATTGCCCGCCAAGCTTTTGCTCCAGTAGTTTAATTGACTGGCTAACTGCAGGCTGGGAGGTAAACAATTCTTTTGCAGCCTTAGAAATGCTTCCTGTTTTTACTGTCACGTAAAAAATCCGGTAAAGCTCCAGATTAATGTTCATATAATCACACCTTATATCTATCTATATTAAATATCAATTTTTCATATAGCATTGGAGTCATTATAATAAAAGTACAGCTAACTTACAATGACAATTTAGCTATCAAAAATGAGGTGTGAACAATGAACTCTATTTATTATTTACTACCATTCATCGCAGGAGCAGCATTAGGTGCCCAAGTAGCCATTAATGGAAAACTATTGTCAGGCCTTGCCAGTCCGCTGTTGACATCAACCGTTAGTTTTGCCATAGGTACAATCGGCCTGTCTATGGCTTACTTGATTGCCGTAAAATTGGGAATGCAAAATGTGCCCTCTATCCATCAGATTCTGCAAACAACCTGGTGGATGTGGACCGGGGGCTTATTGGGTGCATTCTATATTTTCACGACCATTATTGCTTCTCCCAAAATTGGCTTTGCTAATTTATTCAGTCTCGTAGTAGCAGGACAAATTATCTTTGCACTTATCGTTGATCATTTCGGTATTCTCGGGACGGTGCATACTGTAAATGCGGCCAGAATACTGGGCGTAGCTTTTTTAATTCTGGGTGTATACACAATACAGACACACTAAACTTCAGATTCTTACATTCCTAATTAACAGGCTCCTTTGGGTAGAATGCGAGGTATCAAATATTTCTAAATTTATCCCTTTAACAAGAAAACACCAGGCCCGAAAGCCTGATGTTTTCTAACCACGTTCAGGGAACAATGCTACCTTCTTTTTATTATCGATCCAATTCATTCTCTCACTTGTAAAGGCAAATGCGCAATCTTTCGGACTAAACTAAAAGTCAAGAAGGCACACTAATATTAACATCCACATTTTTGTCATCTTTTCAATCTTTGTCTAAGGAAATACATACCATATTTGCCCACATCCCTCAAGCCCAGCTTCAGCCTGGCTTCACGGGCTGTGTTTTTTTCAGCCAAATGCAACCACTCCACAATCGCTTCGGTTAGTTCATCTTGTTTCGTTTGTTCTTTCGCTTCATAGTAGAACGTTTTTTCTGCCCAACTCAGTGTAGCCGATCCAAAAGGGCTAATCGTCCCCCGGGCAGTCTGTAGCTTTAGTTATAGCATACTCTACCTGTGCAAAAATATCATTCTTTTTAAAGCCAGTTGTAGTTCGGATTGCGGCAGTTATATCTGCTAAAAACCTGCTAGCAAACTCTAATTCACCTTGAGTATATGCACTAAAAATTTTTTTAAAAACTTCTTCCGCCTCCTTGTGCAAGGTTTCATGAAGTTCAAAAACTGTTCTCCCCAGCGGCTTTAAGCGGTAGTAGATTTCTTTTTGGTTATCTGTCAGACGATACGCCTCAATCAGATTCTTCTTTATCAGTCTAGTTGCTATCTTGGAAATACCGCCTTTAGTTATATTTAGTTTTTTGGCAATAGCCGTTGTATTGAACATTTCGTTGCGTTCAATACAATCAATCACATGACATTCCATCAAAGAAATACTTACATTACGCAGCTCATCATGTCCCTGCTCCAGTAGGATATTTCCCAAAGCGTGCTTCTCATATTCTTCCAGATCATTAAGCTGATATATTAAGACTCCAAGCTCACTAATTAAATTCTGAATTTTTCTCTCTTTGTTTTGCATACGATCAACCCAACTTCTCCATATGTCATTCTTATTTAGAAACATTTTTATTATACAGCATGTAATTATACAAAGCCAACATAAATTGTTTCCATGTTAATAAAATTATTGTTGACACAGAAACCATATCGCCGTATAATAAAATTGTTTCCACGTCAACTAATGATATTGCAAGGAGCGATGCATAATGAAAATTGATCTGTCAGTTACCGTTACCGAAGAAATTCTAAAATTAATGTCGAGGATGACTGCTGCCGGTGAAATACCTCCTGTTGTACAGTTCGGACATATCGGCACCCACTTCGACGTTATGAACAAAGAATTCCCACTGGAGAATACCGAAAGAAGAGGGATACTATTTGATGTCAGCCACGTGAAAGAAAGAGAAATTGAAGCAGACGATATTAATATGGACGAAATCGCTGAACACGATTTTATTATGTTTTATACCGGGTGCTTAAAAGAAAACAAGTTTGGAACTCCTGAATATATCCAAACCCGTCTCGAATTATCCGATGCGCTAATAACCGATCTTCTAAATAAAAAAGTAAGCATGATTGGTATTGACTTTCCTGGTATTCGTAAACCTGCCGAGCATCCCCGGGCTGACCAGTATTGTGCCGACCACGGAGTCTTTGTTATTGAAAATCTGGCAAACCTGGAAATATTGCATGCAGCGGCTAAAGGTCAGTCGTTTTTAGTGCATACTTATCCGGTCAATTACGAAGGACTAACAGGGCTCCCCTGCCGGGTTGTTGCCGAAATTTAATACTCGGTCATTTAATTTATAGACCATGCTTATCCTTTACAATCTTCTATTTCTATCAAAAAACCCGTGAATTTCGTAGGTTGCCAAAGTAGCTTCGACTTGTGATAGCCATTCCAAGCCCTACAGTTTCTTTGCTGCTACGGCTATCCAGTCACTACCTGCCTTATACTCTGCGCCATCCAGGGCACTCCAAACGTATTCCATTTCAAAACCATTACTGTTCAGAACCTGAGAAATCGTTGACAAGGAGTAGTCGTGAAACCAAAGCCGGTATGTTTTAATTTCCCCATCTTCAGCTATAACGGTGTATTGATTCAGCCACGCATCATGTTCGGGATAATCAAATCCCTGCTCTAGTACTACATGCCTATTGGGCCGCCAAAAACCGCCATCAGAAAAATGCCAATTGTTTGTAGCCCCTTCACGCATTCTTAAATTGCGGGTAGACACATCAAAAATAAATCGTCCCTCATCCTTCAATGCTCTGTGAATAATCCCGAGCAAACGATTCCGCGCCTCGTCGGAAAAGGTACATAATTCCCCATATATTTGCAGCACACAATCAAACACCCCATCATAGTCAATATCCAAAAAGCCCCTGCAAATATAATCAATACTTAACCCTAGCTCCTCAGCTTTTTTCTGCGCATAATTGATTGATCTTTGCGATATATCAATACCCGTTACGTTTATGCCATGCATGCAAAGTCTACTGCTGTACAAGCCTGGGCCGCAACCCAAATCAATCACTTTATCATCTTGCTTTATAACCGAAGTACTTACAAGGTGATTTATTGTTTTTTCGATAGACCCCGCCCTTCTGCTTGCTCCGTCAGTATTTGGGTTCAAATGAGCATCAAGCATACTCTTTGATATATGCGGGTCATTCCAGAATAACTGCTCGCCCGGTTCAAACAGTTGTGGTTTTCTTCCCGCATCAGCAAGACATTCAAAAATTTTTTGAAGTAACTTTTCGTTTTTCTTCATCGTCGCTCCTTCCCACTCTTAACTAAAAGATACCGACAATAGTTTGTTTTCTCAGCACTCAGTCGGATTATCACAGACACAAGAGCACTCCTTTAGGAAGCTCCCGCTGGAGCTTCCTAATTCCGCCAAATTACAACCTGCTTGCTACGATTGAAACCAAGTTAAAATATTTGCCACCCTCGGCCTCCAGCATTTTAATGTCCTTTCGAGAGTACTCAGCATAATCATTATCACTCGAAAGCCAATCTTGCCAGGCCTCTGTAAAACATTGCAACTCTTTGCATTCTTTTATGCTGACTAAAGCAGACCGCTTCCATAAATCAGACCACCAATCGCATGAATGAAAATGCATATCATCAACCCAATACGGCAATAGTTCTGTGGGAATTCCATTGGTGAATTCCTTCTTTAACCCAGGAACCGCGACCGCTATTTGTCCTCCTTTTTTTACAAGTGGCGCAAAATGCTTTGTTAAATAATCTTCGTCAAATCCAAAGTAGTGATAGGCGTCTACACTTACGGCAATATCAAAAAATTCCTGGGCAAACGGTAAGTTGTGCGCTTCCGCATGGATTGGTATGACTCTGTCTTCCAGCCCCATCGCTTTAATTCTCTCATAATTATCTGTCGCACTAATCCAAAGATCAGTGGCAAATACAGTTACGTCATATTCATTGGCTAAAAATATCGAAGTTAATCCTCGACCGCAACCAAGGTCAAGAACTCTCATCCCTTTTTCCAGCCTTAATGCTGCCGCTAATTCCTCGATGATTTTCATTGAGTTTGGTCCCATCATATTTTCTTTAACAAAAGCGGCCTGATATTTATTACTTTTTATAAACATTATGTTTACCACCTTATCATTTTTAAATTTTCATCCCAATAAAAAAATGCCGTAAACGGACGATGATCCGCCTACGGCATAGCTAACACGGGTTACATAGTAACCGATCAAATATAGGCAATGATTCATCCTTGGGTGTGTCCTTTAATTTATGTCAACCCAAATAGTCCTTGGCAAGCCAGGACTTTAGCTGACAAATCAGGACACTAAACCATATCAAATTGGTTATCCAAGGAATCGAACAAACATCCAAAAACTCCCTTTCGGCTACTAATACCAGTATAGCCTGTGTACTAATCATTATCAAGATCTTGACGTAATAATTCACGCCTCACCACATGCTTTCAAAGCAGGATTCAAGTAACAAAAACCTCGCCAGATGGCTACTTTCCTTTCTTTTTCGGTTTCGGCAATGGCGTGACCGGCTCAAGAATTGCAATCACTCTCCTGCTGAGTTTTGCATTATTGATGTCCAGCACATAGTGCTCCTTTGCCCCATCATAAGGAAGTCTTGTTTTTCGGTTTTCCAACAGACTCTCTGCTGAAAATGCTACTGTCGGCCATGATGGACTTCATCAGAAAATGATCAGGCCGCCACAGGGACTCGGTATTTTTGAATTTACAGTCGCCAATCACAAGGCTGCCAGCTTTGACTCTATCAACGACAGTCTCGATTGCCGAACGCAAAATCCATGCCACAATCAATATCTCGCTCAGATGTTTGCGACGGTCTGCCGTAAACGCCAGCTGCCCGCTTTTTGCTGTTCGTCCCACAGCTTTTTATATAAGCCGTCCGCCGCCAATAGCTCGCTGTGTGTTCCGGCCTGTTGCACATGGCCTTCGTTCAGCACGATAATCTGGTCGGCGTTCTGCACGCTGCGCAGCCGGTGAGCAATGACAATCACCGTCTTGTTTTGCACGAGAGCATCGATAGCCTGCTGGATCAGCACCTCGTTTTCCGGGTCCAGCGACGCGGTGGCTTCATCCAGCAGCACGATGGGCGCGTTCTTGAGCAGCGCCCGGGCGATACTGATGCGCTGCTTCTCCCCGCCGGACAGGGTGCTGCCGCCTTCGCCCACCATGGTATCGTAGCCGTTAGGCAGGGCGTTGATGAAGTCATGGCAGGCGGCCAGTTTGGCAGCCTGGATCACTTCCTCCCGGGTGGCGCCCTCCCTGCCCATACGGATGTTGGCCTCGATGGTGTCGTGAAAAAGGTACACATCCTGGAAAACCATACTCACATCGCTCAGCACATCGTCCGGAGAAAGGCACGTAACCGGCACCCCGCCGATGGTGATGCTGCCTGAGCCGGCGTCCCAAAACCGCGCAATCAGCCGGGTGATGGTGCTTTTGCCGCTGCCGGAAGGGCCGACCAAGGCGGTGAGGCTGTGTTGCGGGATATCAAGAGAAATATTGTGCAGGACTTCTTTATTACCATAACCAAAGCTGACATTCTTAAAGCAGATAGCAGCGCCGGAGGGCTTCCCGGCGCCCTCCGCATAAGGCAAGGGCGTTTCGCTCATCACCTCATTGATGCGGTCGGTACAGTGGTTCAGCCGGGTGATGTTCACCAGCATCATCATAAAACTCATGATGGGGTTATACAGGTTCAGCGCCAGCAGCAAAAACACCACAAGGGTGAGCGGGGCAAGGCTGCCGTTCAACATCAACCAGACGCCAAAGCCCATCACCACGGCGGTGCCGGCGTTCAACACCGCCCGGGCCAGCATGCCGACCGGCGCGCTGGCCTTTTCCATGGCGATGCTCCTTTGGCGCAAAGCATCGCAGGAGGCCCGCAGGCTGCGGTACATCTCATCCGTCTGGTTGAAGGCCTTCAAGGTCTGGATGCCGCCCACATACTCCAAAATGCGGGCAGTGTTGTCCTGCTGTGCATTCAGCAGATCGGTGTTTTTGCGGTTTAGCCGCCGGTAGGCGACCACCGCAAAGGGAATGGACAGTGGAATGACCACAAGAGTGGCCAGTGTCATCCGCCAGTCGAACACGGTGAGCACGATAAGGGCCATACTCATCCGGGCGGCGATTACCGCTACTTTGGGCATCAGGGTGTCGTTATTGCTTTCCACCGTCTCATAATCCCGCAGCAGAACCGTAGTCAAATCGCCCGCGTCCCGCCGGTTGTAAAATCCCATGGGCAGGCGGCGCAGCTGCTCGCCCATAGCCATACGGGCTTTACGCACCACCTCGGCAAAGCCGGCACAGGAAATCATATAGCTTTTGCGGGCCACAAAGTAGTAAATGACAGCCTGAACAGCCAAAGCGCCGCATAAAATCAATAGGCCCGTTGTAGGGATGGGCGCACCCGGAATAATGATGGGACGAAACAGCAGGAACACCGCAATAACCATAATGGCGTAGGGAATGGCCGAAACATAATTGTCCAAGAACATCCACAGGCATAGCTTTGCCGAGTGGCCGGGGTGGCCCAGCGTGATTTTTTGGAACCAGGCTTTGAATCTACGCATGACAGGCCGCCTCCTTTCGCAGGGTTTTCCGAATGCGCCAAGTGTCCCGCCGTTCGTTGGCGTCCACCATCCGGCGGTAGGCGGCGCTGCTTGCCAGCAGGCTTCCGTGGGTTCCGGATGCCATGAGGCGGCCATTGTCCAGCACCAAAATCTGGTCGGCATTTTCGATGGTTTTCAGCCGGTGGGCAATAATGAGCACGGTTTTGCCCTCGGCAAGTTTCGCAAAGGCTTCCTGAATCAGGCTTTCATTCTCGGCGTCGGCGTAGGCGGTGGCTTCATCCAACAGGATGATGGGCGGTTTTTTGAGGAACACCCGGGCGATGGCGATGCGCTGTTTTTCCCCGCCGGAAAGATAGGCGTTGTCCTCTCCAATGACGGTATCGTACCCCATTGGCAAGGCCATGATAACATCGTGGATGGCCGCTGCCTTGGCTGCCGCCTCCACCTCGGCCCGGGTGGCCTCCGAGTTGCCCATGCGGATATTGCCCTCCACCGTATCACGGAACAGCACAGAGTCCTGAAACACATAGCCTACGTTCTCCATCAGCTTTCCGGGGGCGATGTCCTTGATATCCACCCCGCCGATGGTAATGCGGCCGGCCTGAGGCTCGTAAAAGCGCAGCAGTAATTGCGCCACGGTAGATTTGCCGCCTCCCGACGGCCCTACAAGGCCGGTGATGGTATTCTGGCGCAAAGCAAAGCTGATGTCATTCACTGCCATAAGGCCGTCCTCGTTATAGGAAAACTGCACATGATCAAAGGTGATATCGCAGCTTTGCGGCAACACAGAGCTGGTTGGGGCAGCTATTTCTTTTTCAGCCAATATTTTGTCGATGCGGGCCACGCCGATGGCAATGTTTTTTGTGGAGAGAGCCAAGGCCATCATATTTTCCAGCGGTTCCTTGAGGCCCGCGCCCACTAGGAAAAACAGCAGCAACAAAGGCAAAAAGTCGGTGTACGAGCTTGCATTCAGTCCGATAAGCAGGCCTGCCGGTAAAATGAGCAGCAGTTGCGCTCCCATAGCGGCAAAATACACCCCCATGCGGGGCGCGAAGAAATAGGCGGCCCGCTTCACAGCAGCGGAGAAATCGTCGATGCTTTTGCCCAGGCGCCCAAAGGCCGACAGCGTGCGGTTGAATACTTTGATCACCGGCATGCCGTGCACATACTCCACGATGGTGCCGTTCATGGCTTCTCTGGTTTCGTGCATATCCAGCTGCGTTTTTGCGCCTTTGGGGTTTTTCAGGCCGGCAGACAGGACCACGATGCAGATGACAAGGGGGAAAATGGTGCACAGGGCCAGCCGCCAGTCCATGATAAACAGGTAGGCCAGGGTGAAAACAGGCAGGGCAATGGCGGAGACTGTATCGGCGATGTTGTGGGCGATGAACTCTTCTATCTGCTCCACATCGTCCTGCACCACTTTTTTCAGTGCCCCTTGCGTGGTGCCGGTAAAATATCCCGCTGGTAATCGGGATAGCTTTTCCATCAGCTGCACCCGCAGTTCGTACAGGATGTTATAGGCGGCCCGGTGGGAAAGGCTGCTGCTGGCAAAGCCGAAACCCCCGTAGGCCACAGCCGCAACGGCGGTGGTTCCTACCAGCCAAAGTACGGTAGACATGGGAATGGCCGATAAATTGTGGTAGTGCAGCACGATTTGCCGCAGCAGGCCGTAGATCGTGAAAAAAGGTACCAGACGGGCCGCCGCGGCCAGCACACTCAGCGCGCAGGCTCCGGTGAGCTGCCCCTTGCGGCTTCCAGCCAGCTCCATCAGGCGGAACAAGCCCGCTTTGGCTTTGGGTTCTTTATGTTTCATGCAATTTCTCCCCTTGACAATGGCTGACTCAAAGTTGGATGATAAAGTCCGCCGTCTTATTGATAAACTCGATATCATGGGTGACCACCACAATGGTTTGCCCCTTTGCCGCATTATGCCGCAGCAGCGTGGATATCCGGTGCATATTCATGGCGTCCAGCCCGCTGGTGGGTTCGTCCAGCAAAAGCAGCTGTTTACCTGAAAGCGCACTGATACCAACTAAAAGCCGCTGTTTTTGCCCACCCGAAAGAGAAAGCGGATGGGCATGCTTTTTTTGCAGCAGGTCCAGTTTGGCAAGTACCCCATATATTTTTTCGCTATTCTGCCCAGGCACATCAATCAGAAATTCCTTCTCCACCTGGTTTGAAAAAAGCTGGTTGTTTCCATTTTGCTCCAGCAAGAACGACTGCCTGATTCGTCCGCCTTTTGAAAGGGCCTTTCCGCCAAAGAAAATTTCTCCCGATGCGGGTTTGTGCAAGCCCGCGATAATGCGCAAAAGGGTAGTTTTGCCCCTGCCGTTTTCGCCCAGAATAGCCGTCACCTTTGCATTGGGTATTTTCAGGTTCAGGCCGTTGAAAATAGAGCTGCCCTTGTATACAAAGCAAAGGTTCTTTCCTTCGCAAAAAATACCGTCCTCTGTTGGCGAATCATAATTAAGTTGCAGCATTGGCGCCTCAAAAGAACGCAGGCCCATGCGCAGCAGTGTTTCCTCCCCCAGCGCCAAAATCTCCGCGCGGGTAAAAGCGGTGTGTAGCTCACCGTCGACCATATAGATGGCCCGGTCAAAGCTCTCCTTTACATAGTGAAAGCGATGTTCCGACAGAATGATGGTGACGCCCAGACCTTTCAGTTCTGTCAGGATTTCCCCCAGTTTCAGGATGCTTGCCGGGTCCAAATTGGCAGAAGGTTCGTCCAGCACCAGCACCTCGGGCGAAAGCATGCACACCGACGCGACGGCAATTTTTTGTTTCTCGCCCGCCGACATGGTGAACAGGCTTTTTTCATACAGACCTTCCAGCTGTAACAGCCGGTTCAGCTCAGCCAGCTTTTCCAGAATCAAGCCCGGCGGCAGGGCGCGCTGCTCTGCCCCCAACACAATTTCATCATGGCCTTTGGTGGTAAAAAACTGGGTCTCCGGGTCCTGAAAAACGCTGCCGATCCGCAGGGATTTTTCCCTGATGGGCAGGCTGGTCATATTTTCACCGCCGAAGGTGTATTTCCCCGCCAGCTTTCCGGGGTAAAACTCGGGGCACAGCCCGTTCAAAACACGGGTCAAGGCGGTTTTTCCGCAGCCGCTGCCACCACACAGCAGCACAAATTCCCCTTTTTGTATTTCCAGGTTGATGTTTTGCAGAGTGGCCTTTTTCTGTCCCTCATACCAAAACGATATGCCTTCCAGCTTCATAAATACCTCCAAAGCAGCAGTGCGCCATAAAACCAGAGCAACACCGCAAACGCCGCGTAATCCCTCGCCTTAGCCCCCAAATCCCGCACACAGGTTGCGGTGCCGCCCATCCCCACGCCTCTTGTGGCGAGGGCCGCGGCCAGGTCGTCGGCTATGCGCGAAAGGCGCGATAAAAAGGGCAACAGGTAGTATTGGCTGCTTCTTGCCGGATGCAGCAGGATGCTCTGCAACCGGAAGCCGTCGCCTCGGAACAAGGAGGCCCGGCGCATGGCTACAAAGGTTTCGCCAAGGGCCGGAATGAACCGAAACAGGCTGGCAATGCCAATGGCGACAGACTTGGGCAATTTTATGCGCAGCAGCACCGACATGAACTCGCCGCTGCTGATGCGTGAAAGGATATACACATAGCCCAGAACCGGAATCACCCTTTGCCCCAGTACTCCAACCAGGGTAAGCTCCATACCAAATAACGACGCAGGGTTTCGTATAACGATTTGCGCCCCGGAAAAAGCTAGAAGATAGAACACCAGAAATTGCCCACACAGCATAACAGCACGGTGAAAATGCCTTTCCAACAGCAGCGCCGTGGCGGAAAGTCCAAGCAAGCACAGAATTTCGCCCGTCTGGTAAAACAAGGGGAACGCCAAAACGTTAAGGCCAAACCCCAGCAGGATAATCCTTGCATCCAGCGTGGTTGACCGGCTTTTATTGGGCATTGTCCGCTGCGACTCCCGCCGGGATAAAGTATTTTTTCATTGCCTTTTTACCAAGCCAAAAGCCTGCTAAACCGCCGATAATGGTAACAGCCACGCCCGCCAGGTTCAGCGGAACGGACAACATGGTGGCGGCTGCATTATCGATGGCGATTTTTGCGGTTGTTTCATCCATGCCCGTCTTCAAGTAGGTGTTTAAAACAGCATCGCGGAACAGGCCAAACATGAAGATGTTTTTCAGCCCCACTGCCGACCACAGCAGGATATAAGGGATTACCTGGCGGCGTTGGGATTGATAGCCGCCCTTCAGCAGGACAAGCTCACAAATCAGCCCCGCCGCCAGCATAAATACAAATAAATGAAGGTTTCCCACTACCAAATAGAACAGGGCAAATAAAGCGTTTGTAGTGAACAGTGTTCCAGATGCCCTTGATTTAGCGATCATCAGCACATAAGCGGGCCCGCAAATAAGCGCGGTAACGCCTGCGTGTAATACAATACTCAGCTGCTGGTGGGCAAACACCGGCATAATACCGATCAGATAAATGACAAACATGGCAAGGCTCAATAAAATTGTGCTAAAAAATTGTTTCAGATTCATTTTTGTCATAGGAAACTCCTTTTGTTTTCAATGCGAGCTAGGGCCTGTCTTCAAACTGTCAAAACGGCCACTGACGGCGCTTTTTGCGCCATACTTCGTTAAAACTTCTTGAAATAAGAACCATTATTCCGGCGAAGTTTTGCCTTGTCTGGCACAAAAATCACTCGCCATTGACCATTCCGCTAGTTTGAAGACACACCCTAGCGAGTTGAATCTCTGTCGTTTAAAGCTGCATGGTCGCCGACAGCTTAACGGTGCGGGGGCCGCCTAAGGTGGCAAAGCTCTCGAAGCCGTACATAAGACCTTCCCAGTAATGTTTGTCAAACAGGTTTTCCACGCTGAGCCGGTAGGTGACCGGGGTCTTGTTAATCACGGTTTTGTACCGCGCGCCGATGTCATAGCGCACCCAGCTCGGCAGTTTGAGGGTATTCGCATTATCAATATATTGGGAACCGGTGTATACCGCCCGCAGCGACAGCGTTAAATCCTGATTCCACGGCGTGTCCCACTCCACGCCGGCATTCATCGTCCATCTGGGTACGCCGAACGGCGTGTTGCCGTTATTGGCGACGGTATTGGAGCGGACCAGTTCGCCAGCGGTATAGGCAATACCGCCCAACAGGCGGAGATGCTTCGCTACGTTGCCGAAGGTATTCCATTCAATACCGCGGTTTTTCTGTTGTCCGTCATAGGAATAGATAGACTTGGCAGACCCGGCGCTTGGAGTAGTCATATAGCTTGGCATTTCGACTTGGAAAAACGCCAGCGTATTGGCGAAATCGCCCTTGTCCCACTTCACGCCGAATTCATGCTGCTTGGTTTTATACGGCGCCAGCACTTCCCCCTCATTAGCATAAAGATTGGAAACTTGAACGCCCTCGGAAAGCGCCTCAATATAATTGGCATAGAGGGACACCGATTCTCCCCACGGTTTGACTACCAGGCCGACCATCGGCGTGTTGGCGTGAGCGTCGTAGACAGTTGTCGTTGCCGGTGCTCCCGTGGCGGTGGTATTGGCGTACGTATAGCTTGTGGTTTTTACATTTTGCCGCCGTACTCCCAGCGTTAACTGAACCTTGTCCTCGTCGAAGGAAAGCGTATCGGCCAGAAGATAGCTGGAAAGATCGGTGACTTTGGTCTTATTTCCCTTGCCCGGCTGCGCTATGCTGTTATAATAGGCGGCCAAAGAGACCGGATTATAAATGTCCGTTAGATAGTGACCGGTGCCCATGTTATAAGCCGCGGAATAGTCCTTGTCCAGGAAGTTTGCCCCCAAAACGACCTGATGCTTTACCGCACCGGTCTGGTAAACGCCGCGCAGTCCAAACTCGGAGGCAGTGGTGTCGGTCCAGAAGTATTGCTTAAAAACAGTCCGGGCAATAGCCGTGCCATCGGGCTGAACGCTCAGAATATGATTGCCGTTGACGTAGCCGGTTGCGTTGTCAGATAGTTTGCCGATGCCGGCATAGGCGATTACATTGTCCCGCAGGTCATATTCGCCTTTAAACAGGACCGCGTTATTCCGTATGGCGCCCGACGTCCCTTTGTACAGATTGGTCGAGCCGTCCGGCGCTTTCACATAGCCGTTGGTGGATAAGTAATACATGGAGATGAGGCCGTTGTCGAAATAGTCCTGCGAGCCGTAGGCATCCAGGGACAGCCGCCATTTGTCCTTGCGGTAATCCACTCCCAGGGCACCCACCAGACGTTCCCGGGACTGTCCGTCGGTTGCGGTGTCGCCGTCCGCGTACACCCCGTTGAAGCGGATGCCCCATTCCTTATTTTCGCCGAAGCGTCGACCAAGGTCGATATGGCCGCCCCAGTGGGACGAGGAGGTATAGCCGGTGGTGAAGTTGGTGATGTCCTCCTCCCCGGCGCGCTTGGGCACCAGGTTCACGGCGCCGCCCACCGAAGTGCTCACGCCGCCGTAGAGAAAGGAACTGGGCCCTTTGAGCACTTCCGCCCGTTCGAGAAATTCAACCGGAACACGATATTGGGGCGCCAAACCCTGCATGCCGTTAAAATAGAGATGTTCACGACTGACATCCAGACCACGGATTTTGTAGTATTCACCGGTCTGACCGGCAGGGGCGGTGAAGCGGACGGACGGGTCGTTGATGAGCACGTCGTACAGCGTGTCAGCCTGCTGGTCTGCCATCGTTTGGGCGGTATAACTGGTGACGTTGAAGGGCGTGTCCATGAAATCCTTGTTGCCCAGTACGCCGAGCTTGGCGCCGCGGGCCGCTTGGCCGCCGGCATAGGGCGGGGGCAGCATTTCCCGGCTGGCGGTCACTTCAATCTTTTCCAGGGGGAATTCACGCTGGCCGGCAGTTGTTGGCGCGGCAAAGGCCGCTTGGGTATCGGCCTGATCAGCAGTTGCGACCGTTTCCGCCGTATCCTCGGCATAGGTTATTGCCGGCGTGTGCCAGAACAGGCTGCTGCCGATCAGGGCGTAAAGCAGACGTTTTCTGGCAGGGGACAATTTTTTCTTCATGCTGTCGACTCCTTTACTGGTGAATTACATTGTCAAAGCTACTTTCAGCCAAGACCGTCAGGTCATTGCGCTGATAACCCTACGCAAAAGGAATTGGAATGCTTTTATAAATAATATTTTTTTGATTATGATAATTAATATCAATAGTAAAATAAAAAACCAGTATTCTATCAATGAGCAAATTTGATAACAGATTTTTACAATTCAGATTAACCTGATCCCTATGCAATGTAAGTGGTTAACATCTGATGTCCCCATACTTTTCGATGGTCCAGATGTGATTGGAACTGAGTTTGCTCAATTTTTTAAACTTTATTGATATTAATTATCATAATCAATGATAACTGTATTATAACAATAGGGGTTACTCTGCACAAGGAGTTTATTTGTGCTTTTTAGTTATGTCTTGACGCGACTAACTTTAGAATAGTATTATATATACAGGATTTATTACAAACATAGAGTCAAAACCATTCGTGCCAATAAGTGATAATATGGGGGATGTATGATTCAGATTAACACGATTGAAGACTATTTGCAGTTGTTTGAGGGGCCGGGCTGGGAAAAAACTCGCAGTGGCAATGGCTACAGCTGCCGGGCAGGTCCTGACATTGGAAAAGGCGGCGTTAAGATCTACGGGGATACCAAAAGATTCTATTACATCAAAACTGACTTTTGCTATGCTGCGGATCATGTGTGCCTTTTTTCGGTGGAGGAACCCTACATAGAAATCAGCAATAATTGGGAGGATGCCGTTACTTTGGACGGCACAGGCGTTAAAAACCTGATAGCTGGACGCGGGCTGAATTGCCATATCAATTTGGGGAATTTGAAAGTTTCCCATTTTTTTCCTGCCGGCACAAGATTCTGGAAGGAAGCGCTTGTGGTGAGAGAACAGTTTCTGCAGGAACAAATGCCCACGTTCATTGAAGAAAAGCTGTTTGATATGGCAGGGGCCATTCGCTCAGGTGGAATTGCCGACCCGAGAATTGCCGTGCTGTTCAAACAGCTTGGTGCATTTCCATTAAATGCCGGTTATGGGCAAGCCTATTTGGCGGGAAAGGTTTATGAGGCTATGGCCTTGCTGCAAGACAAAGCCAATCAAGTACAATGGGCCAAATCGACACTTTCCCCCGCCGAAGTCGACCGCCTAAAAAAAGCCATTTCCTTCATAAAGAAACATTATAACAAACCGCTGGTTATAGCAGACCTTACCCAACAGTTCGAACTGAACCGGAATAAACTGCAGATGGGTTTCCACGTGTTAACCGGATACACCGTGCATGAATGCCTTTTGAATATTCGCGTACAAGAGGCCATGACGCTTCTGGCTACCTCGGATGGAACAATCCCCGAGATTGCAAACAGTGTAGGCTTCAACAGCGCAAAGAGCCTATATGATGCTTTTTTCAAATTTTTAGGTATCCCGCCGAACTATTTGCGCAAAGCAATGCGCAAATAGATATGTATCCCATAAAAAACCTCCAGATGGATTCAACACCTGCAGTTGTTTTTTTGCCTTGCGCTGTAAATCCTTGTTTTATAAGGCCACTGAAGAAGTCCATTTGCTATTTAGCAGAGGGGCTTTTTTATATTTCTGGTATAATTATGTATAGAAGCAAGGGGTTGGATGGAAGGAAATGCTGAGAAATAATGGTCAAATGAAGCTGTCATTATAACCATATCGGAGGATTGAATTTTCTGCCGGTAGATACACTCTGCCTTTAGCGTGTATCTGCAAGCATAGCCTATCGTACTCACCCTATCGTGCCATATTCTGCGGTTCTCTCGCTCTGTCCCGCGTTGTACCGTCTCCTGAATAGCCTTGGCCTTTTCGATCACACTTTTCCCCTTAAATTCAGGCAAATCCAGCACTGCCAGTTTTAGGATATCAATTTCCTCCCGCAGGTCACGGTTTTCCGGCTCTAGTTTTCTCAGCCGCTCATCATCTGAACTGAGCTTGCCGCTACGGGAAAAGGGGCATCAGGTTTTTCTCGATACTTTTTTAACCACCCATGAAGCGTATTCTCATTAATCCCTAATTCGGCTGCTATTTTCGATACCGGCCCGCCGGGCAGATTACATTTTGCAACTTTTTCTTTCTATGTCAATCAATATTCTAACTATCCATCTTGCTAATAAACCCATAACGATGTAAATAGGGAATGAATACCAGTACAACCATTTAATCAGTACGTAAAATCCCAAGTGGACAACAATAGGTTCGGCCACGAATGAAAATACTGTTGATAGGACAACTAACGCCCAAAAGAAATTCTTCCAGGCCGGAAAGTATTGGTATACCAGCATAAAGATAATGGGCAGCATCGTATAATCAATCGAAGTAAGCCTTGGCAGTATTGGGATAACTCCTACCGGATAACGCCACAAGGAGAGCACGAAACCAATTTCGTCTAATGTAATTGTAAATACCATAATGATTACCCCGAACAAGACAAGTTCAACGATCCTCTTCTTATCGACTAATTTATACCAAATAAACCAGTGAGCAATCAGTAATATAAAAAGAACCCACCATCGCCAAGTACCAATATGCTGACCCAGGAAATTGTCAATTTGGGCTTGAGTTAATTGACGCATCATTTCTGCAATTTGTTCGTCAGACGGATAATTCACCTTATCCTCTCCCCTGCTATTTTTTCAGTTTCTTTCTGAGCGAGATAAAATCATCCAGTGTCGTATCAATTTTCCTGCAAATTTCCATTGTATCCTTGCCTTCTTCACGCAATTTCACCAATTCCCGGATTAAACTTTGGACATTACTGCAATACTAATTTAATTCTTTCGTACTCCAATATCTTCATAAGTCATCAGTAAAACCCATTATCCCCTTACGGCTACTTAATTTCATTCTTTTCTATTTTTTAATATTTATAATATTAACCTATGAATTATATTTAAGTTATCAGTTAATATTAATCAATAACTATATGTAAAGATTTGCCTATTGTTGTATAGTAAACTAGGTGATGTTTACATGAATATCGATTATATTGCTATTGGGCAAAGAATTAAAAGAATTCGCAAAAAACGCTTCACGCAAGAAAAACTTGCGGAAAAGTTGGATGTTACCCCGGTCTATATTAGTCAGGTTGAAAATGGTAAAACTAAAATTAATCTGGAAATGCTGGTGCGTATAGCAGGCTTACTGGATACAGACCCTGGCTATTTCATTAATGGCGCGTCTTATCAAACGCAAGATTATCTTAAATCTGATCTGGCAAACCTTTTGCGTGACTGTCCACCTGAAAGGCTTCAACTAATTTATAATGTAGTTAAACTCATTGCTAATCATGGGGAACTCCCAGCAGTGACTAAGAGGTAACAACCATTGTTACCTCTTTTGTTTTTAGTATTTATTTACCTGGAAACAGTCTTAATATTATGTCGGTAGATACATTAAGACTGCATGGGATTTTTGGTTCTCATAAAAGCACCTCCATATACCGGGCAATCTTGGCTTTTACTCTTAAATTCTCGGCATAGCGATAGAGCTTGTCGATGTTTTTATCCTTGGATTTTATATAGCTTATCATGGCCGCATTTACCACTTGCACATCAACGGCATTTTTTCCTCTCACAATATCGCATAAAGTACGCCTGATTTTTGTTGTTTTTAGGGCTTCCTTACTGCGACGGCCCCTTTTAAATAGTAAAATATAAAGACGGGATGCAGCAACTTTATAATCCTGCCCAAAAACAAAACCGTGAGAGAACGTCAAGGACGGCGAAGTCGCTTGTTTATCTTGACGCGCTCTCACGGTTTGCTATAAACTCATCAATGAACTGAAATTTGTCATATGTACTTACTTGCCTCTTTTATGCTCAACGGGGCCAGTTGTGTATAATATTTTTCAATAAAACAGCTTACCCATTTAGGGTTAGTCTTAGAATAATCCCGCAAACTCCAACCAATCGCTTTATTGATAAAAAACTCATGGCTTCCAAAATTATTGATGATAATTTTCTCTAACAATTCTGTATTTGTTTTATCTTTCCTGAGAAGCTGGTGGTCTATGGCGATTCGTCTGAGCCACATGCTCTCATCTGTGCTCCAATCGATCAGAACATCATTTACCTCCGGATTTAAGAACGCAATATTTCCTATAAGTTTGTCAAGCCCGTCAATGGTATCCCACCATGGTTTTTTCAATGCTAATTCCTTAATTTTCGGTACGTCTTGCGGGGTCAAGAAATTCTGCATGGCTACAAGGTAATCGATCGCAACATATTGTAATTCACGATATGGATTATCCCAACAGATTTTTATAAATTCCCAGTCTACTATTTTTACCTTTTTTGCTGTCTTAAAATATTCTTTGCATAGCTTTTTTCGCAATGGCGTAGGTATGCCTAAAAATAGAAACTGATTTCGCATGTACGCACTCATCCTTAGCGATTGTTGTTCATCCTTATTATTCAAAAAATCATCGATAAGATGTATTCGTTCCATCATCCACCTCTAATAACTTCTGATTTATTTAAAGAGATAAAGCTCATTTTTAAATTGACACATAAGCAGCCTGATAATTCTCTAAGTATATGCCCACAAGAGGCTTCAAACCCAATGACCCTGCCAATTTTCATTGTCCATATCAACTTTATACTTAATAAAATTATCGATCAAAATCTCTAAATCTTTCCAGCACAATCCCTGCGCATCTCTCAGCAGCCCATTTTTTATTGGTTTCCGTAAAATTCTGTTTGGATATCTTAACAGAGTTATTTGAACCTAGAGCCTCAGTTAAACATTCATCATGATTAAGAAACCAAATAAGCTGATCACTATGTTTATCAACGGATTTAAGAACTATGTCAGAACTTTTTCGGGAAATGCTATCGTTGATATTTTCCATACATTTCTCTCCGCTACAATTACCTCTTCAATAAATTTTTTTCATTTCCTAATCTTCATCTATAACGGTGTATTATTCATCCACGTCATGTTCGGGATGCGCATTCGTCTACATATCCCCCAATGACGCCGTTCTGCAATTGACGATACCCATGATCGCCTTATACTGCTGCGGCGTCATTGCAGATCACCTGTGCTCTGATAGAAAAACAAAGGCGGAGTAAACCATTATTATTTTATATCTTTTTCCCAATATAAAATACATATCCATAATACTGTTTGTATTTTGAATACAAGTCTGCCTCACGCCTCATAAATGAAATCATATCCTCAACAGTTTTATTTCCCGCATGCTTTTTCAAGAATTGCTCTTGCCTTGCTTTTTGCGGAATAAAATAATTGTCTATCCAACAACTTTCAGGCAGCGTAAATGCGGCAACAGGAATATAACCTGTTTTTTGCATGATGGAAATATTATATCCTATTGTGCCAATTTCAGGAACTGCGTCCACCCACCACTTCTCAATTTCAGCGGGGCGTTCATCGGTAAACCATGACTCATATGTTACGGCAATATAACCATCTTTTTTGAGGAAGCCTTTCCAGTGATTCAAGCCTTTTTCAAAACCTATATTGGCAATAGCCCCCTCAGACCATATAAGATCAAATTCGTCATTCTGAAACGGCAAATTATCCATTGAACCGACAATACCTTTTACCCTGTTCTGCAAACCAAGTTTTCCGGCTGTTGCGTTAAGTTTATCAATCGAGCCGGCGTAAATGTCGAGAGCGGTGATGGTTGCTTCTGTATTTTGGGCCAGAACCATTGTTTGAAAGCCTGTGCCGCAGCCTAAATCGGCAATTTTTGCTTTGTTTGAAAGATTGCCGATAAAACCTAATGCCCTGATGGTTTCTTCGGAGCTGCCGGGGCCCTGCCGTTCAAGCTCTGTGAAAAATTCATTGATGAGGGCAAAATCAAATTCTTGGATTGTTATTTCTTCCATTGTCATACTCCTTATCTTCTAAATTATACCTTTGGTTTTACGCCTTTTGTTTCCGTGGGGCGGAGTTCTTTTCTATAAACCGCTCAATGTGTGCCGCTAATAACTTAGCGGCCTCTTTCTTGTCAGGCATTGAATCTGAAATGCTTACCAACAAATAAAATGGCGCATAAAACTCAAGCGCAAGCTGTTTTGGGTTGGTTTGGTTCCAAATACCCTGTTCCATCATTTCACGGAATAAATCTTCCATATAGCTGACCGGCCCGCTTACAAGGCATTTTTGATACAGTTCCATTATTTCTGGGTTTCTGTATTGCTCCAAAGTCAACATTTTTCGGAAATTACTGGAAAATTCGTCCTCTGTCCAAAAACGAAACTGCGCTTCGATGAAAACCTTGATTTTATCCACAGCAGTATTGCGGTAGGCCGATGGTGATTTATCAAATATTTCCTCCGGCACTTCATACACTTTCGCTCTTTCAACATCTATCTGATAGATACGCTCCACAATGTTATCAAATATATCCCGCTTATTCTTATAGTGCTTATATAAAGCTCCTTTTGTCATTCCAAGCTTCCCAGCAATAACGCTAACCGAAACAGCTTCATAACCATCCCGCGCAAACAAGCGGAGCGCAGTATGCAAAATATTTTCTTTTGTGTCGGCCATCTAAAAATTCTCCCCGCTCAGTAAACGATCGTTTACCATTATTATAGTCAACGATCGTTTACTTGTCAATAAGTTCACAAAAAACGGCATTGCAAATTAAACGAGTTTGAAACTGAGCACTGTTTGGCGGATTTGTAGGTGAATTGGCCATTGCACGCGTTGAAGGGACCTATCGCAAGGTTATTAGAACTACAAACAGGTAAAGGTTGCTCATTTTAGACAAATGGCTTCTGTTTCCGCTCAAGGAAAACGAAGCCCGCGATTTGCTTAAGATCGTAGAGTCTCGTTAAAAATTCTATGCGGAGCGCAATAATTTAACTGGTTTTACTATTCACCACCAAACAAAATCATTTGACTCGTGCATGTATGCACATATATAATGCTATTAAGGGGTGATCCATATGAAGCATAAAACATTTCAGACCGAAGCAAACGCTGCATGCATGAAAGCACTTGATGATGTCATGGACTTTGAGTTCTATAAAGTACTTTTTGACCCTGCGCGCATTGACATCATTAAATATTTGGCTTTTGTTGACAACGCAAGCGTGAAAGAAGTCGCCGAAAATTTCACACAGGACCGATCCGTAATTTCGAGACATCTGGAATTAATGCACCGCTATGGAATTGTCGATAAGGAAAAACAAGGACGATACACGCTATATAGGTTGAATTGCAACTACGTAATTAACAAGTTTGAAATTACCGCGAAAGCCCTTAAAAGCTTAATGTAAGTATCTAAGAGTAAAAAGCAAAATATTATTATTAGCGTCATAAACGCATATGCGCAATACTTTTATGAAATGAACCGAAAGGAGAATTTATGAAAATTGTATCGGTTTTAGGCAGTCCCAAGAAGAATGGCAATACCGCTTCTTTGCTGCAGGCGTATCTGCAAGGTGTCAGAGAAAAAAATAAATCCGCAGAAATCACCCAAATAATCCTTGCTTCACAGAAGATTGTCATGTGCAAAGGATGTAACAGCTGTAAGAATGGCAATGCCGCCTGCATCATAAAAGATGATATGGACAAAAACTATGCGCTTGTGCGGGCAGCAGACGTGCTTATTATGGCAACACCTGTGTATGTATTCAATATGACGGCGCAGCTTAAAGCTTTTCTTGACAGGCTTTATGCATTGAACGGCGACGAGCTGTTTGGCAAGCAAATTGTTTTGTTGACGACATACGGCGCTACCGACGAAGAGGAAGCCGGTGTCGGCAGCATTGTACAAACCATAAAAATGATCGCACACATGCTGAATATGAATTTTAAACACAATATAAATGTGAGCACTGCCAATCAAGAAATCCTAGAAAACCAGGCTGCTTTACACAAAGCATTTTGCTTAGGCCTGGCTTTATAAGGTGTCAACTAAGCATAAAGGAAAGAGGAAATTATGACTACCATACTATTTGCCCATCCTTGGCACGGAAGCTTTAACAAAATGGTTTTCGATACTGCTGTGACGGAACTCGAAAAAAAGGGGAAAGCTTATCAGATTATCGACTTGAATAAGGATGGGTTCAATCCGGTCTTTACCCAAGAAGAGCTCGCCTTATATTCCCAAGGGAAATACAGCGACCCCCTGGTTGGAAAATACCAGAAAATACTGAAAGCCAGTGATGCGCTCATCGTGATTTTTCCCATCTGGTGGTTTGATGTACCAGCCATACTTAAGGGCTTCTTTGATAAGGTAATGCTTAAGGATTTCGCCTATATTGAAACCCGCACCGGGCTTAAAGGTCTTCTAGGCGATATCAAAAGAACTACCGTCATAACAACCTCAAATTCGCCCAAATGGTATATTGAATTTTTTGCCGGCAACCCGATAAAAGGTGTTCTAATAAAATCCAACCTGAAAGGGATGGGGTTAAGAAATGTAAAATGGCTTCACTGTGGCGACCTAAAAAAAGAAGCTGTTGAAAAACGCCTGAAATTCCTTAATGAAATCAAAAAACATGTAACTTAAAAAAACTGCTGTTGACATCTTGCCGCCGGAAGGTTATATTATTCGTCAAATAAGGAAATGTTCTTTTAACCAAGCTCTGAAAACTTGCAATTGTTCTTTGGTATGGAAATAATGTTCGCCATGCTCCAGCACTTTCAGCTCGCAGTGAAATCGGCTGACAAACGCAGATAGCACCTCAAACTCGCATAAGCTATCGTTAGAGCCATACAGAATGGCGGTTGGGCTACTCCAGTCATTGATTGGATGGGCTTTAACATAACAGTAATAATCCCAATAAAGCGTTTGCCCAATGGGCGTAGGCACTTCTTTTTCCTCTTTCAATCTTATCTCGCTTATGTTAAACCAGGTCATGATATTTCTAATAATCCTTTCCATATTCAGCACTGGAGAGAGGAACAGACACTTTTCAAGCGGAAGCTTATTATAAGCAAGCAGGCTGAAATACGCTCCCATACTACACGCAAATACGCTTATGTTTTTTGATAGTTTGAGGGCATAATGCATGATTATAGTAAGGTCATGCATGCAGTTTTGAACTTTACAGGCATACGGGTCCCCCTTGCGGTCACCATGTCCGGGCAAATCAAAACTAATTACTTGGTACCCTTGCGCTGTTGCTTCCTCGGCAAAGATAACCATTACATCATCTGCCTTGTTTGACATGTTGCCGTGAATGGCAATAAACAGCCTATCTGATTTACCGCCCCACAAAATTGTCGGTATACCCTCTACCGTTACTTCCTGTTTTATCATCGCATAAACCTCTTTCTACCATATGTAAAAAGCAGAACACCGCCTGCCTTCTTGGGCATTTCCGTTTTATGTGTTTACCAAAACCTTTAACCTGCAAATTATTCCCAGTCAACTCATCCGGATATGATCTTGAGAGAATGAGAGAATCTTACTTAACTTTCTTTTTCGGTTTAGGCAATGGCGTTACCGGCTCAAGAATGGCAATTACTTCCTTGCTGAGTTTTGCATTGTCGATGTCCAGTACATAGTGCTGCTTTGCTCCGTCATAAGGGAATCCGGTATCGGCTTCCCGCATGATTTCAGCCAAACACGGCAGCATCTTCACAAACGCGGTATTATCGCAAACGAGCAAAATAGGCTTATTGTTTACATAGATCATATAATCCCCGAACATCTTTCTGTAACGGATGTCTCCCACACCGGCAATCTGGTCGCAGACATATTCAATAAATCGATCGTACTAGCCATCCCTTTATTCCTCGTCAAACGCAGCCAACACACGCCTTCAACAGCAAAAACCAATTCCTTCGGAGTAACACGGATTCCCAATTCTTCGGCAACCTCACGACAAGCGGCATCGGGAAGCAACGCTTCCGTTTCCTGCCCTCCGCCAGGCATGATATACCATACTTCACCATTCTCCTGCAATTTTATTGCAAGCATCTTACCGTCTTTAATTATCAAAGCTTTTGCGGAATTTCTTATCGATCGACTCATAGTTGCTCCCCCTGTTATATAATAATCCCACTGGCAAATTCCTGTTTATCTGCACGATGTGATAACTACAACACATTATACCATGTTTATCCAAATAGTCCTGACCCGTCAAACGGGCAATGTCGTCAACTTAAGAAAAATAAATTCAAAAAAGCACTTGACAAAATATCCATAAAATGGAACCTTGCATTGATTACTATTTTTAATGCGAGGTGCTTTTATGGATTCATGCCAAGTTATATCGTCGATTTTACAGGTCGCCAATCAACAAATTACTGCATTGACAATGCCTTTACTCGCTCTGGTAAGCTTTCTTTTTCCGGATTAATTTATTTTATCCTTCAAGCTACACACAAATCGCTTTCTATTAATTATGCGCAACTTCGAACCGCTTTTTCACCAGCGACTAATTTGCCATTAGTATCAAAACAGGTTCTTTCTAAAGCAAGAAAGAAATTCGCAATAAAGCATTTCTTGCATTATTGCGAATTTCTGTAGCACAATACTACCAACATTTTAAGGGCTTGCGCTTATGGAACGAATTTCATTTCTATGCAGAACGACCAGTGAATGATAGCTGTAAATAGGACACACCAGGTCTTATCTGTAGTAATATTATGTTGGGTGATAATATTGAAAACCAAGCGATTATTAGAAATTACAACCATATTGCTTAATAAGGGTACGATTACCGCTAAGGAACTTGCTGAGCGTTTTCATGTCTCCACTCGGACAATCTACCGGGACATTGATGTGCTCTCTTTGGCAGGTATACCGGTTTATATGAATAAAGGCAATGGCGGCGGCATCCATCTCCTTGCAAGTTATACGTTAAACCGTGCGTTTTTTTCCGGGCAGGAAAGTGAAAACATGCTGCTGGCATTTAAAACCCTGCAGGCGACGCAACATTTGGCGTTAGATGCTGCCCTGGAGAAAATGGGCGCCTTATTTAAAAATCTTCCTAATCAGGACTGGGTAGAAGTCGATTTTTCGCCATGGGCAAGCTCACTTAAGGAACAAAATAAATTTAATGAGATAAAGCGGGCCATGTTGGCACGAAATGTCATTAGCTTTGATTATGTAAATGGAGAGGGCCAGCGCAGCAGCCGGCTGGCAGAACCGGAAAAACTTGTTTTTAAAAATCATGCATGGTATCTGATAGCCTTCTGCCGGCAGCGTCAGGAATACAGGACTTTCCGGATATCGAGATTAAAGCGATTGAAGGTCTTGGCAGAAACATTTGAAAAAAAGGTATTGCCAAGCCGGAAAGAGCAAGAGGGGCATAGCAGGCAGACGCTTGTTCGCGTGAAGCTTCATTTTAAGGCTCAGGCTATTAATCGACTTTATGATTATTTTGATGACTCATTTCTTGTCCCGAACGACGACGGCAGTCTTACCTTAGAGGTAGAATTTCCCGAAGGAGAATGGCTGTACAGTTATATCCTATCCTTTGGTAGTTTGGTGGAGGTAGTGGAACCGGAATATATGCGTAATATCATTACGGAACGAATACGACAAGCATTGAAAATTTATGAATTTTGATTTGAATAGTCTTTAAGGGCTGGGTCTTTTTCAGCCAAACGCAACACTCCTGTGCATGATTAAATAGCGTTGGAATTTCTTATCGTTAACCTTGTAAATTTTTCTCCGTTTTTGATAAAAAATTCTCCAAGGCTTCATTGATATCAAGATTCATGCGGTCAGACAAAATTATCAGCCACCATATACACTCGCCAAGTTTATGTTCCAGTTCAGATCTGGAATCTCCATTTGTTGGCCAACGTCCCTGCTGAGACATTGTCAGACGACCAACCAATCCAGCATCTGTCAGAAAAGCCAACGCATCTTCTTCTACTGTCCATTCTTTTTCATGATACTGCTGTTCTAATTGATGGTAGCATTTTCTTATTTGAAGGGAACGTTCAATCACTTCATTTAAGTTCATATTGATCATAACTACCCTCTTCTTCCTCACAAATTTTCTGTTTATCTTAACTACTATTTCCTTATGTTTATAACCTGGCTGGTTTCTTATGATTCATAACATACGACAGCAATGCTCTCTATCACAGCTGCCATATATTTGGATACTTCGATATGCATAGGATGAACGATATAAGCCTCTAAATCCTCCATGGAATCATACTGAGCGATCTGCAAGATGTCATAGGATGACGCACCTTGGCGTATGTTCACTTTGACTGTTAG
Source organism: Dendrosporobacter quercicolus (assembly GCF_900104455.1). Taxonomy (NCBI): domain Bacteria; kingdom Bacillati; phylum Bacillota; class Negativicutes; order Selenomonadales; family Sporomusaceae; genus Dendrosporobacter; species Dendrosporobacter quercicolus. Next base: position 1,189,170 of record NZ_FNHB01000001.1, read on the forward strand.
ATCACGAAGAGATTCAATTCTATCCTTCATACTGAGCAATTTATCCCTGGTATTTCCAATATTCTCACTATTCCTATCCTTTAGTTTAATTAGTATATTATTAGTGATCATTTTTTTACTCCTTTATGATTTATATTTGTATTTTGTCTGCTAACTATTCCTTTAATGCACTAATTGGCCTCGATTGATCTCCGGCAGGCAACAAGGATCTATGGAGCTAGAACGCTGCTACTGCCAGATAATTGTAAGGGGTTATCCAGCTTATACTTTTTTTCTGGTCGACTTGAACAAGGTTCGCATTGATCATCTCTTATCACCTCCTGTTTTTTAGTATACACAAGCTAATAAGACAATAGTGTGTCATATTAGACTATCGCTCATAAATTTCTAAAGCTTGCCTTATCCGTATCACGAAAATTTTAAACACACTGCAAAGTGATGCGAAATTATGACCGTGCTGATGAGAGGCGGGCAATCGGCCTCTTTACATCATTCGCTTTTTCCTTTATGTCCGCCCACATAATCCGCCCGTTCAAGGAAGGTTCCGCCAGTCATCGACCCAGCATAAAAGATCGCTTTTTTGCCAAATCGTTTCCGAAGATCATCTACTACTCTATCCATGGCATGTGTCTTTTCTTCTCCTGCAAAAAACAGTTCCAACTGCGCAAGTCCTTGTGACACGATTTTCCCAGCAGTAATATTTACTGATCGTACCGGCTCGCCCTGCCAGAGCTTAATAAACTCCTGGCGGGCCGCTTCACTAATGATATCTGTTGAGTTTTCCGGGCGAACCAGCTTAATTCGTGCAGTAAAACCCAACTTAAAATGCCTATCCGAGTATCCTATCCCCAAATAGACCTCCTGGCATTTTTCCTGGTGCTTACGTAGCCTAGTGCATACATCTCCAACCATTTCCTTAATGATCATTAGAATTTCTGCTTTTACATCATAATCCCGCATTAATATCTGGTTCTTACTATAGGATTTACTTTTCGGCCGTTCCTTCTGGCTAATGATGCTGGCATCCAAGCCCCAGGCGTGGTAATATAACTGCAACCCTATTACGCCTAGCGTTTTCTGCAGCCGCACTGGATTGGCGTGAGCCAGCCCCTCTATCGTATAAATACCCATTCGCTTGAGTTTCTCATCGTATCCTCTGGATATGCCCCAAAACGCAGTCAGCGGCCGTATTTTCCATACCGTTTCCGGCACCATCTCATAGGTCCATTTGGCAATCCACGGCGGACGCTTTTTCGCTTCATGATCCAGTGCCAGTTTTGCCAAAAGCGGATTATCGCCAATGCCTACCGCCACAATAAGCCCCAGCTCATCCTTCACTGTCTTTAAGATAGCCTCCGCAATCGCCTCTGCGGGTCCAAACAAATTGTGCGATGCGGTAACATCCAATATGGACTCATCAATGCTATAAACATGTAGATCTTCATCGGTTACGAAGCGACGGAATATATTCTGTATTGCCTGGTTCACATTGATATATGACGCCATATTGGGCTCTACTACCATAATCGGAGAACGCTTGGGAATCTCAAATAGCCGGTTTCCGGTCTTGATATTGTATTCCGATTTAACCCTCGGGCTGCTGGCCAGTACGACCGCACCGGCTCTCCTTACATCCGATACTACAGCAATATAGGCTTCTAGCGGGTCAAGCCCCCGCCGAACCGCCTCTACGGACGCAAAGAATGATTTTACGTCGACGCACAATACGCTCCTGCGGGGAAAACGTGAAAAATCAACGAGCCCCATCACTTTTGCCTTCTTTCTCTTTCATCTGCTCGTTGTGCTCAGACAGAAGCATACCCGCCCACTTGACCATACATCGGTCGACATAAACTACCAGAGCCATCTGCTGGTAAATAGGGATACTCAGTAAATCTATCGTATGTTCGTTCATCACTATCCACCTCCATATACATAATACCAGAACATATGTTCTTATGTAAATGGTGATGGACTTGGTAATTTTTGCTAACCTGAATAGAAATAAAGCCGGCTAAGATGGTCATTAAACCAACCTAGCCGGCGTTTCCTTTCACACTTACAAAAACTATCAAGTAAAGTTACAAGCAATAATTAATATAATAGATATTATTACGGCTCCAATGTTCTCCAATATCTTTCTTGCTCCACTTTTTTGTTGCTAAATTTTCTGACCGAATAGCGGTGGTCTTTTACTAAAAAGTCCTTTGTTACCCGCCAATCGCTTTACAATTTTAATTAAGAATGAGCCTTGGCTATTATTTGTGCCGGACATTTTTCGCCATTTGTGAACCATTTACATTCGCGGCATTCAAAGCAGGGCTTATAGTTGCTGTCTTTCCTCGAATGCTTTATAAAATCTGAATCGGCTAAAAAGGGCTTTCCATATGCAACAAAATCACAGCAGTCATTTTCAATTAATACATTTCCTCTGCCCAATGTCTTAACGTCATTCACAGCAATGACGGGGATATTTACATGCTTTTTAACATGGCTTCCCGTGTAAACTACATCATTGTATCCAAAATCCGTAGGCAGTTGCAGTTTTCTATCCTCCGGTATTCCAGTAGACACATGCAACATATCAATCCCCATATTCTCCAGAGCTTGAGCGATTTGGACATCTGTATTCAGATCATCGTTCCAACCCATTCGGTAAGACACAATAAAATCATCGCCGGCGAAACTTTTAATCGATTTCGTAATTTCCTTTGCCAAAGTCAATCTTCCGATTAAATCGCCGCCGTAAGTATCTTGCCGTTTGTTGGAATAGGGCGAGGTAATCATATTCAGAAAAAAGGTATGTGCTCCATGCAATTCAATACCATCAAGGCCAGCCTTTTTACAAATCTCAGCACCCCGGATAAACAAATCTCTGATTTTGACTAATTCTTGTTTTGTCAACTTGTTGACATCCTCCGAATTATTATCATAAAAGCTAAAGCCGGGTAAGCCAAGCTGCGCAAAAAATCTGGTTCCGTTCTTATGATAGGCTTCCGCTATTTTATTTAGATAACCAATGTGCTGTTCAGAATAAGCACCTGCTCCGCCCGCTATCTCTTCTTCAGTCGACACGGAGAGAACTTGGCTAATAATTAGACCGATTCCCTTATCTGCCCGCCCTAAATAATCCTGTAACATTTTTTCACCCATGATGCCATTCCTGCTTGGCAAGCCAAAACGTACCATAGGGGCCATCACAATCCGGTTAGTGAACTGGATGCTTTTCACTTGAATTGGGCTAAATATATTCGACATATCATCACTCTCCTTTTGATGGGTATTTACTCTATATTCAGTAACCGGGCTATATTTTCTCCTAAAACCGCGTTTGCAATAGCAGACGTCTTTGCGAATTGCAAAACGGCGTTTTTGGATAACTGTAAATCCCCAAAGGGGCGGTCTACCCCAAAGAAACATTTCTCCGGCACTTCATTGATAATGCTTGCTAAAACAAATGTCGAATAGTATGCTGATGTATCCAGATACAAATTAGAAATTTCTTTTATAAGTGCAACTGTTTCAAGCCAGTTGCTCCCGCCCAAGTGTCCTAAAATGACAGGAGTTTCAGGATAATCTTTTGCTAACTCCGAAATTTCTTTTATATCCTGAAATGTCAGCGGAAAAAATGCGTGTATCCAGATCGGAAGATTGTGAAACTCTTGTGAAGCACGAAAAATATTTTTTAAAAGATGTATTTGTCCACTTCCGAGTGTAAATTCGCCCATCCCTGTTAAGTGATTATTTTGAATATTTTCAGCAACATATTGAAGCGTGGGTTTTAGTTCAAGGCCCGCAGGAACCGCGCCAAATCCGATATAACGGTTGGGGTATTGTTTAATTGCATCCATAAGCTCCGATACGGCTTTTTGCCGTACCTCTACCATAGAGCCTTTTTTTCCGGCTAACAGGTCGTTTAAAAACTCCATAGAGGATTGGACGTCGGCAAAATTTTTGGATGCTTCAGGATGAAAAGTTGTGGAGAATAAAACGGTTTTATCAATACCCGCCGCATCCATAGCTTTTATATGTTCCTGAATCGGAAAAGTAACATGAGAGTGTCCGTCAATAATCATAAATATATCCCCTTTTCTGCAAGTTGAATTATCCTTTACTTTATATTATAATGATTTTATACAAAAAAGAAAGAATGCACTTTTTTGTAGCATACTTACGAAAAGGAGAGTTAAGTGATGGCTGAAAAAATATGCTTTGTAAGCAACAAGGAACCTTTTGAATATACATTATCAATCGTAAGCGGAAAATGGAAATTAAAAATCATTTACCTCCTTGCCTGTACTGCTCCGGCAAGATACAATATGTTGAAAAAAAATATAGATACAATTACCCATAAAATGTTAAGTACGCAATTAAAAGAATTGGAGCAAGAGGGAATTGTTTCTCGAAAAGAATATCCTCAAGTGCCTCCAAAAGTTGAATACTCTCTCACTCCCAAAGGGGAAAGTCTTATTCCGATAGTCATAGCTATGTGTGATTGGGGCAGGCAAAATACTTTAATTAAGGAACCGCAGGACAAGCACGAAGTATAATGGTTCATTGTTATTAAATGTGCGTAATCGGGTTATCTGGATTGAAATATATAATCCAGATAGTCTTTCACACTCTGATCGATTTCTTCATCGCTTGCCTGAAACGAGGAACCGAAAACGGTAAAGTACGGAAGCGTAATGGCTCCGATGTGTATCATACTGGCTTTGAATGGCGTAATCAATTCATCCACCGTAAAAGAAATTGAACCGGCGGGCGAGTAATTTTCTTTTTTATCTCCTATGGACATCGCTATGCCGAACTTTTTGCCGTTCAACTTGTTCCCTTTTGAGCCATATGCCCATCCGTGAACAAAAACATCGTCCAGCCACTTTTTTAATAAAGGTGGATAGCTGTACCAGTATAAGGGAAACTGGAGAATGATGTGCTTGTGCGCTTCTAACAACTTTTGTTCTCTTTCAACGTCAATATCCAGTCGGGATACTTTTTATAAAGCTCATGTATTGCGAAAAAATGCCCAATACCGGTAACGATCTCCCCTCGTTTTTGCCCTGCTCGGGCCTTCCCGCCTTCTTGACCAAAATAAAAAAGTATGTTATGTTCTATTTAACGTTAACGTTAGATAGGGGCATAAATAATGAGTGACTATAAGATTGGTGAGCTTGCCAAATTGACAAATTTGACAACAAGAACGATTCGCTATTATGAGGAGCTAGGCCTGTTGGGCACCAGGGATGGCCGATGCCAGGGACAAACTCGCTATTTTGACAACAATGATATTGAACGTCTCAAAAAAATACATCAATTAAAAGGGTTGGGACTTTCCCTGGAAGAAATCGCTCAAGTCATCGATCTTTATTTTACTGATGGAAGAATTTTAGAGGGAAAACGCAAAGTGATTGAAATATTAAGCGCCCACGTCTCCTCAACTGAAAAAAAAATAACAGAATTGACTGCCTTCAAAAAAGAAAGCGAAGAAAATATAGCCCGAATTAAAGCCATTATGGAAGAATATTCAAAAGAAATGCATTAATTTTTTTGCGATTTATTTAACGTTAACGTAAAGATTAATTTTTTGTTAAGAAAGAGGAGCTAAATGATCTCTTTATGTTTAACCTTGAGTGGCCTGCTTGTGCTTTCTAGTTTGTACATACTCATTCCGTTGCTGAATGTACTTTCACAAGACCTGCAATCGCCCCTGTATCTAACGGCCTACACCAATACAGGATTTTCTCTATTTTATGCGATTGGTTTTTTATGCGTTGGGAAACTGATTCCTCAATATGGCTCCAAACGAATTTTAGTTTATGGCATGTTTGGGCTGGCCATTACGACCTGGATCACAGGTATGGCAACCTCAATGCAGCTGCTGATTTTGTTTCGGGCTGTGCAAGGCTTTATTGCTGCCGCGTTTGCACCAGCGGCATTAACGTATATATCCGATCATTACCCTCCGGAAAAAAGGATTGTCGTCATGTCCTGTGTCACAACAGGGTTTATTACAGCCGGCATTATCGGCCAGATTTTTTCTTCAGCCGTGAATGATTATTGGGGCTGGCGGGGGGTTTTCGGCCTGCTGGCGTTCGCTTATTTGGCATTGGCTCTACTGAATAATTTTTTATTGGTGCATTCGTCACCGAGTGAGGTGAAGCAAGAAAACCTCTTCCCCGCATTCAAAAAATTCACAAGCCATCCTGACTTGCCCAAAGCCTATTTCGCGGCATTTACGCTATTGCTGTCATTTGTTGCATTGTATTCGTCACTGGACAGGTACTTGCTCTCGAAATTCCAGCTGAATTCCCAGGAGGCTTTTTATATTCGCACCATGGGAATTGCGGGAATTGCCGGCTCCTTATTCGTGCCTAAACTGGCACAAAAACTCTCCTTTCAGCAACTGGCGGCATTGGGAATCGCGTTGATGCTGAGTGGTTTGCTTTTATGCGTCTGGTCTGGCTCAGTGGCAGGGGTGCAAATGGCTCTGATTATCTTTATTGCAGGGTTGCTGATCACGATTCCCAGCATCATTACCCTGATCGGGCAGTTAGCCGGCGAGATGCGGAACATGGCTGTCACCTGGTATACTTTTATCTTATTTGTCGGTGCAAGCGTCGGACCCCTTATCGCCAGTGCAGATGATTTTACTCTTGTTATTGGTATCTTAGCTTTCATGTTAAGCATAGCCTTTTTTTCGGTCCTGCGAATTGCGTCCGGTAAAGGGGGTGGGAGCGGTTAACGTAAAATGCCACCCAAGAGGAGATGATTATATAAGTCAATATCAAAACTTCGCGTGGTTTAATTTCAAGTTAGCTGTTACTATATCTAAACTGAGATTGGCTTTGGGGAGAATGGCATGAAAGGGCGGTTACGAAAAATGCTGTTAACTCCCTTTCATAATCCTTGTTATCATAGCTCTTGGTAGGTCTATATCTACAGCATCCTAAATTTGGAACCTTGCCGGAAGGTCCACACCTTGAACGAATCAGGAGTTCACCGCATTACGCTGACGGGGCATTTCAGAATTTAGTTCCTATTCCTCCACGTGTTGAGGGAAACAGTCCTGTTTCGTTATGTTTGGCGTATCTTTTTATTCCCAAACAATCGGGGAACCAAAAGATATAGCCAATATGGCTGTTTTTCTGGCATCAGATCAGGCAAGCTGGATTACGGGAGGGATTTTTCCTGTGGACGGAGGTCTTACAACGAACTAAGAAGTTGTTTCCGCCATCATAGCCTTGAATTTGTTTTTGAGAATTGTTATAGACGGGAAAATAGGGTAAAGAAGTGTTAAATTGAATGCTGACAAGTGCTTGCTTTCGCGTAAGTTGCTTTCTACAAACAGGCAGATAATTGGCGAACAAATTTTAGGCTTTTATTAAGAAATGGGGGTGGCCTCTTTGAAGTATTTATTTCTCGTCTGTGTTACTGGATTTCGCACAAAATAGAAAACGATATCAGCAGTACACAGGACGAAAGGAGCAAATTAAATGTGACACTGAATAAGCAGCAACAAACTGCCTTGGATTCCCTTGATTTTATAAAAGTACCGGAAAATTATGCATTAGCGCAAGTGTATGCGGGGGTATAAGCTGAGGATGATGTTTTACTATAGCCCATGAAGACAGGCAGATCCTGGCTTCATGGGCTGTGTTTTCTTTGCAGTAGAACTGTACATTGATATGCTTATTGGAGTGATTGATCTATTTAACTTTAATTATAAATATTGCTCAAGCAGTAGACGCCCTAATCCTGTTCCTTAGAGGAGGTCGGGGCGCGGGGTGCGCAGCCATTTTACTTCATGTTCTGCTATGACTGATACCAAGATAGCTAAAGCCGGACTACTGTGCCCGGCCTTAATTCCACCTTTTTCCTATAACTATAGTTGAAATATATTGCATTTTTGTAGTTCAAAATCACCTCGTATCACCACGCAACTGACATGTACCCGCCCTACGCCTTCACAGTACCAACCCCGAAGGCGGTATTGTTCCGAAGTACCTGCTCCACCATGTTAGCTTCGCCATTGACACAGCTGACCAGTAAGACAAGTTCCGAAACCTTGTCTCTCCTCTGGCGGGTCATCTTTCGTCCCGTCAGCAGGTAGTCGCCGGCGAGCCCGACCGCCGCGCCGCCAAACAGCCCGATCAGCGCCCAGATTATCGGCCCCCAGGACCAGACAAACCCGTAGATTGTCCCCAGAACCATGCCTATAGTGCCGAACACCGAGGCAGTATCGATGATACTGACTCCATCGGACCGGTAGATGGTATCTAAAATTGCAAAGTTTTTTTGCTTCTGAGCGAGAGGTATCGCCAGCATCTTTTCTTTGGCAATACCTTTTGCTTCCAGCTCGGTTATGGCAAGTTCAACAAATGACGAATGGTTGAAAGTGGCCGCTATCAGCATCTGGGTCGCTCCCTCCGTTATTGGCATGGGCAGTTCAAGCAGCAATCGCTGGTATCTTTTCGCGAGATATTCGCGTTGTTCCGCATCAAACTTTTTATTCAGTTCCACCGTGCAAGAGTATGAATCGTAGGCGGCAAAGCAGTAAATCGAAGGCATGAACAGTAACCATTGTGGATCGGCTACAGCCAGCGCCTGGCCTAAATCTCCTAAAAAAGTAAAATGCACAACCTGGAACAATCGCGAATAATAAGCGCTGACCATCCAGAAGGTTATCAGGAAAAGGCCGGTGACCATTCGCATGACGAACATATGCCCCAGTCCCGGAAACACCACGCTCCAGAAGACGCTGACCCAAGGCGACCTTTTGTCCAGGAAATTAATGCTGTACGGCAGCACCGTGAACACATCAATCGGCGCTTTTTCCCGTTCAGCAAGCACGGCCTGCTTATTGAGGCTTACGGAATGGTTGTAGGCATCCCACAGACCATAGCAATACGCGAGGGCATAGGCCATCAGCCACCTGGTATCCAGCACTTCCTTGGCAAGCTCGATCCGCCCGGTAAACGAGTATAATATCGCCACATTTAAATTCGTCATCAGATTGATGAGGACTTCCATAGCTACCAGCACGAAGCCTTTGATATAACTGCCGATCATTATCTGCCCGAAGCCCCCGAAAGAGGCCGCCCACCATACGGCCATGAGCGGATTCCGGACATGCATCTCCGATGTGGTAAAAGCGGAAAGGGCTAATCGCTTGCGGCGCGGCGTGTAGTCGCTCATTTCATTTCTCCTTAGGTATGCCCGCGCATTAGTCTATGCCTCGTGTTTCGCGGCAACCTCACTGCCTCAAATCGAAGCAAAATATTCCGGCTACTCCCCGATTTATTGGGTAGTAGTCTTTAGTTATGCCCAAATTCCATTCCCGATAAATACCAATGACTGGGTCAGGTTGAAGTTTACTGCCATGAACCTTAGGGAGGCCTTGCCTGTTTTCATCTTTTTACGGAGCAAACCGAGATTTTACCATTGAAAATGCCGGTTTTTTGGCACTCTGAAGAAGCAGGAAAAAATTAGTTTCTTGCTTTTTTGAATGCTTAGTAGGGGTGTACCTTCGCTTCTTCGGAAACGCTGTTGGCAAGTTAGGGAAGTATTGAAATGTGCTGCACCCTTCCCCAGTGAATTTTCATTCAATAAGCGCCGAAATAATCCGGTGCTTATTTCTTTGCCATTTTTGTTCTTTTCTAGGCGGTCAATTTCTTGGCTTAATTCCAGAATCTCGTTTAGCTCATCGTATTTTTGTCTTTTTTCGGGGGGACATTTTTTTCACATAACCGTTTCTTAAATATATAATCTAAAGCAACTATTACAATTTTTTGCAACTTTTTCTTTCTATGTCAATCAATATTCTAACTATCCATCTTGCTAATAAACCCATAACGATGTAAATAGGGAATGAATACCAGTACAACCATTTAATCAGTACGTAAAATCCAAAATGTACAACAATAGTTCAGCCACAAATGAAAATACTGTTGATAGGCCAACTAACGCCCATAGGAAACTCTTCCAGGTCGGAAAAGTATTGATATACCAGCATAAAGATAATTGGCAGCATCGTATAATCAATCTCTGGAACCGCCGTGTAATGACGCAGTCAGCGGCCGTATTTTCCATACCGTTTCCGGCACCATCTCATAGGTCCATTTGGCAATCCACGGCGGACGCTTTTTCGCTTCATGATCCAGTGCCAGTTTTGCCAAAAGCGGATTATCGCCAATGCCTACCGCCACAATAAGCCCCAGCTCATCCTTCACTGTCTTTAAGATAGCCTCCGCAATCGCCTCTGCGGGTCCAAACAAATTGTGCGATGCGGTAACATCCAATATGGACTCATCAATGCTATAAACATGTAGATCTTCATCGGTTACGAAGCGACGGAATATATTCTGTATTGCCTGGTTCACATTAATATATAACGCCATATTGGGCTCTACTACCATAATCGGAGAACGCTTGGGAATTTCAAAGAACCGGTTTCCGGTCTTGATATTGTATTCTGATTTAACCCTCGGGCTGCTGGCCAGTACAACCGCACCGGCTCTCCTTACATCCGATACGACAGCAATATAGGCTTCTAACGGATCAAGCCCCCGCCGAACCGCCTCTACGGACGCAAAGAATGATTTTACGTCGACGCACAATACGCTCCTGCGGGGAAAACGTGAAAAATCAACGAGCCCCATTACTTTTGACTTCTTTCTCTTTCATCTGCTCGTTGTGCTCAGACAGAAGCATTCCCGCCCACTTGACCATACATCGGTCGACGTAAAATATCCGGGCCATCTGCTGGTAAATAGGGATACTTAGTAAATTTATCGTATGTTCGCTCACCACTATCCACCTCCATATACATTGAAAGTTGTAAAATATGGTGTTTAACATTACAATACAGAAATTCTTAAACGTCCGTTTATACGGGCGTTTTTTTTTGGTTGGGAGGTAAAGACTTGGATTGTCAAACTGCCAATTGAAAACTAAACGCCGCACCCTATAATCCGCGCATTGACTTAAAACCGGTCGACAAGGAATATGAGAAACTCAAAAAATCCATTCTCACCTTCGACTATATTGACCCGATCATCGTAAACAAGCGCGGCTATGTGGTGGTCGGCGGACACCAACGTCTGAAGATACTCCAGGCGATGGGACATACCGAAGCTGCAGGACTTGCTCGCTGAACTGCAGGAGGCTGGCATGGACATTGAGATTACCGGTTACGACGATTTGGAAATTGAAGAACTGATGCGCGTGGCTTTGGCTGACGAAGAGGGCAACTCCCCGAAAAAGCAGGCGGTTGAGGATGACTTCGACGCGGAGGGAGAAACCGCGAAGATTAAAACCCCGGTAACCAAGCCGGGAGATATTTTGGTTACTTGGCCAGCATCGCCTGTTTGCGGCGATGCCGCCAAAGCGGAAGATGTCCAGCTGCTTGTGGACGGCAAGCTCTGCAACATGGTCTTTACGGACCCGCCGTATACGTTTCGTACGTTGGCAAAACGGCGGACAGTTTTAAAATTCAAAACGATAGCATGGCCGATGGCGATTTTTACAAGTTTCTCTTGAAAGCGTATCAAAACATGCTGGAAGCAGTGGCACCGGGAGGTGCCATTTATGTTTGTCATGCCGATACCGAAGGTTGGAACTTTCGCAAGGCGATGGTGGACGCCGGCTGGCTTTTGAAGCAGTGCCTCGTCTGTGTAAAAAACAGTATGGTGCTAGGCTGCCAGGATTACCAAAATCCTGCACACGTTCCAATAAAGAGATAATCTTTTTCTCTTTCAAACTCTGGCAAACTCTCAGTACCACTGAATTTGTGCGTTTGAAAAGTTGAACAATTTTTTTTATTTTTCGCGGGAATTTATCGTGGCATAGCTGACTCCTGCGGCCCCCCGCCCCGTAGGAAGGAACCGCCCGATTCATTTCCAGGAAATGGTTTAAACCCTATCACCGGATCGGCCGGCCCTGCTTCGGGACAATTGCCCCGTGCTTCCTCTCATCCGGCGGAGCGTTGGCTTTCATCGCCTGCCAACTCGTGATATGGCCGCTGCACTGTCCTTGACGCCACTCCACTCGATTTGCCATACAGACTTCCAAACCGTGGTTCAAGCAGTCCGTCCGGCTACACACTACCGTTGGCATGAGGCCACCTCCATAAAAAGTAAGACCGCCCCAAACGGGACGGCCTCCGAATTATAGATAATTCGGCTTTGTGTAAATCATTTTAATTATTAAACTCATTGTACATTTGTTCTCCGTGGTTTATACTGATAGTAAAAAAATGGATACACTACTCGATAACTTCGAACTATCTTGGTTATAAGTATAAAACTGCAGATGAGAGGAATGTGGAATGAACAACAAACAAACCCTAAGTATTAATAACACTTTTTCAATCCGTATCGATGACATTATGATAGATTGTGATGACGCTCAAAAGCTGGGGGATTTTTACGCTGATTTATTGGGATGGAACAAGACCGAATTAGGCAAAAATTGTGTTTCAGTTCATTCTCCAGACCATCCTCTTCGCTTATTATGTCAACAAGAGAACGACTATATCCCCCCTGTATGGCCGGAAACGGTTGATACACAACAAAAAATGCTCCATATCGATTTCACAGTAAGCAATCTACAAGTTGCTGTCAGTCACGCTATATCCTTAGGTGCTAAAGTTGCCGAAAAACAATATAACCCCACTCAGTGGATAACCATGCTCGATCCTTCAGGACACCCGTTTTGTCTTTGCTTACCAGAATAGTGAGACCGCCCCAAACGGGGCGGTCTCAAGTATTTCGATGGTATCATTATAGCACGGTCAAAATCAAAAAAGTGTTCACGATTTGTTCACGCTTATATCGCTTTCAATGCGGTGACGCCGAACAATGCGACGGCAAACTTCCGGATGGCATCGGTTTTTATTTCATAGACAATCTCGGGAATTTTCACTATAGCCAATGCCCCGCGCGATGTCCTCTTTATCCACCTTTTTTACATACCACATAATCAGTACGTCCTTATACCGTTCACAGCCGGGGTCCAGGCAAATCGCATTTAAGACGTCCTCGACTTTCCCCATCTCGGTGAGCGTTAACTCCCGCATCTCCTGCCACTTTTGTAGTTGAAAAAATTTGGTTTAAGGTATCGTGCGACTGCGATGCCCGAACTCCGGTCACGTCCATGACCACGGCGCCCAGCGGTTTCGGCTCGGTCTGCCACATTAATGCCCGATCATCCGGTCGGCGTGCTCAATGCTTTTCGTAATATCCCGGTAATAGCGCAAATAATTTTCAGCCTCTCTAATGCAGCCCACTGGTTAGTCCTCCTGCCTCGGGTTAATGATCTTGCCGTCAACCGCCTGCCGGAGCCACTTACTAAACTGATAGTCTTTATCGATTTCTTTCTTATCGCTCGAAACCTGATATTGCGTCTCTTAGGCAAGAGGTCTTTCAAGAATCCCCAATTCGATTGCTAACCGATAAAGTACTTCCGAGCCTAAAAAGATATGGTAAACTTATAAGCGTCAGAAAAGTGATAAGTCCACCTGCTAATACAATAAACTTTAATTGCAGACCATCTTCTAGGCTTTTCATAATAACAGTTAACCCAATTGGTAAATTTAACAATAGCCCTGTTAACGTTCCTGGTGCATACTTCCGGAGAACAAGCGTTGCGACAAAATGCGGAAAAACAGAATTGAGACACATCATAAATATAAAACCCAAATAAATATATTTAACTATTCCATAAAATTGTCCTAATGTTATTGCCATAAACGTTATGAAATAACCCAATGCGGTTACAACTATCAATGCAAAATGGAATTCTCTGTTGGACACTGGGGGATGATATTTTCCCGCATGTTTAGACCATCTGGGAAGCCATATGGCCTCTTCTATATTGTGCAAAGTAAAAGATAATAAAAAAAGTAATTCCATAGCCTCCTCCTTTCTATTGGCACAGAACGGGGATTGCAAGCCGGTCTTTCCTATTTCTCAAACTCTGTGGTAAGTTTCGAGTCCTTTTACTCAAATCCTCCCGGTGACAGACGGCGGTTCGGTTTCTATAAAATTCACTCTCCGCCAGCTTTACTCATATTGAAATTCTTCTTAAACCTGCGTCTGATCTCTTCGAGTTTTTGCTTATTACGTTCGACTGCGTCCATAATTGCTTGGCGCATTATTGGGTCATCGGTTTTGGATTCCATTGTGCTTCCCCTTTTGTCATCGTCAGTACCTCTGACAACTTCACCGCCAAGGACATCTCGCTGCGTTTTTATTATACGGTGAGAAAAACAGGAATGAAAGGCGGCAGTTGGGCTCAGAGTTGCCACCCTCCAAAGGGGAAAAAAAAGGAACTTTGTTACTATTATTTACTTTTCCGGCTTCCAGCCCGGATACAGTTTTACGTCGCTGCCCAAGGCAGTGCACGCGGAGTTGTAGCCGATGGTGCCGGCGCCGAGCTTGCCGGTCGGATAGTAAATGACAGTGCCGTCTTTCTCCGTGGAGTAGACCCTGTCTTTGGTCTGGATCTGCTGTTCCGCTAGTACATACGGCTTGTTGAGATCCAGCTTGTGGCGATTCATCTCGGTCTCGCGGGTCTGGCTCATCAGCCACTCGTAACAGGCAAAGGTGCCATGACCGTAGAACCATGCGGACATATGGCCGACGTTACCGCTCAGTGTGACCTGATAAATACCAAGATCGCTCTTACGGGAAACAAGCTCTTTCACAAGCGCATTTCTCTCTGCCACGGTTGTGTTTTTCGTCAGAACCATCGGAGCCTCTTCCACTTTCACAGCGCAGAGGTCTTTGAAGAGCATCATGTATTCTGGATTGCCATCGGTGTTGAGATAGAGGATGTTGTCGTCGGAGCACATGTAGAACCAGTTGTTGTAGTCGCAGGGTTTGCCTTCATCGTCTACGTTCCAGATGATCTTGCCGTCAGCTGGAGCATTGTAATATGCAGAGCCGTTAAACGCGTAATCCTTGTTGAAGTTGGTGCCCCATATGCAGCTCATGGGCATGATGGCGGCAAAGTAGTTGTCACGCTGCGCGGCCATGGCCATAATGGTCATGCCGCCCATGGACTGGCCGGAGCCGTAAATGCGGTTCGAATCGACGTTGTAAGTCTTCGTGAGGGAATCCATCAGCTGCCAGATTGCAGGGACGCCGCAGCTCAGGGTCCAGTTATCACGGGCCATGCGCAGTGCGTATTTTGGGTTTTCCTTGTCCATATTGAAGAACTCAGCGATTGCCGGGCAGACAATGATCGCGCCGCCCAAACCCTGATCCTTTGCCAACTGTTGAAACTCCTTAGAGGCATAATTGCTAGGACCTTGTGCCTCGGTCAGGGGGAGCATCGGGTTGGAACTCATAGAACCAGCGTCATGGATTTGCAGGACCAGAGCATATTTCTTGCTTGGATCATAGTCTTTGGGGACGTACAGCGCATAGGGCAGATCGAAATCCCAGTACTTGCCGTTTGCCTCATCGAAGCAATAGGTTGCCTTAAAAGCTGTACCGTCTTCGATGGTGTGAAGCTCATAATCCTCGATGCCCTTAATGGTGTAAGTGCCTTTAATTGCATAGTTGTAGTATTCCGGATCTCTCGGCTGGCCCGTCATGGGATTATATCCAACGTAAGTCTCCACTGTGTAGTTTACAACCTTCTTGGTGCTGGGGACAATCACGTCTTTCGCAGTATGGATGGGTTTGACCTGCTTGACGTCTGCAGCCATGGTGATCTCCCAGGATCTGGCGAAGCGACTGACAGAATAATCGGTGTTGACCTCGATGATCACATAATTGCCGGTGCCGCTACCGCCTACTGCGGAGGTTTCAGGCTTGTCATTTACATAGGCCTTCAGGGCCACGCCGGGATTGCTGCCCGCGTTGAGGTCTTCTTCGCTCAGCGTCGTGCCGTAGTCGTTGATCTCAAAAGTGCTCAGGTCGATATCAGCGCCGGTCAGATCGACCCCGTACTTGACAACGATGGCGTTAGTCTTGGAGCCGTCGATATCGACGAAGCCGAGGGTCTCTACGCTCTCGATGACGTTGTCCGCCTTGAGCGAGAGTACCGGCGTTACCAGGAGACAGAGTGCCAAGATGATCAAAAGATATTTGGATATTTTTTTCATAATTAAATCTCCTCGTATACCAGAAAGATTATCGCGAAATATTCACCATCCCTTTGAGGCGGATTTGATAATGATTAACATAGAAAACGCCAGGTATAAATCGGCCTGATGTTTTCTAGTCACGTCAAGGGAAACATATTCCACATTTCACCACAGCCTTTGAACCCAGTCCCCACCTGGCTTTAAAGGCTGTGTTTTCTTTTCAGCCAAATGCAACACTCCACGTGAAACGTCTATGAGAACAGAAGATAAATCCTTTTACAACCATAGACGTATGCGAAAACATATCAAATATTTAGCCACAACGCACCATGTTGTGGCTAATTCACTAGCTTTATACACTATATTGTGGTGTCTTTCCTTTGCAGGAGTGTGACTGTCTCCACGTGATACGTATGAGGAAACATATCGACCGGCTGAATCTCCCGGACTTCATAATCATACTCGGTCAGCACGGCCAGGTCACGGGCTAAGGAAGCCGGATTACAGGATACGTACACAATCCTCTGGGGTTGCATATGAGCAAAAGCTTCCAGCACCGGCCTGTCACAGCCGGCCCGGGGCGGGTCAACGACAATGACGTCGGGACGGACTCCCTGGGTATACAGTTCCGGCATTACGGCGACAGCGTCGCCAACGATAAACTCCGCGTTGTCAATGCCATTCAGCTCGGCATTACGCCAGGCATCCCGGATGGCAGGCTCGACGATTTCGATGCCAATCACCCGGCGGGCCTGCCTGGCCAGGAACAGGCTGATGGTGCCTGTTCCGCAATAGGCGTCAATCACTGTCTCCCGTCCGGTTAAAGCGGCATATTCAACTGCTGTATTGTATAAAATTTCAGCCTGCGCGGTGTTCACTTGAAAAAAGGAACGGGCCGAAATGTGAAAGGTAAACGGCCCCAACTTATCCGTAATGGTATCCTGCCCCCATAAGGTTACTGTTTTGCTGCCCATAATTACATTTGTCTTTTTGCTGTTGACATTTTGCACAATGCTGACCAAACCGGGGATATTATCCCTCAGTCCGGCAACCAGCGCATTCTTATTAGGCAGGGTATCGCAGGCGGTTACCAGTACCACCATCACTTCACCGCTGACCGCGCCGACCCGGCCCAATACGTGACGAACAGCGCCGGCGCCAGTCTTTTCATCATAAATGCTAATCTCCAGCTCACCAAGCAGCCGCCGGACCTGACGGGCAATCAGGTTGTTGGACTGATGCTGAATCAGGCAGTGCTCAGTATTGACAATGGCATGCGTCCCCTGAGCAAAACAGCCAATGACAATTTCCTGCTGATCCATTCCCACCGGGAACTGCATCTTATTGCGATAATACCAGGGATTGGCCGCGCCCAGCGTCGGTTTTACCGTCACACCGGCGATCTTGCCGATTCTGGTCACAGCGTCAACCACCAGTTGCCGCTTGGCCGACAGCTGCGCCGGATAATCCAGATGCTGCAGCTGACAGCCGCCGCATTGCCGGTAAAGCCCGCAGTGCGGCTGAACACGCTCGGCCGCACTGTGCTTAACTGCAATTAATTGCCCTTTGGCATAGCTCTTTTTACATTCAATAATCTTAACCTTTACCTCTTCTCCCGGCAGCGCGCCGGGTACAAATACGGTAAAATCCCGGTAACGCCCTACCCCTTCGCCGCTATGGCCCAGGCTGACAATATTCAAACAATACGTTTGACCTTTTATTACTGGAATCTCTCGGGTCACTCAGTTTGCACCTTTCTCTCATTCGAATTGGAAGTCAGGCTTGCCTTTGCTCTCGGCTTCGGCGCTTTTGCCCAGCTTCAATAGTGTATCGGTATATTCGACCAGTTTTTGATTGACCAGGCAATGGACCGTCCCTTCCGGATAGCTGCCGTCATCCTTAAGTGTTCCGGCTGCAACGCCGGTGAGGATCTCAATGCCGTCATCAATGGTTTTCACCGGATAAATATGAAACTTACCGGAACGCACCGCCTCAATTACTTCGTCAGTTAAAGTAAGCTCGTCAACATTCTGATGCGGAATCATTACCCCCTGCTGTCCGGTTAAGCCCTTGGCCTTGCAGACTGCAAAAAACCCTTCGATTTTTTGGGTTGCACCGCCAATTGGCTGAATTTCGCCCTTTTGGTTCACGGATCCGGTAACGGCAATGTATTGTTTCAGCGGCAAACCGGCCAGACTGGATAAAATAGCGTACAGTTCGGTGCTGGAAGCGCTGTCGCCGTCCACACCGTCATACAGTTGTTCAAAGGTCAGACTGGCGGTCAGCGTTAAAGGCCGTTGCTGCGCGTATTTCTGACCCAGATAACCGCTCAAAATCAAAACCCCTTTGGTATGACTGGTACCACTCATTTTTGTTTCCCGCTCAATATTGACAATACCGCTTTTGCCCAGATAAGTATTGGCGGTAATCCGGGAAGGCTTGCCAAACATATACTCCCCGACCGCCATTACCGCCAGTCCGTTAACCTGGCCGACTTTGGTATTTTCGGTATCAATCAGGAATTTCCCTTCTATAAACATTTCCTGCAGCCGCTCCTCGTATTTGTTGGAGCGGTTGCGTTTTTCCTCAATCGCTTTTACTATATGCCGGGCGTTGATCAGTGAGCTGCCTTCAGTCGTAGCCCAGGCATCGGCTTCACACAATAACTCGACAATTTCGTTAAACCGGGTAGTCAGTTTCTTTTGGCTGCCGGCCAGCCGGCTGGAATATTCAACAACCTTGGCAACGGCCGGCTGATCAAAATGCTTAAGCTGTTCGCGGTTGACCGTCGAACTGATAAAAGCCGCCAGTTTGGCAATGTTTTCGGCAGTATTGTCCATTTGAACGTCAAAGTCGGCATGAATCTTGAATAATTTCCGGAAATCCTCATCATGATTAAACATGAGATAATAAAGCGTTGGATTGCCAATCAGAATTACTTTGACATTGAGCGGTATTGGCTGCGGCTTAAGCGAGGCCATGGCCAGCATACCGAATTGCTCGCCTAAATTCTCAATGAACAGCTCCCTGGTCTTCAGCACCCGCTTTAGCGCTTCCCACGCGCCCATATTGGTCAGCACATCACGGGCGTTGAGAATTAAATACCCGCCGTTGGCCTTATGCAAAGCGCCGGGCTTAATCATGGTATAGTCGGTTCCGACCACACCCATCCGGTTTTCATATTCCACCCGCCCCAGCAAATTATAGTAGGTCGGATTGATTTCGGCAATGACCGGCGCACCCTCGCAATCCCGGTTATCCACCAATAAATTGATTGTGTATTTGTTTTTAATGGTATCCTGAACGTTGCGCTTAAATAACATCAGCGGATTGTTTTCCTCATCAAGCTGGGACGGCTTAAAATCATTGATATTTTTCACAACATCCTGCTTGACCGCCTCAAAATGTTCTACAATATCCTGATAACCGGCATACTTTTCTTTCAGTTCATCAATAAAATGGCCGACGGCAAACAAGCCGATTTTCCGGTCAAGCTCTTTTACCTGTTCCCGCACTTCCCGCTCCAGATGCTGCATACGCCGTAATATCTCGGTTGATTTTTCATGAACAGCCCGCAGCTTCTGTTCAAGTTCCTCCCGCTGCTCTTTGGGCATGCCCTGATATCCTTCCGGCGTTAAAGGCTTGCCGTCATTTACCGGAATGCCGGCAAAGCCGGTCGAAGACCATTGCGGCAGAATTCCCTGTTCCTCGGCATATTGATTAAACGATTCCAGCATTAAAGAACGCTTATCCTGAAAGCTTTTGACCAGTCTTGTTTTCGCCTGTTCATAATCGTCGCTGCTAAATACTTTGGGAATATCGCTTTTTAAGGTTTCCACCAGTTCCTGCAGGTCCTGCCGCAGTAAACTGCCGACTCCGGCCGGCAGAATCAGGGCAATCGGCTGGCTGGGATTATCAAAGTTATTGACATAACACCAATCGTTAGGAACACTTTCCTGTTTGGCCACTTTACTGACCGCGGCCCGGGCATAGGTGATTTTTCCGGTGCCGACCAAACCGGATACAAAAATATTATAGCCCTGGTTTTTGGCAAATAAGCCAAATTCCACTGCTTTTACCGCCCGCTCCTGGCCAATCATGCCTTCCAGCGGCGCGACATCGGCTGTACTCGCAAAGTTCAGCAAACCTTCATCACAGTTAAAGCGTAACTTATCTACGGGAAGTTCCTGCCAATTGGTCATGAAATCAAACCCCTTTTCATTGATTTAACCGTGGTAAAATTCCCCATACTGTTTCGACTGCAGCAAGCATAACTCCTCTATTCCCGCCCATCGCTCCAGTCAATCATTTGTCCGCCGCACTTGGTGCAGGTGTCAAAAAACTGCTGAGGATTGGCCGCTGCCTGCCGCCGCATGTTTTTACTGACGCCCCAGCTATTCATACTGACCATCTGACTCTGCTGATCAAACTGGCCGATAATGCCTGATAACGGGCCATTGGCCGTGGGCACGGCCGGCGGCGCGGCGCTTGAGCCAAAACTGTAAGAATTGCCGCAGTTTTTGCATTTAGGCATGTCCTTCAACTCCTTCTGGTTATAGTAAGGGAATACCGAAGAAAACCAGCAGCACTTTCGTTGAATTGATGAAAGAATGGGCCACAATGGCGCTAAGCAGTGAACCTGTCCAATAATACAGCAGGGTCAGCCCGACGCCGACGACAATGATCTCCGCCAGCCAATAAGCGTTAAAATGCATCAGCGCAAAGATAGCCGAACTGAGCAGCGCCCCGACCGCCAATCCCCACCGCTCCTTTAACGGTAAAAAAGTAAAAAACCGGTATAAGACTTCCTCAGCTACCGGTGCGGCCACCCCGGCCAGGAATAAGGGAACCGCCAGTTGTCCAACCGATACTGCACTTTCCGCCTGCTGGACCAGCGGGTGATTGCTGGGGGTCAGCAGCAAGACAGTGGTATACAGGCGTTCGC
Organism: Dendrosporobacter quercicolus; assembly: GCF_900104455.1. NCBI lineage: Bacteria > Bacillati > Bacillota > Negativicutes > Selenomonadales > Sporomusaceae > Dendrosporobacter > Dendrosporobacter quercicolus. The sequence continues at coordinate 1,210,208 of NZ_FNHB01000001.1, forward strand.
TGTAAATACTAACCCCAAACAGCAGGCAGCCGGCCACAATCCCTTGCGCGGTATTTTTCCTCCAGTTTTTAATGGAAAACCCCAATTCGCCGAAATCGGGCCGGTATTTACTGACCGTGATCCAGACCAGCGCGATCATCAGCAGCCGGTCCGTCAGTTCAATGACCAAGGAACTGGCGCTAAACAACTGCGGATAAATAAACCTCACCAGCAAAATACCCAAAACCAGCCGCAAAACATATACCGACACCACTTCTTTAAGCTTCCACGGTACTTTATCCGGCAACATAAAAAAACACCTCTTTTTAGGCGTATCAATAGAATTATGTGCCTGATGCTGTTCTTTCATACAAAAAACAGGATGCGAATCTTTCGCATCCTGCCGGTAATTAAAGGCAGCTTTTAAAGCAGTTTTTGTTTTAACAGCTTATTTACCATATCCGGATTGGCCCGGCCCTTGGTTTGTTTCATAATTTGACCGACCAAAAATCCTAATGCCCGGTCTTTTCCGGCTTTAAAATCAGCCACCGACTGGGGATTGGCGGCAATGACCGTATCGACAATAGCCTCAATCTCACCGCTGTCGGTGATTTGCACCAGGCCTTTTTCTTTTACAATGACCGCTGCCGCTTTATCGCTTGACCACATTTCCTCAAAAACCGTTTTGGCAATCTTACTGGAAATGGTGCCTTTCTCAATCAGCTCAATCAAGCCGGCTAAGCGTTCCGGGCCAACCGGGCATTCCGTGATGCTTAAGCACGCCGAATTGAGAAACTTGGCTACTTCGCCCATCAGCCAGTTGGCTGCCGCTTTGGGGTCAGCCTTGGCTGCGACGATTTGATCATAATAATCGGCAAGCAACCGGCTGGCGGTAATCACCCCGGCATCATACCCCGACAAACCATAATCCTTCATCAGCCGCTGTTTGCGGGCATCCGGCAATTCCGGCAGGCTGGCCCGGATGGCTTCAACCTGCGCCGGGTCAACCACGATCGGCACCAGATCAGGCTCGGGGAAATACCGGTAGTCATGGGCCTGTTCCTTGCTGCGCATCGAAACGGTAATGCCTTTGCTGTCGTCCCACGACCGGGTTTCCTGAACAATCCGACCGCCGTCCTCCAGCACCTCGGCCTGCCGCTCAACCTCGTATTCCAAACCCTTCTGCACCATTTTAAACGAATTCATGTTTTTAATTTCGGTTTTGGTGCCAAATTTAGCCTCACCCCGCGGCCGGAGTGAAATGTTGGCGTCGCAACGCAGGCTGCCTTCTTCCATTTTGCAGTCGGACACATCAATGTATTCCAGAATGGACTTGATTTTTTCCACATAGGCCTTGGCTTCCTCCGGCGAGCGCAAGTCCGGCTCGGACACAATTTCAATCAGCGGCACTCCGGTCCGGTTATAGTCCACCAGGGCATAATCCGAGCTGGCAATGGTGCCCGAATGCACCAGTTTGCCGGCGTCTTCCTCCATATGAACCCTGGTAATGCCAATCCGCTTGGTCTGGCCATTGACGTCAATATCAAGATAACCATTCACCGCAATCGGCAGGTCATACTGTGAGGTCTGAAAATTTTTCGGCAGGTCGGGATAATAGTAATTTTTCCGGTCAAATTTGCTGAATGGTAAAATCGAACAATTGAGCGCCAGCCCTGCTTTGATGGCAAACTCCACCACCCGTTCGTTGATGACCGGCAATACGCCCGGCAGCCCTAGGCAAACCGGACAGACATTGGTATTCTGAGCTGAGCCGAACTGCGTGCTGCAGCCGCAAAAGATCTTGGAATTGGTCTTTAATTCACTATGTACTTCAATCCCGATGACAATTTCATAATCCATTTATTTAACCTCCCCGAGCGGCGCAAAACGCTTGTGGTAGTCATTGTTTTGTTCAAAGGTATAGGCGGTGCGGATAATGGTCTCTTCCGCCAGCGGTTTGCCGATAATCTGCAGGCCGATCGGCAGGATTCCGGAAAAACCACAGGGAATGGAAATAGCCGGTACACCGGCCAGGTTAACTGGAATGGTGCAGACATCCTGCAAATACATCGACAAGGGATCGTCGGCTTTTTCGCCAAATTTAAACGCCGTGGTGGGCGCGGTCGGGGTAATCAGTACATCCACTTTTTCAAAAGCGCGGTCAAAATCCTGCTTGACCAGGGTACGTATTTTCAGCGCCTTCAGATAGTAAGCGTCATAATAGCCTGAACTTAACGCATAGGTGCCCAGCATAATCCGGCGTTTAACCTCAGGGCCAAAGGCCTCGCTCCTGGTTTTCCTGTACATGTCGATAATATCGCTGCCGCCGGCGGCCCGGTGCCCAAAGCCCACGCCGTCATAGCGGGCCAGATTTGAGCTGGCCTCAGCCGGAGCTATCAGGTAGTAAGCCGAAAGGGCATACTGGGTATGGGGCATGGAAATTTCGGTAAGCTCAGCGCCTAGCGCCACGAGTTGGTCAATGGCCCGGCGAATGGATTTTTCCACTTCAGGATCCATGCCTGGCACAAAATATTCGCGGGGCAAGCCAATTTTCAAACCCTTAATGCCCGGTACCAGAGCCTTGGTAAAATCAGGCGCTGCCGCGTTGATGGAGGTTGAATCCTTGGCGTCATAGCCGGCAATGGCATTCATGACATAAGCGCAGTCGGTCACATCACGGGAGATTGGCCCGATTTGATCCAGGGATGAAGCAAAAGCCACCAGGCCATAGCGGGAAACGCGGCCATAGGTCGGTTTCAGGCCAACCTGACCGCAATAGGCGGCCGGCTGACGGATCGAGCCGCCGGTATCGGAGCCCAGCGCCCAGATCGCTTCACCGGCGGCAACCGCAGCGGCCGAACCGCCGCTTGAACCTCCGGGAACCGCCGTTAAATCCCAGGGATTGCGGGTTGACTGGAAAGCGGAATTCTCGGTCGAACCGCCCATGGCAAATTCATCAAGATTGGCTTTACCGACAATCACCGCATCTTCACCTAATTTTTCCATGACTGTGGCATTATAAGGCGGCGTAAAGCCGGCCAGTATCTTCGAGGCGCAGGTGGTTTTCACCCCTGACGTACAAATATTATCCTTAATCGCGCCGGGAATACCGGCTAATGGCGATACCGGCTCGCCGCGCTGGATTTTTGCGTCAACTGCTTTGGCGCGCTGGAGTGCAGTGTCCTGCATTTTTGTAATATAGGCCTGAACATCGCCTTCAACCGCATTCATCCGTTCCAGGACTGAACTGGTGATTTCAGCAGCCGAAACTTCTTTGGCCTGCAGCAAGCAATGCAATTGATGGACCGTTTGTTTAAACAACTCCATAGTTTTTCCTCCTAGCCTTCCATAATCTTAGGCACTTTAAAATAGCCGTTTTCCTGCGAGGGCGCATTCGTCAGCGCCAGTTCACGCGCCAGGGACGGTTTTACTTCATCAGGCCGCAGGACATTTCTAAGCGGCAATACATGAGCGGTCGGTTCAACTCCTTCAACATTGACCTGCGTTAAAACATCCGCATAGTCTAGAAAGGCGTTGAGCTGCTCAGTAGACTTTACCAGCTCGGCTTCCGAAAACTCCAGCCGTGACAGTAAAGCAACATTTTCTACATCTTTACGGGTTATTTTCATGATTTCACCATCCATACGATAATCATTTGCCTATCGTCATAGGCCTGTAGTCTATTCTTGCAATTCCCATATAAATCATATTATACCACGCTTGTCCAGTCCTGAAACCGGTAATCTACAGCTCAGGACTAACCAGCAAGCTAAATTCCGCCTCGTCAATAATCTTTACGCCCAACTGGCCGGCTTTGGCCAATTTACTGCCCGCCTCAGCCCCGGCCACCACATAACTGGTTTTCTTGCTGACCGAGCCGGCCACTTTCCCGCCGAGCGCTTCAATTTTAGCCGCCGCCTCATTGCGGGTCATTCCCGTCAGCGTTCCGGTCAGCACAAAGGTCAATCCGGCCAGAGGCTGCGGAATATCAGACGCCGCACGATCCTGGGTTGTCTTAACGCCGAGAGCCTGCAGCTTTTTAATCAGTGCAAGATTGGCCGGAACGGCAAAATAGCGCACTACACTTTCAGCAATTTTGGCCCCGATCTCCTCTAACCTGAGTAAATCCTCCACCTGCGCCCTGGCCAAAGCATGAATATCGCCAAAATGGCGGGCCAGCACCGCAGCCGCCTTAACTCCGACATATCGAATGCCTAAACCAAACAACAGCCTCGCCAGCCCTGCTGTTTTGCTGTTTTCAATTGAGTTCAGCAGATTAGCGGCTGATTTTTCCCCGGTTCGTTCGATCTGCAGAATTTTATCAGCCGTAAGCTGATATAGATCAGCGGCATCTTTAATTAAGCCGGCCGCCAGCAAACTGGTCAGCAGCGCCGGCCCCAAGCCGTCGATATTCATTGCGTCCCGGGATACAAAATGAATCAGCCCCTCGCGCAACAAGGCCGGACAGTCCGGATTAATGCATTTCCGGGCCGACTCTTCTTCCAGCCTCACTGCCGGACTGCCGCATTCCGGACAATAAGCCGGCATAACAAAGGGCTGCTCCGCCCCGGTCCGGTTGGCCGTCACAACAGCCACCACCTCCGGGATAACATCACCCGCTTTATGAATGACTACCGTATCACCGATCCGGATATCTTTTTGTTGAATATAATCTTCATTATGCAAAGTAGCCCGGCTCACTGTCGAGCCGGCCAGCCTGACCGGCTCCAAAAGAGCAGTGGGCGTCAGCGCGCCGGTCCGGCCAACGCTGATCATAATGTCCCTGATCACCGTGGTGCTTTGTTCAGCCGGAAATTTAAAAGCAATTGCCCAGCGGGGATCTTTCGCGGTTGCGCCCAGCAGCTTCTGACTGGCCAGATCATTGACCTTGATCACCAAACCGTCAATTTCATAAGGCAGGTCTGAACGCTTGGCCGCCCAGCTTTGGCAGTAGCCGGCAATTTCCTCAATATCGGAAAAGACCCGGTAACACTGGTTGACTTTAAACCCCAGGGTTTGTAAATAGGCTAAGGTTTGCGCATGGGTGGCAAGTTCCACCCCTTCATGCACGCCCATTCCGTAGATAAATACCGCCAGAGTCCGTTCGGCGGTAACCTGCGGATCTAGCTGGCGCAAAGAACCGGCGGCCGCATTGCGCGGATTGGCCAGCAGCGGCTCTCCATTCTGTTCGCGCAGTTTGTTTAAGCGTTCAAATTCCGTTCTGGCCATATAAACCTCACCGCGCACTTCCAGCAGCCCCGCAGCAGCGGCAGCCTCTCCCTGCAAGCGCAAAGGAATGGATTTGATGGTTCTGATATTGGCCGTTACATCCTCGCCTTCAATCCCATCGCCCCGCGTAGCGGCGCGAACCAGTAGCCCCTGCTCATACACCAGATTAATGGCCAAACCGTCAATTTTATGTTCGACAACATACTCCACCGGCTCAGTTGCGCCTAAAACATTCACCACCCGCTGATGAAAAGCCAGCAAACCGTCTGGCGAAAAGGCATTTCCCAAACTTAGCATCGGCGTAAGATGAGCTATCCTCCCAAACCCCTCCGCCGGTGCGCCGCCCACCCGCCGGGTGGGGGAATGCGGGGTAATCAACGCGGGAAAGGCGGCTTCAATGGCGATTAATTGCTGCATCAGCCGGTCGTATTCATCATCGGCCAGCTCCGGCTGATCTAAAACGTAGTACTGATAATTGTGATGGTTAAGTTTCCGCCTTAACTCTTCCGCAGCTTCCGCTGCCGCTTGCATGGTCTGAGGAATGTCTCCGGACACAGTATTCACTCCTTAAGCTTATACTTCAACTTTGGCGATTGGGGCATATTTAAGCATCAGCTCTTTAATTCCCTGACCGGGAAAGGCGACTTTCAGCGCCTGATCCTCGCCCTGGCCCCGCACATCAACCACTGTACCAACGCCCCATTTGCTGTGCTGGGCTTTATCGCCAACCTTCCAGGCGACAGGCTGCCCGGTCGGACGCACCGCCGCTCTTGCCGCCGGAGCAGCCGGGCCGGCCGCCGCCGGCATTTGCCGCCCAGCCCCTGTCCCGCCGCCAAACCCGGAACTCCAGGCAGCCGGACGGCTGGGCCGCATTTCCACCCGTTCCAGAACGGACGGCGGAATTTCGCTTAAAAACCGCGATGCCGGATACATGATGGTCTTGCCGTAAATGGTTCTCATCCGGGCATTGGTGAGATATAATTTTCGCCGGGCCCTGGTAATGCCCACATAACATATTCTGCGTTCTTCTTCAATTTCGCATTCATTCATCAGTGTCCGGGCGTGCGGAAACAGCCCTTCTTCCAGCCCAGCCATAAAAGCCACCGGAAACTCCAGTCCTTTGGCCGAATGCAGCGTCATCAATGTCACCTTTTCGCCATTGGTCTCAGCGGTATCAAGATCGGAAACCAACGCCACATGGCTTAAAAAATTCTCCAGATTATGTTCCAGTTCCCCATTGGCAAATTCTTTGGCCACGCTTAATAATTCCCGCAAGTTTTCAATCCGTACCTCACTCTGCGGGGTTTGTTCCTTTTCCAGTTCGGCCAGATAACCCGAAGCGGTCATTACTTTGTCGATCAGGTCGGCGACCGCCAGCGAATTCTGCTCGCTCATCAGCGTAAAAATGAACTCCGCCAGGTCTTCCAGCGGCCGTTTGGCCCGGGCCGTCAACCCGGGCACCAGCTCCGGATTTGACACCACGTCAAACAGCGTCAGCCCGTTGCCGCCCGCATAGTCGTTCAGCCGGCCGATGGTGGTATCGCCAATGCCCCGGCGCGGAACATTAATGATGCGCAGCAGGCTGACGGTATCGGCCGGATTAAAGATGACCCTCAGGTAAGCCAGGATATCCTTAATTTCTTTGCGGTCATAAAATCTCAGTCCGCCCACCATCGTGTAAGGAATGCCATTTTTCATAAAGGCTTCCTCAATGACCCGGGACTGCACATTGGTACGGTACAGGACGGCCATATCGCCGTAACCGGTATTGTAGACGGTATTGAGCTTAATGATATTGCTGGCGATATACTGCGCTTCATCACGCTCGTCATTGGCCAGATAATAGCTGATTGGCTCGCCGGCCGTATTCTCCGTCCACAGCTCTTTGGGCTTCCGGTCGGCATTATGTTCAATGACGGCATTGGCCGCCGCTAAAATAGTCTTGGTTGAACGGTAGTTTTGCTCCAGCTTAACGACTTTCGCTTCCGGGTAATCTTTTTCAAAATCCATGATATTGCGGATATCAGCGCCGCGCCAGCCGTAAATACTTTGGTCGGCGTCGCCCACCACACAAAGATTCCGGTGCTTCGCCGCCAGCAAATGCGCCAGCAGATACTGGGCATGGTTGGTATCCTGGTATTCATCAATCAGAATATATTTAAATTTATTCTGATACTTTTCGCACACCTCGGGATTGGTTTCCAGCAGCCGCACGGTATACAGCAGTAAATCATCAAAATCCAGCGCATTATGATTACGCAGTTTAGCCTGATACAGCTTGTAAATCTCCGCGACCTTCCCGGCAAAAAACGTATCGGCGGTCCGGGCAAATTCCCATTCATCGGTTAAGGCGTTTTTGGCATTGGAAATCATCGACTGAATGCTGTTGGGCGCAAATTGCTTGTCATCCAGATTCAGCTCTTTCAGGCAGGCTTTGACTACCGCCTGGCAGTCACCGGCATCATAAATGACAAAATTACGCTGGTAACCGGGGACAGCGTCGATTTCCAGCCGCAAAAACTTGGCGCAAAAAGCATGGAAGGTACTCAGCCAGATATCCTTGGACCGGAGTCCCACCATCCGTTCAACCCGCTCCCGCATTTCAGCCGCAGCCTTGTTGGTAAACGTAATGGCCAATATATTGTACGGCGCTACACCCTGCTCCAGTAAATAGGCAATTCGGCAGGTTAATACTTTGGTTTTGCCCGAACCCGCTCCGGCCATAATCAGCAAAGGGCCGTCAATATGCGCCGCAGCTTCAGCCTGCGCCGGATTTAATCCGTCAAATATGTTCTGCATAATGCCTCCGTAAGATATTCATGGAAATTCCATCAATATCGCTGTTTTAAAGTAGTATAACATGTATATTTTCGGCAACAAGTACTATTTTCCTTTCCTCCGGCCAGAAAAGCATAAGAGAATACGGGGAAACGGTGTTTAACCGCAAAGTACTCGAAGGACATAAAGAGGGGACGCGAGGGGTTATAGTGGGAACGGATTTGAACCACAGAGGGCACGGAGTACACGGAGGATTAACGGGAGTAGAGGTTTTTATATGAATTTCCGGTGCAATGATTTGCGCCGTTCTCTGGTTCCCTCAGTGACCTCTGTGTCCTCTGTGGTTCCAGGGACGGGTTTGCAAGAGGTTTACGGGGGAACGGTGGTTAGCCGCAATGTACGCGAAGGACATAAAGCGGGGACGTAAAAAAATGATAGCCTGTGGTTAACAGGCTATCGGGCAGGTCTAAAAATTGCGGGCGGCTTCCACCATTGGCGGAATTACTTGTTTTTTCCGGGACATCACGCCGGGCAGATAAACCATGCTGTCTTGCCCTCTGCCGCCAAAGGCTTCGGCGATTAATGCCGTAGGCTGCCCGGCGTAAATCAGCTGCGTGCCTTCCTGAATGATATCGGTAATCATCAGCAGGGCCATATCATAGTTTTCCTTAAGCAGCATAGCGTCCATTGCGGTCAGTAGATCGGCTTTAACCGCCAGCACCTCTGCGGTATCCATCACGGATATCTGGGCAATCGCCATCCGGTATTCACCAATCTGAAACTCTTTTAAATCATTGTGTACAATCTCTCCGGCCTGCATATCGCCAATGCCCGAGCCAGCCTTGAGCAGCGCCAGGCCGAACTCCTGCATATCCAGTCCGGCAATCGCCGCCAGTTTCTCCGCGGTCTCCCGGTCATAAGCAGTTGCCGTAGGCGATTTAAATAGAACGGTGTCAGATACAATCGCCGCCAGCAGTAAGCCGGCAATGTCAGCCGGCAGCTCCACCCCGCGATGCCAGTGCATGTTGGCAACAATTGTGCCGGTCGACCCTACCGGCTCATGACGGATAAAAATCGGTTCGCCGGTTTGCAGGCCCCCTAAGCGGTGATGATCAATAATTTCTATAATTTGCGCTTCTTCAATGCCCTCAACGGCCTGAGACCGTTCGTTATGATCAACCAGAATGATTTTTTCCCGGTTCGTGACAATCAGCTGATCACGGGCAATCAGACCGACCAGTTTGCCATTTTCCACTACCGGAAAAGTACGGTGATGGTTGTCGGCGATAATCTCTCTGGTGTCATTGACCAAATCGGAAGGCTTAAATGTAATGACCTTTTTTTGCATAATCATGCTTACCGGAATGCACTGATTGATCAACCGGGCGCAGGTGTAGGTATCATGCGGCGCACTGATTACGGCAATCCCCCTGCTTGCCGCCTCAGCTAAAATTTCCGGTCCAACCTGAGCCGCGCCGGTGACTACCAGGCAAGCGATATTTTGAGCAATGCATTCCAGTAAAGTGCTGCCCCGGTCGCCAACCAGCACCACATCACCGGGCTCGATAACCTGCTGGATTGTGCTTGTACTGCCTGCGGCAATTCTTACTTTGCCGGTAACCTTCCGGTTCAGGCTGCCGCCTTGCACCACCGTGCCGTCCAGCACCCGGACGAGAGCGGTCAGCTCAACGCCCGCCTCGGATAAATCCTGCATTTCCAGTTCGTCAAAATACCGTTTAGCCAGATCAGTAACCGAAACGATCCCCGCTAAGACGGTATTTTCATCAATGACCGGCACCGATTTTACTTCATGCCGGCGCATCACTTTGCCCAGTTCGCGGAGGGTATCGTCCGGCTGTACCACAATCGCGCTGTCCAGCATGACATCCCTGACCCGCGGATGTAAGTCGGTAATCAGCTTGGGCGCTGCCACCCCGAATTTTTCCAGAACAAATTTGGTTTCGGCATTTATCTTACCGGCTCTGGCCGGAACAACATTTTCTCCTAGCGCTCTTTTTAAATTAGCGTAACCAATGGCCGAACAGATTGAATCAGTATCCGGATTGCGATGTCCAATAATATAAATAGGTTTAGAAAACTTCATCCATTTACCTCCAAAGTGTGCTAGTACTCTTTTTTGCCAACATCTATTATACGACATTTTTCGCGTCCGGCGTAGTGGTGTCAGTAAATATTTTTTACCTAACATTGCTTTTTTAACAGTACAAACGTTTGCAAAACATATGTTCGTATAATATAATAAAGATAATCAACCGCCTGCATACGCAGCGGTAAAGAAAACATAGCCAAGCTTTATCTCAAGCAAGGAGCTGATCCAGGTGGATGTTTTTGCGAAACTGAAAATTTTAACCGCCGCAGCAAAATATGATGTGGCCTGCACCTCCAGCGGGGTAAATAAAAAAGCTGCGTCCGGCGGCATTGGCAGCGCGGCCGCTTGTGGCATTTGTCACAGCTTTTCCGCGGACGGGCGGTGCATTTCCCTGCTAAAAGTACTTATGACCAATGTCTGCGCCTATGATTGCCAATACTGCGTCAACCGTACCTCCAACGATACGCCGCGCGCCGCCTTTACCCCGCGGGAACTGGCTGATCTGACCATTCATTTTTACCGGCGCAATTATATTGAAGGCCTTTTTCTAAGCTCCGGCGTGCTGAAAAATCCCGACTATACCTGTGAACAAATGATTGAAACGCTGCGCATTCTGCGCGAGGAATACCGGTTCTCCGGCTATATCCATGCCAAGGCCATCCCTGGCTCCGACAGTGCCTTGCTGACCCGCCTGGGACTGCTGGCCGACCGGATGAGCGTGAATATCGAATTTCCCTCGCAGGACAGTTTGCAGCTCTTAGCGCCGGATAAAACCAAGCATTCCATTTTTACCCCCATGGGCTATATTCAAAGCCGTATTCAGGAGAACTCGCGGGACCTGGTAAAATATCGCCGCGCCCCGAAGTTTGCTCCCGCCGGTCAGAGTACGCAAATGATCATTGGAGCTACACCGGAGACCGATTTTCAAATTTTAAACTTAACCGAAGGCCTTTACAAAAAATATAAACTGAAACGGGTCTTTTTCTCCGCTTACCTGCCGGTAGCAGACAGCAGCCTCCTGCCGGCTCTGGATACGGCTCCGCCGCTCTGGCGTGAACACCGCCTGTATCAGGCCGACTGGCTGCTGCGGTTTTACGGTTTTAGGGCCAGCGAACTTCTCGATCAGCAGCACCAGAGCTTCAACCCCTATCTCGATCCAAAATGCAACTGGGCGCTTAATCATATGGAATTTTTCCCTGTTGATGTCAACCGCGCTGCCTACCGTGATTTGCTGCGCGTACCAGGCATCGGCGTAACCAGCGCCAAACGCATCATAGCTGCCCGCCGTACTACGGCGCTCCACTTCGACGGACTGAAAAAGCTGGGCGTCGTCCTTAAACGGGCCCAGTATTTTATCACCTGCGGCGGAAAAACAGCAAACAATATAAAAATCGCGCCAAATGCCGCTCTAACTTCTTTACTGTCGGAAAAAACGCACAAACTGCTTCAGGCCAATTTTCCCTCGCCCGCAGAACAGCTTTCTCTTTTTACCCAGCCCCAGCACTATCCTCCGCTACAGGAGGAACTGCGAAAATGCATTGCCAGCCAGACCTAATTTACTGTTATGACGGAAGTTTCGACGGACTATTGTGCTGTGTGTTTGAAAGTTACGAGCAAAAAGAAATTCCGCTGGACATCCTTTCGCCCGCTGCCTGCCAGCCGCTGCTCTTTTCAGGCAAGACGATTGTGACCGACGCCCGAAAAGCCAACCGGGTGCTGGCTTCAATTCCGGCAAAAATGGGGAATCCAGCGCTGAACTTTGTCCGGCGGGCCTTTTTAACCAGCCTTGCCCGGAAAGAGATAACCATCCTGCTCTTCCTGCGGCTGGGCTACCGTTACGGCCCGCCGGTAATAAATATGCTGACAAACGAGGTGGTTCATACCCTAGTTAAGGCGGTTAAGCATCTGGAAAGAGAAAGCCATTTATTGAAAGGGTTTCTACGTTTTTCCATTATCAATGACGTTCTTGTCGGTGAAATAGAACCGAAAAATTTCGTACTGCCGCTGCTGGCCGGGCATTTTTGTGAGCGTTATCCGGAAGAACGCTTTTTTATTCATGATAAAACTCATGGCATGGGGCTGGTTTATCAGCCCTACCAGTCGGCAGTCATTCCAGTCGGCAGTCTGGAACTGCCGGAAGTGGATGAGGAGGAACGGACTTTCCGTAAACTGTGGCAGCTGTTTTATGATACGATTGCGATCCAGGCGCGGTACAATCCCCAATGCCGGATGAGCCAGATGCCCAAACGCTATTGGACCTGCATGACTGAGTTTGGGCCGGAGGGAGAACGGGCTAACCACAGAGGGTCCGGAAAGGGACAAGGGCAAGACGATGTTAACCGCAAAGTACTCGAAGGACGCAAAGGGGACGCGATTAAATAGAATTAATGGTGTTAACAATGATGTTGATTGACGGCGGTCGGCGGGATTTGCAAATCACAGCCGGTGGCAGCGCCGTCGGGAGAAAGCCGGACACACCAGCTTGCAACGTTCCCGGCATATAAAGCCATAATAAAAAAACAAAGGGCGCGATTATTTCGCGCCTATTTTTCGCGTCCCCTTCGCGTACTTTGCGTCCTTTGCGGTTAACACCATTTTACCCGTAAACCTCCCGCAAACCCGTATATGGAACCACAGAGTACACAGAGGTCGCAGAGGGAACCGAACGGGGCAAATCATTGCACCGGAATTTCAGACAAAAACCCCCACTCCCGTAAACCCTCCGTGTACTCCGTGCCCTCTGTGGTTCAAATCCGTTCCCCAATATAATCCCTCGCGTCCCCTTCGCGTACTTTGCGTACTTTGCGGTTCGCACCGTTTCTCGCAAACCCGTATATGGAACCACAGAGTACACAGAGGTCACAGAGGGAACCGAACGGTGCAAATCATTGCACCGGAATTTCAAACAAAAACCCCAATTTAAAAATCCTTCGCGTCCTTCGAGTACTTTGCGGTTAAACACCGTTCCCCCGTAACCCTCTGCGTACTCCGTGCCCTCTGTGGTCAAAGCCGTTCCCCAATATATATCCCTCATGTCCCTTCGCTACTTTGCGTCCTTTGCGGTTAACGCCGTTCCTGTTTTTTTACTTGTAGTTGACCTCGTTATTTACGCAAGCCGGTAAAGGCTGTTTGTTCAGGCCGGCCAGTAAATTATCCGCCGTCAGCAGCGCCATGGCGGTTCTGGTTTCAGTTGTGGCGCTGCCGATATGGGGGGTAATCAGTACATTCGGCAGTTTGAGCAACGGATGATCCGCCGGCAAGGGCTCCGGATCAGTGACATCCATTGCGGCAAAGGCAATGGTCTCTGCCGTCAGCGCTTCCACCAGCGCGTCGGTATCAACAATCGGGCCTCTGGCCGCATTGACAAAATAAGCGGATGGTTTCATTTTGGCAAACTGCTCCCGGCTGAACATCCCCTTGGTTTGCGCCGAAAGCGGACTGAGCACAATAATGCAGTCGGCCTGGACCAGAAGCTCGTCAAAGGCGGCGTAGGCAACGCCGAGCGCCTGCTCATCAGGACGCCGGCGGCGATTATGATAGATGACCTTCATGCCAAATACCTGCGCCCGCCTGGCGACCGCCAGGCCAATACGCCCCAGGCCGACAATGCCCAGGGTCTTGCCCGCCAAATCAAAACCAAACGACAGATTGCCGCCGTCACTCCATTTGCCCTTAAGAACGAAATCCCAGCCTTCATGAATACGCCGGGCTGCGCACAGCAACAACCCGAAAGTTAAATCGGCCGTTGCTTCCACCAGTACGCCCGGTGTGTTTCCCACCGGAATGCTCCGGCGGGTGCAGGCCTCAACATCAATGTTGTCGTAACCGACTGCCGGCTGAACAATCACCCGCAAATTGGGGGCGGCAGCCAGCAAACGTTCATCAATAGGCATACTGCTGTTGACCACCAGCCCGTCGGCAGTTTTGAGCCATTCCCGAAAGTTTGACGAATCCGGCTGTTCCTCCTGACCCAGCACCCGGATAATGCAGCTTTCGGCCAGCTTTTCCTGCGCGGCCGGCAGCAGCGCCCTGGTCATTACTACGTTAAATTTGCCCAAACTAACTCCCCCTATTTCAATAATTGTGATGCAAATACCAGTTTAATCCCAGCCGCCTCAAACTCCGGCAGCATTTGCCGCACAGCAGCTGCCGTATTCATCCGGGCATGGCCGATGGCAATCGCGCGACCGTTGCGGATCGCAATCTGTCCGGCGCTGCGCAATTGCCGCTTAATTGCCGCGACATCATCCTCATTGTCCACAAATATATTATTTTCTCCGGACCGCACTCCCAGCTCCTGCGCCGTGGCATAAGCCACCGACTGACTATTCGTCCGGCTGTCAATGAAAAATAAATGTCTGTCCTTCAGCACGGCAAGCACATTGCGCATTACCCGCTGATCCGCCGTACTGCGGGAACCCTGATGATTATTAACGCCGATAATGCCGGGAACCGCCTGCACTGCCCGGACAGTGGCCGCCTGAATATCGTCATCGCTCATCTCAACCATAATCGTTGTTTTTTCCGACTGCTCAGCTGCGGCAAGCGGCTCAAGCGGCAAGTGCAGAATGATCTGATGACCGGCGCTGAGACCGCGTGCTGCTGCTTCATTGCTGTAAGTACGGTAAGGCAGTACCGCAAAAGTTAACGGCTTGTCAATCGCCGCAAAAGCGGTTATCGGTTCCCTGCTGTAACCAAAATCATCAATAACCAGCGCTAATTCTCCCCGCACGTTCACCGGCGCCTGGTCCGCAGCTTTTTGCCTGTCGGCAATATACAGCCTGTCGGTGACAATGGTCAGCGGCTCACCGCCCAGCTCATCTCTTATCCCAACATCTATTCTGAGCACCGGCTGGCCCTGATAAGTATCAGGCTGAACGGTTAACAGCGCCCCGCCGGCCGGAGCGGCCGCAGACGCCAGCGCCCGCTCAAGCGCAGCCGCGTCCCCGGAACTCTGTCCGACTATTTCCCGGAAATGCCAGCGAATGGTTCCTTCAATCTCCTGGCGGGGAACTTCCCGGTCTGTAGACCGGGCTATCCTGGCGCCAATCCCCTGTGCAGACAGCGCACTGTCAACAGCGCCATGAATCGCGCGCGCTGTCTGCGAAAAATCAGCAGCGGCGCCTGCCCCTGATTTTTCGGTCTCATAGCGCGATTGACCGTCCTCTTGCTTCGGCGTTGACTGGTTCTCCATATAGCCGTAAAGTGCCAGCGCCAGAAAAACGAAAGCCAGGACTAACCAACGACCTCGATTGCTTTTCTTTGCCATGAAAACTACTCCATCGAATTATTCTTTCTGACCTTTAGTTCCATACCGGTAAAAATTACTCCTGCCTGCCGGGGTGAAAATAATGAACGAACCACAGCGTACACAGAGGGAACCAGAGAACGGTGCAAAGCACGTCACCCCTCCGTGTACTCCGTGCCCGCTGTGGTTCAATCCGTTCCCTTCCAACTCCTTGGCGTCCCCTTTGCGTCCTTCGAGTACTTTGCGGTTAAACACCGTTCCCCCGCAACCCTCCGTGTACTCCGTGCCCTCTGTGGTTCATCCGTTCCCTATACCCCTTCGCGTCCCCTTTGCGTCCTTCGAGTACTTTGCGGTTAAACACCGTTCCCCCGCAACCTTTACTATATCTGTTATTTCCCGACTGTCGCGGCATAGATGACAAATTGCCGTTCCCCGTCCAGTCCTAAGCAAGCATTGATTTTTTCATCGTCAAACGCGGCAATCGCGCAGACGCCGCAGTGCAAAGTCCCTGCCGCCAGGTACAGATTCTGACAGACATGTCCCGCATCCAGATGCAGATAGCGATAGCCGCGTTCACCATACCGCCAGATCATTCGGGCGGCTACCGCCGTCCACAGGAAGGTAACCGCACTGTTTTTCACTGTTTGCTGATGTAAGCAGGCCGCCGTAAGCTCCTCGCTGCCGCCGGCGATTCCCGGAACGGCGACCAGTTTATGATCAATTGCCAAAAACCGGTATAAGCCAGCTTCCAGCCCAGCCACTCGATTCACAAATAAATAGGTCTCAAACGCATGTCTGGCCCCGGCGGAAGGCACCGTCCGGAAGGTTGCCGAGCCAGGCATCACCAGTTTCACGCCCTGGGTGCACCAAAGCAGATAAGACAGTTCCGGCAGCGTAAGCGGCTCGTTGCCATACTGCCGCGAACTTGTCCTCATTTCGATCAGTTCCAGAAAGTTCACATGATGATCCGGCAGCAGCTCAGGTTCAGGCAGCTGTATGCTTAGGCCGGCCGGGTCACAAGGCAGTTCCAGTTCCGGCGGAGCGGCTCCCTGGGATTGCCCCGATCCCGTTAAATAGGCATAACGGGTTTTCAGCATAAACTCCTGACCGGTAGTTTTACTCATCCCTATTTCCTCCGTTTTAGCAGCTCGGCCAGCAATTCGCTGGGGCTAACCTTATGATAGGCCAGCAGTACCAGGCAATGATACCAAAGATCAGCCATTTCATACAACAGCTCGTTATTGTCGTTGTTCTTTGAAGCAATGATCGTTTCAGCCGACTCCTCGCCAACTTTTTTCAGAATCTTGTCCTGACCTTTTTCAAACAGATAGGTAGTATAAGATCCCTCTTTCGGATTGTCCCGGCGATTATTTATGACATGATATAAATCATGCAGCACCGTAGCGGGAGACTGCCCGTAGACCTCCTCCGGAGCAAACAGCTTCTCACCCTGACTGTCCGTTTGGCCCAGCTTGCGGCTAAAGCAGGAAAAGGTGCCCTCGTGGCAGGCAGCGCCTGTTTGCTCTACCTTGACCAGCAGGCTATCGGCGTCACAATCATAGTAGATATCAATCACCTTTTGCACATTGCCGGAAGTCTCGCCCTTGTGCCAGAGCGCTTGACGGCTGCGGCTGTAAAACCAGGTCAAGCCGGTCTCTACCGTTTTGTGCAGCGCTTGTTCATTCATATAGGCCAACATTAACACAGTATTGCTCTTTACATCCTGAATAATTGCCGGGATTAAGCCATTGGCGTCAAATTTGATATTCGTAAAATTCATAACCGCACCTCCACTCCGCGTGATTTTAGATACTCCTTAACCTGGCGAACGGTAAACTGACCGTAATGAAATACTGATGCCGCCAAAACAGCATCAGCTTTCCCGGCTGTCAGCACATCGTAAAAATGACTTAATTCACCTGCTCCGCCTGAAGCAATGACCGGCACGCTTACCGCTTCGGACACCGCTCTGGTCAGAGCAATATCATAACCATCCTTCGTCCCGTCCTTATCCATGCTGGTCAGTAAAATTTCTCCCGCCCCCAGAGCAGTGGCCTTTTTTACCCACTCCAGCACATCAAGCCCGGTTGGCGTCCGTCCGCCGTTGATATAAACTTCCCACCGGTCGGCGCCTGTCCTGCGGGCGTCCACCGCCAATACAATGCACTGACTGCCGTAACGCCGGGCGCCTTCAGCGATAATGTCCGGATTTTTGATGGCCGCCGTATTCAGTGAAACCTTATCCGCACCAGCCTTTAGCATTCTGCGGATATCATCGCCGGTTCGAATTCCCCCGCCCACCGTAAACGGGATAAATACCTGGGCGGCAGTCTGCTCCACCATCTGTACCAGGGTATTGCGCTCCTCACAGGAAGCGGTAATGTCCAGGAAAACCAATTCATCGGCAATTTCCCGGTCATAAATACCAGCAAGCTCCACCGGATCGCCGGCATCGCGCAGGCCGACAAAATTCGTTCCTTTAACCACCCGCCCGTCCTTAACATCCAGGCAGGGAATGATTCGCTTAGTGTACAACTGACTCACCCTCCCCGCGCCCAATCAATAGCTTCCGTTAAACTGAGGCTGCCGGTATAAATAGCCTTGCCGACAATTACCCCTTCCACCCCGTCAGCTTCAGCCGTCTTGACAGCCTTAATATCATCAATGCCGCTCACCCCGCCGGAAGCGATCACCGGAATGCCGGCCAGCCGGGCCAAGGCCGCCGTAGCGGCGACATTCACCCCGGACAGGGTGCCGTCACGGGCTATATCGGTATAAATAATCCTCTCAACGCCGGCGGCAGCCATTTTTTGCGCCAATTCCCCGGCGCTCACTCCCCCGGTTACCCCCCAGCCCTCGACCGCGGCCTGACCGTCACGGGCGTCGATGCCGACAACAATCCGCCCGCCAAACCGGTCGCAGGCCGCCTTGACCAAATCAGGCCGGCGAACCGCAACCGAACCCAAAATAACTCTGTGGATCCCCGCCGCCAGCAGCGCCGCAATGGTCTCCAGCGACCGGATTCCGCCGCCCAGCTGTACAGGAATATCCACAGCCTGGACAATCTCTCTAATAGCATCAGTATTTACCGGTTTCCCGGCCAGCGCCCCGTCCAAATCGACCACATGTAAAAATTCAGCCCCTTCACCGGCCCAGCGCCTGGCCATATCCACCGGCTGCTCGCCAAAAACCGTTTCCTGATCAAACCGTCCTTCCGTCAAACGGACGCACTTTCCCCCCCGGATATCAATCGCCGGAAAAACAATCACACAAACCACCACCCTTAAAAACAAAATGCCTGGCGAACCACAGAGTACACAGAGGTCACAGAGGGAACCAGAAAACGGCACAAATCATTGCACCGGAAATCCAAATAAAACCCCCTACTCCCGTTAACCCTTCGCGTCCTTCGAGTACTTTGCGGTTAAACCGTTCCCCCGTAACCCTCCGTGTACTCCGCGCCCTCTGTGGTTCAATCCGTTCCCACTATATAACCTCTTGCGTCCCCTTCGCGTCCTTCGAGTACTTTGCGGTTAAACCGTTCCCCCGTAACCCTCCGTGTACTCCGCGCCCTCTGTGGTTCAATCCGTTCCCACTATATAACCTCTTGCGTCCCCTTCGCGTCCTTCGAGTACTTTGCGGTTAAACCGTTCCCCCGTAACCCTCCGTGTACTCCGCGCCCTCTGTGGTTCAATCGTTCCCGCCTTACAGTTTAACAAAATTCGCCAGAATGGACAAACCAACGCTGCTCGATTTTTCCGGATGGAACTGCACAGCCTGCACATTGTCCCGCCCCACAGCGGCGGTAACCGTCTGGCCATAGTCGGCCACAGCAGTCACAATATCAGCCTCCGGCACGGCGTGATAGCTGTGAACAAAATAAACATAGGAACCGGCGTCCACGCCCTTAAACAACGGGCTGGTCTGCTGGAAAGCCAGGCTATTCCATCCCATATGGGGAATTTTTAGATCAGGGGCCGTAATCTTTCGGACCTGCCCGGCAAATATCCCCAGGCCGTCCACGCCGGGATCTTCTTCACTGCCCTCAAACAACAGCTGCAGGCCCAGGCAGATGCCCAGGAACGGTTTGCCGCCGGCAATCACCGACTCGATGACCGGAATCAAACCAGAGCTGCGCAGATTTTTCATGCAGTCGCCAAACGCTCCTACCCCCGGCAAAACCACTTTATCGGCCTGCGCAATCGCTTTCGCTTCACTGGTTACCACAACCCGGGCTCCCAACCTGGCAAAGGCTTTTTCCACACTATACAGATTGCCCATGCCATAATCAATGATTGCAATCATCATGTACTCCTCCGTATCCCCAAACATAATCGACCGGTTCTCGCCTTATTCAGCCCTCCAAAGTGCCTTTGGTGGACATTACGCCAACAATCCGTTCGTCCTGGCGGGTGGCTTCATCCAAAGCCCGCCCCAGCGCCTTGAATATTGCTTCAATAATATGATGTGAATTTTTCCCGGTCAATAACTTAACATGCAAAGTTAATCCGGCATTGACCGCCAGCGCCCGCAAAAATTCCTCGGTCAGTTCACAGTCGTAAGCCCCGATGCTGGGCGCCGGCGTTGCAACATCGTAAACCAAATACGGCCGGCCGCTGATATCCAGCGACACCATGGCCAACGCTTCATCCATGGGCACAAAGGCGGTGCCATACCGTTTAATGCCCTGTTTGTCCCCGAGGGACTGTTTTAACGCCTGCCCTAAAACAATACCGATATCCTCAACGGTATGATGGCCGTCAACTTCCAGATCACCGGCGCACCTGACCGTTAAATCAAACAAACCATGCCGGCTCAGCAATACCAGCATGTGATCAAAAAAACCAATCCCGGAATGAATACTGGAATTGCCGCCGCCATCAATTTGAAGCTTGACTTCAATTGTTGTTTCCGCTGTTTTACGCGCAATTGCTGCTGACCGGCTCATCGCTTCAGCCCCTTTCCCGGCACCCGGTAATTATCTTTAATACCCTGTCATTCTGAGCCGGTGTCCCGATCGAAATCCTCAGGCAGTCAATCAGGCCCGGTACACTGCTGAAATCACGCACCCCGATGCCATGTTCCGCAAGCACGGCCGCAACCCTGCCCGCCTGGGTAAACTTAACCAGTAAGAAGTTGGTAACCGAAGAATAAACCGTCACGCCCGGCAATTCCTCAAGCGCCGCAGCCAGCTGCCGGCGTTCGCCAATCGTCTGCTGGATGTAAGGCGCAAACTCGTTGCGCATCTGATAAATAATTTCCGCCCCGGCTAAAGACAGGGCATTGACATGATAAGGCATGCAGATTTTACCCAGCATGGCGACAATATCAGCCGCAGCAATCAGATAACCAATCCGGGCTGAAGCAAAACCATAGGCTTTGGAGAAAGTACGGGCAATCATCACATTGGCATACCGGTTCAATAAGTCAACTGCCGACCGGCCATGAAACTCAATATAAGCTTCGTCCACAACCACCGGGCAGCCGGCCTGTTGGACAATATATTCAATATCCTGCTCTTCCATTGCATTGCCGGTAGGATTATTGGGCGTGCAAAGCACGATCAGTTTGGCCGCTGAATCCCTGGCCGCAGCCAGCACCTTATCCGGTCTCAGCGAATAATCGGACTCCAGCTGGACCGGAATTGCCCTGCTTTCCGACAACTTGGCGTAAATGTCGTACATGGAAAAGGAAGGCGCAGGAAAAACAATGCTGCGCCCGCCGCCGCCATAGGCATGAAATAACTTTTCCAAAATTTCACTTGAGCCATTGCCGATCAACACATTGTCGCTGCGCAACTGGAAATTCCCGGCAATTTGTTCTTTAAGACCTTTCATTCCAATATCCGGATAACGGTTGAACGCCAGACCCGCCAGGCGGTTCATCAGACGTTCCTGTACCAATGGCGGTAAATTGAAACTGCTTTCATTTGCGTCAATTTTTATCTCCCACTCGCGTTCCTCTACGGAATAAGTGGGCAGTTCGTTTAATCCTGGCCGGTAATCCGCCATTTTATTCACCTCTCACCCTGATTGCATTTGCATGAGCTTCCAAACCTTCCGCAGTGGCCAGCCGGATAACATCTGCGCTTACCCCGCTTAAAGCGGCTTTGGTATAAGCAATGATACTGGTTCTCTTCATAAAGGTTTCCACATTCAGCACCGAATAAAACCGCGCTGTTCCGCCTGTCGGCAGGACATGGTTCGGCCCGGCCAGATAATCGCCTAACGGCTCAGGCGAATAGGGTCCCAGAAACACCGCCCCGGCATGCCGTACATACGGCAGCTGCTGAAAAGGATCGGCCGTTAAAATTTCCAGATGCTCCGGCGCTGAAGCATTGGCAAGCTCGATTGCTTCAGCCATGTCCCGGACGACAATGATCAAACCGTTCCCGGTCAGGGCGGCCGCGGCAATTTCCTGACGCGGCAGAACGGCCAGCTGCGCTTCAACCTCGGCCGCTACCTGACCGGCCAGGGCCGGAGAGTCGGTGATGAGAATACTTGACGCCAGCAGGTCATGTTCGGCCTGGCTGAGCAAGTCAGCGGCAATATAGCGCGCATTGGCGGTATGATCAGCTACAATCAGAATTTCACTGGGACCTGCCAGCATATCAATATCGCAGTACCCGTAAACGGCTTTTTTCGCCAGGGTAACAAAGATATTGCCCGGGCCGGTGATCTTATCCACTTTCGGCACCGTTTCCGTACCAAAAGCCAACGCGGCAACCGCCTGCGCACCGCCGGCTTTGAATACCCTGGTCACTCCGGCTTCGCGGGCTGCGGTTAAAACATAGGGATTGACACTGCCGTCGCGCGCCGGCGGCACGGCCATGAGGATCTCCTTGACACCGGCCACAACGGCGGGAACTGCATTCATAATTACCGAGGAGGGATAAGCCGCTGTACCGCCGGGAACGTAGATGCCAACCCGGTCCAGCGGCAGGCAGTTCTGACCCAGTATTGCCCCATGCTCCCGGTAAGTCAGCCAGGATTTCGGCAATTGTTCGGTATGGTACCGGCGGACATTGTCAATGGCCAGCCTGATAGAGGCTAATACCTTATCGTCCACCGCCTTTCTGGCGGCGGTAAATTCCGCCGGACTGACCTCAAACGATTTGCCGGAAAAATCGGCGCCGTCAATCAGCTTGGTAAAGCCAGCCACCGCTTCGTCCCCTCCGGCCCGTACTGCAGTTACAATCTTGTCGACAACCTGAGCTGCCGTCAGATCAGCGCCAAAATTCCTCCTAATGCCGGCTTTCACCCTGTCGTCAAGCCTCACTTCGTCAAAAGCCGGCTTTTTCAGCAAATTGATAACTTCCCGGGCTGACAAATCCTTTGTATCAACAACTTTCACTTTCCAGCCTCGCTTTCCAGTAAGCTTTTTATGTCTTCCACTAATTTTTCAATGCGGGGAAACTTCATTTTAAAACTGACCCGGTTGGCAATTAACCGGGCGGTTGCAGGATGAATCTGCGCAACCTCTACCAACTGATTCTCTTTCAGCGTACGGCCGGTTTCAACCAGATCAACGATAATTTCGGCCAGCCCCACCATTGGTCCCAATTCAATCGAACCATTCAGTTTAATAATTTCGGTTTGAATACCCATACTATGAAAATACCGTTCCGCAATATTGGGGTATTTCGTGGCTACCCTCATATGTGCGTAATCACTCAGCTTTTCCTGCTTCAATGCCTGCGGTACGGCCACCACCATCCGGCAGTAGCCAAACTTTAAATCCAGCAGTTCATAGACATCTTTGCTTTCTTCCAGCAGCACATCCTTGCCAATAATGCCAATATCGGCAGCGCCGTATTCGACATAGGTAGGCAGATCAGCCGTTTTCGTAATGATAAATCTTATTTTTTCAACCTCATTGCTGATCACTAATTTACGGGAGTTTTCACTAAGGCCTTCGGCCGTGCAGCCTAATTTTCCCAGCAAAGCGGCCGCCGGCGTAAACAATTTGCCCTTCGGCAAGGCAATCGTAAGATATTCCATATCGCTTGAAGTCACGAAAACCCTCCTGCTCATCTATCCTTTAGTTATTTAAAGTGCTAATATATCACTATGTTACCATCGGGAATCAGCGGCGTCAACGTTTTTATGTAGGAATTTATAAAAATGAAGCGAAGTATATATATTAAATAAGATAACAATTGGTAAAGGAGGCGGCATGAAACAATGCCTGCATTCAATATTCTGGTCATAAATAAACTGGCGGAGCGGCATATCGCCGCTATTAAAAGCGCTGCACCGGACAGCACGGTGCTTGCGGCCGAACCGGCTGACGCCGGCCGGCATATAGGAGACGCCAATATTGTGGCAACCTGGGGAACAGCAGATTTTCGGCCGTTATTTACCCAGGCTCCCGAATTACGGTGGGTTCATGCCCTGAGCGCCGGTGTGGAAAAGCTGCTGTTTCCTGAAATGCTGAATTCGTCGGTCAAGCTTACCAACTCCCGGGGAATTCACGGCATTCCCATGTCGGAGCATGTATTGTCCCTGATCCTGGCGTTTACCCGCGGACTGCATGTGCTGTTCAAACAGCAACAGCAGCAAATCTGGCAACGCACTCCGCTGGAGGAAGTTTACGAAAAGACCATCGGCATCGTTGGTTTGGGCAGTATCGGGCGCGAAGTCGCCAAACGGGCCAAAGCGCTGGGTATGCGGGTGATTGCCGCCAAACGGGAACAAACCGCCGAATTATTCGTGGATGAGCTTTATCTGCCTGACCAACTGACCGATTTGCTGAAAACCGCCGATTTTATTGTTGTCGCATTACCGTTAACCGCCCAGACCCGGCACCTCTTTACCACTGCATTATTCAGGCAGATGAAGCCTTCGGCTTATTTCATCAATGTTTCCCGGGGAGCGGTCGTGAATGAAGCCGACCTGACTGCCGCTTTGCGCGAGGGAACCATCAAAGGAGCGGCGCTGGATGTTTTTGAACAGGAGCCACTGCCGCAAAGCTCACCGCTTTGGACTATGCCCAACGTCATCATCACACCGCATATTGCCGCAATTTCCCCTTATTATCTGGACCGGGCAATTAAGCTGTTTTGTCAAAACCTGACCAGCTTTGCCGCCGGTGAAGATATGGTCAATTTGATTGACAAGCAAAAAGGCTATTAATGCTGATGATCGGCCTGCCTTAATATTGCCAGCTCCGGTGGATCATCATGGGCCGGAGCTGCGTGATGCTTCGCCACAATAGCGGCGACGGACGCCTCTGTACCCGCTTGCTGCAGCAACGCCGCACTGCGGGCCGGATGATGAAAATAGACATAAAAAGCATGACGCAGATTTTGCAGTTTACTGCCGCGGCCGGCCCGGCCCCACTGCTTTGCCCAGCGGGGGGCAAGCCGGTGCGCAACTACCGTTAGAATTTTATCAGCCGTACTGACATCGCCGTAAACTTTGCCGACATCATGCAGCAAGGCGCACTTCGTCAATAAGCGGCGGTCAACGCCCGCCACGCCGTCAGCCAGCTTCCGGGCCGTATAGGCCACATTCAGGGCATGACGCTGGTCAGGCAAATTCATCCCCCAAAACAACGCCTGTTCAGGCGGCTGTAAGCTACTCTCAACAAACGCTCGGTCCGCCGGGCTAATACGGGCCGTAAATGCACAAAACACCTGCCGGACCCGGGTTAACATCGCTTAATCCTCCGTAAGATAAATTAGCCGTTCAAAGCCTTTGTCCGTTTGGCTGGCTGCTGCCTCCCGCTCTGTCTGGGCCTGACAGGCGACTTCCACCGAATAGCCGGACTTTCTCAGTTGCCCGGCTTTGGTAATTGCCGCCGCCAGACGGCCGGACGGCCAGGCCACGTAGAAGTTTTTAGCCTCGGCTTTATCGGTTTTCCCCTGACGTTCCAGCGCCAGCATAATCCGTTCAATGCCCAGGGCGAAACCGGTGGCCGGAGCGCCTGCCCCAAACGAATTCAGCATTTGGTCATAACGTCCGCCGCCGCACAGAGGAAAACCAAGGCCTGGCGTGTAACCTTCAAAAACCATGCCGGTATAATAATCAAAATCGCGAATGATCCCCAAATCGAAGGTTACATATTGTTCAACGCCATAAACCTTGAGCAACTGGTAAATTTCCGCTAAATTGGCCAGGGCCCCGCGGCTTTTTTCGTTTGTCACCATCGTTAAGGCCTGATCAAGCATGTCCTCACGCCCATGCCATACCGGAATCCGCTGCAATAAATGCTGCACCTCCCGGCTCAGCCCGCTAATCGCCAGGATTTCGCCAAGCCCCACCAGATCCCTGGTCAGCATCGCCAGTTTTACCTGCTGACGCTGCTGCAAGGCCAGTCCGCTTTCCTCCATAATGCCATTGATAAACTCCACCTGCCCCAGGCTGATTTGGAACTCAGCCAAACCGGCCTCCCGCATTGACTCTACCGCCAAAGCTATGACCTCTGCATCGCCGGTTGGCCCGGCTGCTCCCATTAGTTCTACCCCGGCCTGATAAAATTCACACTGCCGGCCGGCCTGCGCCTGCTCATACCGGAATACATTGGTAAGATAAAACAGTTTGAGCGGCAGAGGGCTTTCCCGTAAACGACTGGCGGCGACTCTGGCAATGGGTGTGGTCATATCCGGCCGCAGAGCCAGAAGATGGTTATTCTTATCAAAAAATTTGAACAGATTTTGCTGAACTTCACAGCCTGCCCCCAGCGTTAACGTGTCCAAATACTCAATGGTCGGGGTAACCACCTCATCATAGCCCCACCGGACAAACATACCGGCCAGCGCGGCTTCAATCGCCCGTTTGCGGCTGGCTTCACGCGGCAGAAAATCCCGGGTGCCATAGGGTATTTGCGGTACAAATTCGTTCTGGTTCAAGGTAAACACTCCATTCTATCGTTTCACTGCGTCCTCTTGCTCAGCTAAGCGCGTCAAAATTATTTTGTAACCGTCCGCACCATAATGCAGGCACTTTTTGACCCGGCTGATGGTCGCCGTACTGGCGCCCGTCCGCTCAACAATGGCGCTGTAAGTATGCTCACCGCTGATCATGCGGGCTACCTCCAGCCGCTGCGCCAGAGATTTCAACTCGCTGATTGTGCAGATATCTTCAAAGAATTGATAGCATTCCTCCTCATTCTGCAACAATAATATCGCCCTGAACAATTGGTCTGTCAATTCATCTTTCAGTTTGGCATTAAAGGACATTTCATCACTCCTTCTCACTTCGGCAAGCTACCATTCTATTTTATTTCGGGTTCCTTTAACGTTTTCCTGCTTTATTTCTTTAACTTATGAAATTGCCATAAATAAAATACCTGCGAAAAAGGAAAAAGTACGGGCGCAAACTGGGGCCCGTACTTTTGTTATGTAGCTGGAAATTCGTTCATCAATGCAAAATCCTACTGCCGCAGTTGGCGCTGCTTTCGCCGGTCAGCTTGCCCAGTCCCAAACGCTTCGGTTGTTTCGGTCAGTGTTAACGACCAGATCGCTGCCGGTTACCGGCGGGACGGGCGCAACGTGTACCAGCCAGCCAAGGGCAATGACGGTGCAGGCATCTTAGTTTGGGCATTGGCTGCCCGGAGTATTCATGAGGTAAAAAAGAAGCCTGCAAGCAAGCTTCTTTTCGTCCGGCTCTGCCATTCCCGCGGCATACACCCGATCGTATCCTTCTGTGGCTCCGTTTAACGCTTTTGAGTTACCGGGCCTTCTCCTGCTTACCGGCTTTTGGTATTGACCAACCAGTCACACCAGGCTATAAAAAAATTATTGGCCTACGCCGTAAAAGAAAACACTGGTAATTTCGTTTGCTGTGGCCTCAACATCGTCACCGACCAAATGTTGGAACACCATCATGACAATAACACTGAACAAACCATAGGCAACCCGGTTGGTATCACATTCCCGGATAACGCCCTGGGTAATTCCCTCCTGAAACACCACTTGCAGCAGGCCGATGGTGTCGCGAAAGCGCTGCTGGTATTTCTCCTGCTGCTCCTCACTAAACGACGAATAGCCTTCGCTGCCCAAACCGCGCAATTCATGCATCAACACCCGCCATAAATCGGCGTTATCCGAATAGAACTGCAGAAATACCTTAACCATCGCCCTGATTTTGTCCAGGGGCGGCAAACCGGTTTTGGCAATCTCGGATAATATTTGCTCAAATGGCGTGCTCCGTTCCTTAATTAAGGTATAAAAAAGTTGTTCCTTGTTGACAAAATAATTGTAGACCGTACCTTTTCCGGTATCGGCTAATGCAATAATCTCGTCAACGGTTGCCCGGTGAAAGCCTTTGCGGGAAAAAACCACATATGCTGCTTCCAGGATCTGCTGGCGTTTGTTTTGTGAGTCTGTAGAAATTTCGTTTTCCCGGCTGTAAATAATCATTACCTCCCCCAAATACATAACATTATCATTATAAAAACTCGCCCAAGCACTGTCAATCAAAATCCGTTCTCCCGATAAATTTATCCGCCGGCTAACCCGCTTTTAAGACAAACAGGCTTGGATTACCCTTATACTATTCTTATTACAGATTTTTTCAATTTCTCCTTCCTTAAAACCGCTGCATTTTAACGCCTGAACCAATTTGCCAATTTGCCCGATGTTTTCAATTTCCAGCCGGGGATCAATACCGTCGAAATCCGAGCCTAGCGCCAGTACATCAATACCGCCAACCTGATAGATATGTCTGATATGATGCACAATATCCTCCACCCGGCTGACCGGACTGGCGCCAAGAAAACGATTGGCGAAGTTAACGCCCACTACACCGCCTTTTTCCGCCAATCGCCTGATCATCGGGTCGGTAAGATTACGGGGATGGCCGGTTATGCTGCGGGCATTAGAATGAGAGGCCACAAACGGCCGGCTGGCGCATTCAGCTACGTCGTAAAATCCCTGGTCAGACAAATGAGACACGTCAACAATCATTTTCAGCTGATTCATTTCATTTACCACCTGCCGCCCAAACTCAGTCAGACCACTGTTTTGATATTCCGGACGGCAGTTAGGAAAGCCAATTTCATTGGGATAATTCCACGTAAGGGTCACTAAACGCACGCCCAAATCGTAAAACAGCCGCAAATTGCTTAATTTACCGCCAAACACCCCGCCTTCTTCAATTGTTAGAAAGGCCGAAATTTTACCAAGCTTGTCATTACTCTCAATATCGGCATAGCAGGTGGCCAACTTGATTTTATCACGATTGGCAGCCATTTCCTGAGAAAAACACGCAATAAGCCGTAAACATTCCGCCAATGGCTGAGCGGTTTCCTGCAGGTCAATAAACATCGCAAAAAACTGCGCCAGCGACCCGGCCTGCTCCAATTTGCCGATATCCACACTGAGTTCATTAGAACGCAGACCGCCGGCCGGCCGGCATTTAGCCAGGGCGGAAATGGTATCGCAATGTAAATCAATAATTTGCATTGCCAGGCCTCCCCCAATCCATTTTTCAAGCTCCTGCCGGCTGTTGCAATTGGATCCGCCGGCATCGCCTTACAGCACTACTAACTTTTTCAAGTTTACATAATGTTTAAAATAAGGTATGATAGTACCATGTGTTAAAAATTTTCGCTCATTCGTTCCGGTATCACCGGAAAACAATAGGAGGGTTGCACAATGTTTAAGGTTAAATCGCCGCTGGCGGTCGCGTTGCTCCTGACCGTATCGGTAACTGTAATCACCCCGGCCCCGACTTATGCCTCTGCGTTGGACAGCCTGCTCACCCCGACGACAAAAACTGCTGCCGCCAATTCCGGCAGTTCTTCCGGCGGCAGCAGCTTCCTTGACGTTTTGGTGGGACTGTTATTAGGCAAACTGCTGGGCAACAGCTCCAGTAAAGATGATAACTCCGTCGCCCCCGGCATAACAGGCAAGCAAACAGCCGGCCAATCGACGGCTACCGGCAATGCCCTGATTGCCACCGGTAAAAAATATCTGGGCGTTCCCTACGTCTGGGGCGGTACAACCACGGCCGGCTTTGACTGTTCCGGCTTTACCCAGTATGTAATGAAACAAAACGGTATTTCCATCCCCCGGACTGCGGCTGAGCAATTTGCCGCCGGTAAAGCGGTTGATAAAAAGAATTTAAAAGTCGGCGATCTGGTCTTTTTCACCACCTATAAGCCAGGCGCATCCCATGTAGGGTTCTATATGGGCAATGACCAATTCATTCACGCCAGTTCTTCCGCCAAGCAGGTAGCAATATCGTCCCTGTCTGAGCAGTACTTTGTGGACCGTTATATTGGCGCCCGCAGTTTTGACAAGTATTAAGCCGGTTACGAAGAAAGTATGGTGTTCGCCTCCCGGGAATCCGGAAGGCCAACCCGCAGGGATTGACAGGCCGGAAAGCACCGGCCTGTTTTCCTTTATTCAAAAATGTTTTTGATTTGCTTAAACGTATCCTTATTGGCGCAAATTTTTTCTTCACTGCCAAGTACGCACAGATAGTTTTGTTTCATCGCAGCGTCAATTAAGTCAGCCAGCTTTTGAATGCCTGCTTTGCTGGTACTTAATATTTCATCCCGTTCCTGCTGGATCATAGCCTGGGTAATGTTCCGGATATAGCATTCGGCGGCGACATCGCCTTTCATTGGCGGTGTAAGCGGGGTATCCAGCTGGCTCATTGTTCCAATTACATATTTGGTCATTTCCCGCTCACTGACATCAAAGCTGCGTAAATACTGCGGCGTTTGATTATACACTTTCAGCGTCTCGCCCAGGTTTGGATCCCGGTAGGAACCCAGCACCATATTGCCGTTGCGCCTGAATTGGGCAAAGGCTCCGTAAGCGCCGCCCTGCACCCTGATTTTATTCCACAGATAGTCATACCGCAAAATAGTTTCCAGCACTTTCAAACTGCCATGATAGTCATAGCCCAGTTTGCGGAAGTTGGCTCCCTTGGCCACATACTGGACTTTGCCGGAGGTCATCAAGCCTTCATTTAAGGCGGCAATAGCAAAATCGTAGGGACGGGGCTGAACCTGCTCCTGGCCCAGGCGGCTCAGCAATTGGTCAAACGCCTGCTGGAAACGGCTGTAATTGTCCTGTTCGACCGTAACGCTGACCAGCAGGTTGCTTTTATTAAACACCAGTTTAGCCACGCTTTGCAGGTTAGCGCTGAGTTCAGCGAATTTACCGTCGAAATTCTTTTCTAAATCGACCATAAATTCATAAAAAGTCAACAAGCCGGCTTCATTGTATTTCGCCGATGGCGAAAAATAGGACAATACACGCCCGGCGGCAACCTGCTGGGCATTGCGCAGTAAAAACATTGCCAGGGCGGCTTTGACCTGCTGAACAAGCTCCTTTAACCTCTTTTTATCGGTAAACTCGCTGGAGGCTGTAATGCCGCCAATGATTTCCAGCATTCTGGGCAGTTTTTTTACCAGTGCCTTGGACTTGATTCTAAACTTAGGGTAGTACACGTCATCATTGTCATTTTCGGTATAAGCCAGCACATCATAACTGATTCCGCCGGTATTTATATTGATTTCATTGGCCAGTTCGGTATATTCATACTGTTCGGTCGAAACCTTGCCTAAAATCTCGGCCAGCAAATAAGCATAGGCTAATTTAGGCTGGGGAACGCCGGCGGCGTCAAAATATAAATTCATATAGGCAATCTGATTGGTGGCAATGGGATGAAACAGCACCTTTACCCCTTGCTCGTTTTGCTCGCTGAGAATGAGTTCCTCGGCCTTGCCATCAATATCACTCAGCCTGAGCAGCGGGATTGCCGCCAGTGTTTCAGGGGAGTCCGGTGTTTCCTGGCGTTCCTTCAGATGCCTGGTCTGCTCAATGATCCGGTCAACCTCGCCGGTGGACAGCTTAGCTTTATGCTCAGCCAGTCTTTTTTTTATTTCGGCTGATTTCTGTTCAGCCAGCCCCTGTCGGGGTTGTAAAATGACAACAGTCTTATGTTGATTATCAAGCAGTCTTTCCTGAATCAGCTGCTCAAAATAATTGCCGGTTAAGGCCGTCTTAATTTTTTCCAGCGCCTGTTCATACTCTAACTGCAGAAAGGGACTCTCATCATACAGCCAGCTGTTCATGCACTTGATATTATAGACCAGCCCCTTCGGGCTGCGGCCAAAATCAGCTTCCCGCAATTTAAACTCCAGCAGATTAATGGAGGCCTCAATCAGCTTCTTATCAATGCCCCCGGCGACAAGTTTTTTCAAAGTCTCCTCAATGACCTGTTCAAATCTGGCTTTGTGCTCAACCTCCGATCCGTTGACAATAATGCTGAATGTCGGCTGCAGAATGCTTTCGCTAAAGCTGCTTAACACATCTTTACCGATCCCGGCGTCAATCAGGGCTTTCTTCAGCGGGGCGGCCGGAGTTCTGAGCAGCAAGTGTTCCAAAGCCTGAAACGCCAGGGTCTTATCCGGTTCGGTCGCCTTGCCGATCAGGAAATTCAAACTCAAAAAAGTTTTATCCTGTAATTGTTCATTGGGTGAAACCGGATATTCGGCGGTTTTTTCGGCCTTGGCACTGAATAAGGACTGCAGGGAAATTGCTGATTCCACCGGTATCCTGCTGAATTCACTTAAATATTCTTCGTCAATAAAGGCTAACTTTTCCAGAATGTCTACATCGCCATAGAGAAAAAGATAGCTGTTGGCCGGATGATACAATTTGCGGTGAAATTCCAGAAAGTCTTCCTGCGTCAGATCCGGAATATCATCCGGGTCGCCGCCGGATTCAAAGCCATAAGTGGTATCAGGAAACAAAGAGGCCATAATCTCTTTATCCAGCACCGCCTCCGGCGTTGAAAACGCGCCTTTCATTTCATTATAGACAACGCCTTTATACGTTAGCTCACCGTTTCTGTCTTCCAGCTCGTAATGCCAGCCTTCCTGCATCAGAATTTCCGGATGCTGATAAATATTGGGGAAAAATACCGCATCCAGATAAACATCCATGAGGTTATGAAAATCCTTGTCATTGCGGCTGGCCACCGGATACATCGTTTTATCGGGAAACGTCATGGCATTAAGATAGGTGTTCAAAGAACCTTTGATCAATTCCACAAACGGTTCCTTCATATTAAACTTGCGAGAACCGCACAACACCGAGTGCTCGACGATATGCGCCACCCCGGTGCTATCCGCAGGCGGCGTGCGAAATGTAATGGAAAATACCTTATTATCATCCTCATTTTGCAGATAAAGCAAGCGGGCCCCGCTTTTTTCATGATAAAACAACCGGGCCAGTGAATGTATTTCCTCGATTTGCTTTTCTTCGGTCAGCCGGAAGCCGTGATAAACAGCTCCTAATTGTAAGGTCATACGTTGTGTCCCTCTCTTTCGGTTATCACATTCTTTGTAGTCTTTACTGCCGCCCGGGCGGCTATTCCTGCCTGGAAGCTAAAAAAATTCCCGCCAGGGCAGATGGACCAATATGTAAATGATCATAGTAATGGCGATAGCAAATTTGATGACCAGGCCAATCAGCTGAGCCTTAATTACACTTTGCGCCACACGGCCGGCCTTATCCAAATTCTGATGCTTGGTGTATTCAGCCAGATAACTGCCGGCAAAGCCCCCTAATATTGCGCCGCCAATGGACCCGACAACCGGCAGGATGCCAGTGCCGATAATGCCGCCGATTATCCCGCCGAAAAAAGCCGCAATGATGGCCCGAAACGACGCTTTTTCCTTTTTCGCGCCTACGGCTCCGGCAAAAGATTCCACCAGTTCCCCCAAAATCAGCGCTGCCAGCAACAGTAAAAGGGTCTGATAATTAATATGCACAAAGCCCTCTAAATAGCCATACCCTAAAGCCGTTAAAAATATTAAAACATTGCCAGGCAGGCCAATCAGCGTAAAACCAATACCGCCGAGCAAAAGCAGGATGACGATAACATTCAGCATTAAGCCGGTGATCTCCATGACCTCACATCTCCATCAATTCAATCTATTCCAATTATTATTCGCCAAAATTGCAACTCTTACCTCTATTTGTTTCATAAGGACCAATAAATTACCGCACAGGATAAACGGGGCGTCGCCAACGTTCAAAGCTGTCAGGTAAAAACCCGGAGGAGAGCATTTAAGTGCTGCGCCGCTGTTGCTTAACCTCCGTCCAATGTATGCCCGTGAAGGCATCAGCACTAGCCCCGCTCTGGGCCGTCCTTCTACATAACGATCTCCCGCTCCTCGGTGTTACTTAAGGCTTAACAAAAACAAAGGGAGACAGGTCACCTTGTTTGCTTTTGCAAACGAGGAACCGGTCTCCCTGTTTGTTAAGAAAGAATACTTAACTGCGCTTTTCCATTGCCCGGTGAGCAATATCCCTGCGGTAATGCATATCAATAAAGTTGATTTCCTGCAGGGCGGCATAGGCTTTTTCCACAGCGGCTTTAATGGTGGGCGCTTTTGCGGTAACGCCCAAAACCCGGCCGCCATTGGTGACAATCGTTTCCTCTTTAGCGGCCGTCCCGGCCTGGAATACCATAGCTCCGGCCTGTTCAGCCCGTTCGATGCCGCTGATGACGTCGCCGGTGGCATAGCTGCCCGGGTATCCGCCGGCTGCCATTACCACGCAAACGGCAGCCTGGTCTTCCCAGACCACTTCCAGATCAGCCAGCGTTCCATCAATACAGGCTTCCATCACAGTAACCAAATCACTGGCCAGCAGCGGCAGCACTACCTGTGTTTCCGGGTCACCGAAGCGGGCGTTAAATTCAATCACCTTGGGACCTTTCTCACTGATCATCAAACCGGCATAAAGACAACCGCGATAAAGCCTCCCCTCCTGCCGCATGGCATCAACCGCCGGCTGCAGCACCTGCTGCCTGACCTGCTCCAGCACCGCCGGGGTCACCACCGGCGCGGGGGCATAAGTACCCATGCCGCCGGTATTGGGTCCCTGGTCGCCATCATAAGCCCGTTTATGATCCTGGGCCGAAATCATCGGCACAACGGTATAGCCATCCGTAAAGGCCAACAGCGAAGCTTCCTCGCCAGTCAGATATTCTTCAATAACTACCCTGCTGCCGGCCAAACCAAACGCCTGATCGCGCATCATCATATCTACCGCCGCAAAGGCTTCGTCTATCGTCATTGCGACCACAACGCCCTTGCCGGCAGCTAAGCCATCGGCTTTTACCACTACCGGCGCGCCGGTTTTCCGGATGAACGCTTTAGCACTGGCGGCATCGGTAAAAACAGCGAAGCCAGCGGTGGGAATGGCATATTTTTGCATTAACTCTTTGGCAAAAGCTTTGGAACCTTCCAGTTCAGCCGCTGCCCGAGTGGGACCGAAAGCCTTCAGTCCCGCAGCGGCAAAGGCATCAACAAGGCCATTGGTGAGCGGCAGTTCCGGACCGACAACAGTTAAATCAACATGATTTGTCCGGGCAAAATCAACCAGCGCCGCATTATCGGCAATACTGATATCAACACATTCGGCAATTTGGCCAATTCCCGGATTTCCCGGAATACAGTAAATTTTCCCGACCTTCGGACTCATGGCAATTTTCCATACCAGCGTATGCTCGCGTCCGCCGCCGCCAATTACTAAAATTCGCACACAATCACTCCTTAAGCAGGCTGCACTTAATGTTTAAAATGCCGCATTCCGGTAAAAATCATGGCAATGCCATGTTCATTGGCGGCAGCAATGGATTCAGCGTCCTTTACCGACCCGCCGGGCTGGATAATTGCGGTAATTCCCGCCTTAGCCGCCGTATCA
The DNA here is from genome assembly GCF_900104455.1 of Dendrosporobacter quercicolus. Lineage (NCBI taxonomy): Bacteria > Bacillati > Bacillota > Negativicutes > Selenomonadales > Sporomusaceae > Dendrosporobacter > Dendrosporobacter quercicolus. Next base: position 1,245,233 of record NZ_FNHB01000001.1, read on the forward strand.
ACAGTGTCGCGAAACGGGAAAAAAGCATCTGACGCCAGAACTGCGCCCTGCGCTTTACCGGCAGCCTGTTCCAGGGCAATTGCCGCTGCGCCAACCCGGTTCATCTGACCTGCGCCTACGCCGTACGTCTGATTGCCGCCGGCTACCACAATAGCGTTGGATTTGACATGCTTGACAATTTTCCAGGCAAACGTTAACTGCCGCCACTCTTCCCCGGTGGGCTGACGCTTAGAAACAATCTTTAGCTCAGCCGGAGCGGCATCAGCCACATCCAGGGCCTGCACCAAAAAACCGCCGGAAACTTTTTTATAATCCAGCCCCGGCGGCCGGCCGCCGGCCGCTAATTCAACCGTCAGCAGCCGGATATTTTTCTTTTGTGTTAAAATTTCCAGGGCGGCTTGTTCAAACCCGGGGGCAATCACCGCCTCAATAAAAATGGCGCTAAGCTGACGGGCGGTCTCCTCGTCTACGGTCCGGTTAAGCGCGACAATGCCGCCAAAGGCCGAAACCGGGTCAGCCTGATAAGCTTTGCCGTAGGCTTCGGCTAATGTCTCGCCAACGCCTGCGCCACAAGGGTTGGTATGTTTAATAATAGCTGCCGCCGGTTGATCAAATTCAGCCGCAATGGCATAAGCAGCCTCAACATCGGCAATGTTATTGAAAGACAATTCCTTGCCATGCAATTGCCGGGCCTTGGCTATGCCGGCTCCGGCAAAATGCTTTTCCCGGTAAAAGGCCGCCGGCTGATGGGGGTTTTCACCATAACGCAGGTCCTGCACCTTTTCCAGCACCAGTTGCATTGTCTGCGGAAACTGACCTTCACCCAGCTGGCCGGCCAGATAGCTGCTGATATAGCCGTCGTATTCCGCTGTATGGCTAAAGGCCTCCCGGGCCAGGGCCATGCGGAGCTCGACGCTGATTTGCCGTTTATCGCCGGTTAACTGCCCGATAATGTCCCCATAACGTTCCGGATTTACCACTACCGTCACATAGTTGAAATTTTTGGCGGCTGCCCGGATCATGGCCGGTCCGCCAATGTCGATATTTTCAACAGCCTCGGCCAAGGTAACATCAGGTCTGGCAACCGTCTGACGGAAAGGATAAAGATTGACCACAACCATATCAATTCCCTGAATATGATGTTTTTCCATCGCGGCGATATGTTCTTCATTATCCCGGATGGCTAAAATTCCGCCATGAATATAGGGATTGAGCGTTTTTACCCGCCCATCCATAATTTCCGGGAACCCGGTAACATCACTGACATAAGTTACCGGTATGCCGGCTTCCCGCAGTGTTTTCATCGTTCCCCCGGTGGAAATAAGTTCAATTCCCAGTTGGTGGAGCTGACGGGCAAATGCGACCACCCCGGTTTTATCAGATACGCTGATCAGAGCGCGTCTCACGTTCATATATTTATCCCTCGCGATCCTAATAGAATGCCGGTACAGATTAACCTATTCAGTGATTTTCACCAAACGGCCGTCAATCTGCAATTTACCTTCCGCATACAGTTTAATGGCCTGAGGATAGGCTTGATGCTCCTGCTGCAAAATCCGTTCAGCCAGCTTGTCCGGCGTATCCTCAGCAAAAACCGGCACTGCCTGCTGTAAAATAACCGGACCGCTGTCCATGCCTTCATCGACAAAATGAACGGTACAGCCTGATAATTTAGCGCCATAACGAATGGCCTGCTCCTGTGCGTTTTTGCCGGGAAAAGCCGGCAGCAGCGACGGATGAATATTCATGATGCGATTGGCGAACAAATGGACAAAGTAAGGGCTTAGAATTCTCATAAAACCAGCCAGAACAACCAGTTTAACCTGATGCAGCTGCAGCTCATTCGCCAGGGCCTGCTCAAACTCCAATTGCGTCCGATACTGTTTCCGGTCAACGCAAACAGCCGGCAGCTGGAAATCAGCCGCCAGGTTCAAGGCATTGGCCGCCGGTTTGTCACTGATGACCACACCAATTTTTGCCGCCAGTTGACCGGACTGAACGGCTTTCGCAATAGAGTGCAGATTACTGCCGCGACCGGAGGCCAAAATGCCCAATACCACTTTTTCAGACACCAAATACGCCTCCCCTGAGGTGTACCTCCCGGCCTCCGGCAATCACTTTACCGATCACATAGCTTTCCTCGGACTGATCGGCCAGCTTGCGCCGGACATCATCAACAGCATTTGCCGGCACCACCAGGATCATGCCAATGCCCATATTAAACGTCCGGTACATCTCCGGCCAGTCTACACCGCCCCACTCCTGCAGCAGGGCAAATACCGGCGGTTTGGGCCAGTCGGCGGTATCAATTTCCACTGAACAGTCCTGCGGCAGAACGCGGGGAATATTATCATAGAAACCGCCGCCGGTAATATGAACCATGCCATGAATCGTGCAGGAGCGAATCAGCGGCAGGCACATTTTAGGGTAAAGACGGGTGGGCGTCAGGAGTTCCTCACCCAGCGTTTTGCTTAGCTCCGGGATATATTGATCAACAGGGAACTGCTTGCGTTCAAAACAAATTTTCCTTACCAGCGAAAACCCGTTGGAATGCAGGCCGCTTGACGGCAAACCGATGAGTACATCGCCCGGTTTAATCTTTTCCCCGGTAATCATTTTAGGTTTGTCGACAATACCAACCGCAAAACCGGCAATATCATACTCTCCATCCGGATAAAACCCGGCCATCTCAGCCGTTTCTCCGCCCAGCAGGGCACAACCCGAGGCCGTGCAGGCCTGAGCTACGCCGCTGACCACAGCAGCCACTTTTTCCGGCTCCAGTTTGCCAACCGCCAGATAGTCCAAAAAGAACAGCGGTTCGGCTCCCTGAACCAGAATATCATTCACACACATGGCGACGGCATCCTGGCCAATGGTATCATGCCGGTCGAGCATAAACGCCAGCCGCAGCTTGGTGCCAACCCCGTCGGTGCCGGAAACCAGCACCGGCTGGCTATACTGGCCGGCATTCAGGGCGAATAAGCCGCCAAAGCCGCCGATATCGCCCAATACCTCCGGCCGGTAAGTAGCCCGGACATGTTTTTTCATTAAATCAACCGCCCGGTTGCCGGCGTCAATGTCCACCCCGGCCTCACGATAAGTCAGGGCCTTATCTTTTATATTACTCATGAACATCCTCCATTCGGTATTCTTCACCCAGGGGCATCAACATTACGCCTGATTCCTGCGCTCTTCAAAGACATATTTATTGCTGGCACAGGATGCCTCACACGGTATGGAGGCAGGGTATTTACAGCTAAAACAGGCATGACACATATCTTCAGAATGAACGCCGCCCACCGAATCCCACAGTCCCTGCAAAGACAAAAAGTGGAGCGAGTCCGCGCCAATATATTCCCTGATTTCTTCAACCTGCTTGGAGGCGGCAATCAGTTCTTTGCGAACTGAAGTATCAATTCCATAATAGCAGGGAAAACCGATCGGCGGTGAGCTGACACACATATGAACGGCGGTTGCTCCCGCTTCCTTCAGCATACGGACGATTTTACCGCTGGTCGTGCCGCGGACGATAGAATCATCGACCATGATCACCGATCTGCCCTTCACTACCGATTTGACGGCGTTGAGCTTCAGCCTGACGCTTAAATCCCGTTTTTTCTGTTCAGGCTGAATAAACGTCCGGCCAATATAACGGTTTTTCATTAAACCTTCCATAAACGGTATCCGCGACTCATGGCTAAATCCCAAAGCAGCCGTTGTACCCGAGTCCGGCACCGATATCACGATATCGGCCGTAAAACCGCTTTCCCGCGCCAGCATCCGGCCCATTTCAAACCGGGCGGCATGAACGCTTTGTCCGTCAATGACGCTGTCCGGCCGGGCAAAATAGATATATTCGAAAATACACAGCGCCCGCTTGTTGGCAGGAGCAAAGCGGTAAGATTTGAGACCGCTGTCGTCAATGACCACCATCTCACCAGGTTCGATGTCACGGACAAATTCAGCGCCAACGGTATCCAGCGCACAGGACTCGGAGGCAATCACCCAGCCTGCGCCGACTTTGCCCAGGCACAGCGGCCGGAAGCCATGCGGATCACGCACGCCCACCAGCTTCTCCTCGGTCATAAGAACCAGACAATAAGCGCCCTGGATCTTATTTAAACTATCCATAATTTTTTCTTCAATGGAATGATTGCGGGAGCGGGCAATCAGATTGACAAAAACCTCACTGTCAATCGAAGTCTGAAAAACGCTGCCCGCCTGTTCCAGTTCAGTGCGCAATTCACTGGCATTGGTCAGATTGCCATTGTGCGCCAGACTGATATGCCCGCCGGCATAAGTAACCATCAACGGCTGAGTATTGGCCAGCAGGCTGGAACCGGTGGTTGAATACCGGACATGGCCGATGGCAATACGCTGCCGGTCCATCCGCGGCAGCTGATGCCGGAACACCTCATTGACCAGTCCCATCCCCCGGTGCACATCCATCCAGGAGCCGTCGGTCACGGCAATGCCCGCACTCTCCTGGCCCCGGTGCTGCAGGGCGTACAGGCCCCAGTAGGTAAACAGCGATACATCCTCCTGCGGAGAATAGATGCCGAAAACGCCGCATTCTTCCTTTAATTTATCCAGGACGGCATCGATCATAACACCTCTCCTGTTAAACGGTGCAATACTTCTTTATAGGCATCCTCAACCTTGCCCAGATCACGGCGGAATCGGTCTTTATCCAGTTTTTCCCCTGTTTTGCTGTCCCAGAAACGACAGGTATCAGGGGAAATTTCATCACCCAGAATAACCTGGCCCTGGTAAAGGCCAAATTCCAGTTTAAAGTCAATCAGCTCAATATCCTTCTCCTTGAGATACCCGGTCAGGATGTCATTAATCTTAAGCGCCGACTGCTCCATTGCGGCTACCTGTTCGGCTGTGGCCAGTCTCAATGCCTGAATATGGAAATGATTAATTAGCGGATCGCCTAATTCATCGTTCTTATAATAAAGCTCGACGACAGGTGCAGGCAGCTTGCGCCCTTCCTCCCAGCCAATGCGTTTGGCCAGGCTGCCGGCGGCAATATTGCGCACAACAACTTCTACCTGGAGAATTTTCAAGCTTTTCACCAGCATCTCCCGGTCGCTGGGCATGCTGATAAAATGGTTGGGAATGCCTTGCTCGGTCAGCAGTCTAAAAAAGAATGATGAAATACGATTGTTAAGAATCCCTTTATTTAAAATTGTGCCTTTCTTTTCCCCATTGAAAGCGGTAGCATCATCCCGGTAATAGACCAATACTTCTTCGGCCTTGTCTGTCGCATAAATCTGTTTGGCTTTTCCTTCATATAAAGGCTGTTTCTCCACAATAATTCCTCCCGGTCTTTTAAAATGATTGATCAGCTAGTACTTTGGCGGCTTTCGCCTCAACCTCATCCACCATATTCTGACGATGAACAAGCAGTTTATCCTGAATGGACGGATTGCCCACCGCTAAAATCTGCGCGGCAAATATGGCCGCATTCTTGGCCCCATTGAGCGCCATTGTGCCGACGGGAATACCCGAGGGCATTTGCACAATGCTCAGCAAGGCGTCCAAACCGTTGAGCGCAGTGCCGTAGATCGGCACGCCAATCACCGGCAGGGTAGTCATACTGGCCACCACGCCCGGTAAATGAGCGGCTGCGCCGGCGGCGGCGATAAACACCTTTACGCCGCGCTCAGGCGCGGTAGCAACAAAGTCATGAACTTTGGCCGGAGTTCGATGGGCTGATGCAACAATCACCTCGGTTTCGAGGCCAAATTCGGTTAAAAGCTGAAGCGCCGGCTTTAATACCGGCCAGTCGGAATCGCTGCCCATAATGATTGCAACTTTCATTTGCTACTCTCCCCTCCTCTTGTTCAGTTGAGTGATCTATTCAAATCCGCCGCCAAATGATGCGGCTGGCTAATTGGCAAATTCAGTACGCCTTGCCATCCAGGCTCCGGTTGGCGCCGGAGCCGGATGAAGCAGCAAACGTAAGGCTATTCATTCAGGAAAATAAATCTGGCGACAACCAAAATGGCGAGAATGTAGAGAATCCAGTGGACTTCCCGGCCCCGGCCGGTAATGAGCTTAAGCACAGGATACATGACCAGGCCGGCGGAAATACCGTTGGCAATGCTGTAAGTAAAGGGCATCATGACAATGGTTAAAAACGCCGGCAGACTTTCGGTGAAATCACTAAAATCAATATTGCGGACGCCTTCCATCATTAACGCCCCAACAATGATCAGCGCCGGAGCCGTAGCCGCATTGGGAATTAAAGCAGCCAGCGGTGTAAAAAATAACGCCAGTAAAAACATCAAACCACAGACAACGGCAGTAAGACCCGTCCGGCCGCCTGCACCAACCCCGGCCGCGCTTTCCACATAGGCGGTAATGGTGCTGGTGCCCAGCAGCGAGCCGAAGCTTACCCCAAACGCATCCACCAGCATTGCCCGGCCAATACGGGGAAATTTACCGTTCTTATCCACCAGGCCGGCCTTGGTTGCCGTACCGACCAGCGTCCCCATCGTGTCAAACAACTCAACAAAGGTAAAGGTAAAAATAATGGTCATCAGTCCCATATTCAGTGCACCCATGATATCCAGCTCGAAAAATGCATTGTTGCTGAAATCAGGTATCGCCACAGGACTAAACCCGGCCGGTATCTGCACAACCCCCATGGCAATGCCCAGAACGGTAGTGGTAAGAATGCCAATCAACATGGAACCGCGAACATTACGGGCCATCAGCGCGGCAATGAACAGCAGTCCAAAAACGGCCAGCAAAACCTCTTTATTGGCTAAAGCGCCCAATTCAATAATGGTTTCAAAAGACAGCGGCGTACCATTCCCGTGGGCAGCGACAATTTTTTCCAATGTTGGCGGGATCAGCGACAACCGGATGGACATAATTCCGGAAAGCTTTAGGCCAATGATGGTAATGAACAGTCCGATGCCAACGGTGATGGCGTGCTTCAGCGAAAACGGCATGCCTTCAACCAACAGCTGACGAACCTGCGTAACGGTTAACAAAATAAAAATAAGACCGGAAATAAAAACAGCGCCCAGCGCTACCTGCCAGGGTACCCCCATCCCGATGACCACGGTAAAAGCATAAAAGGCGTTCAGGCCCATCCCCGGCGCCAGCGCAATCGGATAATTGACAAATACCCCCATCATGATGGTAACCAGGCCGGCCCCAATGGCTGTCGCCAGCAATACGGCATTCTTGTCCATGCCTGCTGAGCTCAGAATACTCGGATTAACAAATAATATGTAAGCCATGGTCATGAAGGTTGTAATACCGGCCACAACTTCAGTTTTAACATCGGTATTGCGCGCACTAAGCGCAAAAAATTTATCCAGCATGTTCATTCTATCTCCTTAAATTTTTCTGAAATAAGAGTAAAAACGCCGCAGTAAGCGCACCATTTACTTTAACCATTCACCTCCAAATAATAATAGCCCGGACGGGAAAATCGCCTTACTTAAAGTGAGCGAAATTCCCGTCCGGGCTTTTGTCCCAACGGTGTAGCGTCAATACTGCCAACACTTGTACCACTTGGTCGCAGCCACAGCCAGACACTGAAAATACATGGACAACGCCGGCCATGCGGAACCCTAGGTACCACTTTCACTCGTAGTCAGATAATTTACGGTTATCTGGTAGAAACTTATGAGCCATATCCTCATCATTATACGAGCAGATGAACTTTACTCACTTATAATAGCAGAACACGTCAGAAGCTGTCAATGAAAAATGAACTTTAAAACAAATCTCAGAAATAACGTTCGGATTTTTCCCATAAGTAAGCCGCTCTAACCCTCCCGGCAGGCTTGGGGAGCTAAGAACGGCCAAAAGCAGCTACTGTAAACCGGATTCTCATGCTAAATCACCGACACAATTGAGCGGCCTGCTGAAAAACGTTTTCCGCAAACAGGCTGCTCATTCCAGCCTGACGCACCCGCGCCCGGATGCCGGCAATATCGGTGGTATACAACCCCAGCGCCTGCATTCTGTCAAAATACTGAGCCCCGGAAAATGTATATTTTAAACGCAGGCCGGCCTCCGTCTGCATTTGACGGTTTACATGGGCAATGGCATCACCAATGGCCAGACTTTCCGGCAAAACCAGCGGATTCCGCCCGGCCGCCTGACGGGCGGCATTATGTCCGGCTAACAGCCCGGTCACAATCGCTTCGGTATGTCCGACCAGCAAACCGGCTTTCTCGCCGCAGCACCACAGATTGTCCAGACCATGCACCTTAAGCGAATTGTCATGCGGCGCCATATCAAAATAACGCATCGAATTGCCCGCGCCGCCGGCATAAGGGTCTTCAAAACGGGCATTTTGAAACCCCGGTATGCTGCGCAGCTTGTCCAGCGGATAGTAAGGCGACATCAGTTTGGCATGACCGGTATCCAAAAGAATCATGTTCTCGGCGAATTCCTTTAAGGCATACTGCTGGCAGGCTTTGATTGATAAGCTATCCGCCTTGCGCAGCTCTTCCGGAACCGGAACAATCGCAACGCCTGTGGAATTCAGCTGATGCACAATCGCCGGATCCAGTGATTCTTTTAAAATTTTACAGGACCCGCTCATGGCGCCTGTCGAACCATCCGGCTTTTTCCCGTGCCGTTCGGTGACGCCGGCCCGTCCGGCAATGCTTTGCCGGGGACCAAAAGCCGGACAGCGGATGATGCACATGGCACAGCCGTTGCCATGCCGGCTGCAGTTTCCCTGCGGTCCGGCACTACCGGTAGCTTCAACAAACACCTCACCATAAATCTCGTCATCGCTGTCGGTAATCACAGAATTCAGCCTCGTCCCGGTCATGGTGATATCCCGCACCCTGGCCAGCGTATGATACTCTATTTTGCAGGCTTCCAGAACAGTTCGTACCGCCGGTTCAATTGCCGCAACATCATATAAGCTGGCATGCTGATGTCCGGGGAATTCGACATTGCGATGGCGCGTGCATTGATCGGCGGCCAGAAACAGGTCGCCCCCGCCCATCGCGATAGCTTCCTCGGCGGCCGTAAAACGGCCGTTATTGCGCATAATCCCGCCTACCAGGCCAGTGCCCAGCAGCATATCGGTACGTTCCAGCAAAACAACCTTTCCGATGCCGGCCTTGCTGGCGGCGACAGCGGCCGCGCATCCGGCCCAGCCGCCGCCCACTACAACTACGTTCGCCATCCAATCCCTCCCTGAGTTATCACTAAGCCTTCACTTTAACGATCAATTCCACTTCAACCGCACTGTCAACCGGCAGCTCAAAGCGCCTGCAAAATCCCCCTGGCAATTAGTTTCCTTTAAATGCATCATAATTATACTATTCCAGGATACCAAAAACAGGCGCATGCACGCCTGTTTTAACAACTGATCCAGTTCCTTCAAATTTTGGCTTATTTACCGGCCAACAGCAGCATGATTCTGCCGAAGCCGGTCTCTATCACTAAGGCAGGCTGAGCATTTTCCGCCAAGGCAGCGCCTTTTGCCGCCGCCGGGGGCTGAAGCTCGATATTCAGCCCCCGGTTCGCAAGGTTAATGCAAAAAAGACCATTGGCAACATTTAAAAATTCCCCGGCGCTGTCCAGGGCAAGCGCATCCAATTCGTCAATGCTTTCCCCGCTGTACCGGCGCGCCAATTCCAGCAGAACATGATCCTCAGCAGTAAAACTGCTCTGTAAAGCAAAGTCTCCGGTCAGGTCTTGCGAAACAAACCACTGCTCTCCGCTCTGCCGCCGGGCCGGCTCGACCACCAGGGGAACAACATCCAGAAACCGGACTATCGACCGCAGAAATAATGCGACATAAGCGGTGTATAATTCGGCATCTTCATGGCTGTAAATGGTTAAACAGGAACGGATATGCTCTTGTAATAACGGCATATCCGCATGCTGCTGGAGCGTATTCCCGCGTTTGTAACCGGCTAAAGCCTGTTCCAGCTGTTTGAAGCTCATAAAACCCCGTTCGACCAATATCTGGCCGAAATTCAGCTGTTCATTTTCCTGGGCAGCCAAAAGAGCAGCTAACTGCTCAACCGACAAATAGCCTTTATCCAGAGCGATCTCACCAAATCTTTTGTCAACAGTATGCTGCAGCCGGTGAATTTCCTCAACCTGGACCGCAGTCAAAAACCCCTGATCAATGGCCAGCACACCCAGTTTGGGTCGAACTGCGCGCCGGCTCTCAAGCGCTTCCCGTATTTGTTCCGGAGCAAGCAGTCCCTGGTTCAGTATATATTGCGCCAAAAATTGACTAATCATTTAGTTCTCCCTCCGGCCAATGTCCTTGATGGCTTTGGCGATCTGACTGCCGGTATACGGCTTTTGGATAAAATCCATCGCCCCGAGTTTAAGCGCCTCCAGCAATTTGGCCGCCGTTCCAGTCGAAGACAGCATAATTACCCTGGCCTTGGGATCGATTGCCTTAATTTCTTTTAAAGCGTCCAGACCGTTTAGATTGGGCATGACAATATCCATCAATACTCCGTCCGGACGAATCTGCGAATAGACTTTGATGACCTCCCGTCCATCTTTGGCCTCAAATACCTCGCATCCCAAATTCTCTAATTCCGCTCTCAGTTTTTTTCTCAATAATAAAGAATCGTCATTAATTAAAATTTTCAGTGGCTGTTGCAAAAAATTCTCCCCTTACCATAAAATCCGCCAGGCAATCTAAGCGCGCCCTTTGTCAAGAAATTCAGTTTAATACCGATTCACTCCTGAATGCAGCTTACCCCAGCCTGAGGCCGATCTGTTGACTGGTTTTCCGACAAAGACCCGATAATATCGGCAATCATTTTTTCAATTTCCGCAAAGCTGAATTCAGCCGTCTCCGCTTCGGCCACATCAACGCCTGCTACTTTCCACTTTTTCAGGCAGGCCAGTAACTGCTCATTAACAATCGAACCCTGGCCAAAAACGATTTTTCCATCAGGACTTGCCAATACTTGATTGAGCGTCATTCCAAGCTTGATCTCCGCTACAGATAAATAGCTCAAAATAATCATCCTTTCTCATAAAACGTCCTTGCCGGGCTGTCTGATTGGGGCTTCAGCCGGATAAACCCTTGAAGCTTACAACTTCAAGATAACACAAAACAGCAAGGCAAGCATTATCGCCAGGTTAACATTGCGTTAATTCTGTCCTTTGCCAGCCGCAAAAAAAGCAAAACCTGCGGTATTACTCATAGCCAGGCTTTGCCCAATATAAATTGAAGTTAACTATTTCAGTAAACCATCAACCGCTGCTTTATACCCGGAATTGTACGACCGCCGCCTGCAATTCCTGGGCCAGCTTGGACAGGGCTTGAACACCGCCAATAAAACCAGAACCCTAGTTTATAGACTATTTTCAAATTAGCAAGCCAGTTCATCAACATCTACTCCTTATTCGCAATGGCAACAATTAAATTATAGAAGTTCGCCTACATGAGTCAGCGAATACCGCTAAAGTTAACTTATTTTAACAAAGACGCTTCGCCAGAAGACCGGCCCGGCGCCCGGCCAAAACGTGGTATCCCATATGCCGGATGCACAAAAAAAGACTGACTGGCGCATCAGCACTAACCAGCCTCAGATAGAAGATTTCCCGTCACTATTTAAAAGTGTAAGCTCAGAAACACCATTGCCCCTAAGGTCTTGCATTAACCCCATCCAGATATATTTTTAACGCCTGCATAATATATTCCTGGTCGGAATCCTCCGATAGGTGGACAAACTCTTTTACCAGAGGTATGACAAGAAAATAAAAATTCATAATTCCGGCTAATGACAACGCCGCATAACTAAGATTCAGCCCTGGTGCAAATGCTCCGCTATGAACGCCCTCACGCAGTGACGAGGAAACAAACTGATACAGCATTGAAATGTATTTTTTAATTATTCTTTCACCGCAAGAAGTCGGATTGGCAAGCTCACTGTGAATAATCCGGGCTAAAAAAGGCTGTTCTTGATGGATTTTGCCGATGGTTTGTGCATACAGTTCGATACGTTCCACCGGGTTCAGGCCGGACAGTGAATCTACCCTTTGGAACAGTTCGGCGACAGGTAAAAAACTTTTTTCCAGGACCGCCTGATAAAGGCCTTCCTTGCTTTTAAAATAGTAAGAAATAGCTGAACTATTGATCTGGGCTGCCTCACCTACTTCCCGTATTGTGACGGCAGTATATCCTTTTTTCGCAAACAGGGGAATAGCGATAGCCACAATCCTGCCTGCAGTATCATGCTCCATAATATGCAACTCCTTGAACCAGCTGGTATAAATTATATCAGTTACCGGATATAAAATACAGATGCGCTCCATGGGTGCCCGGCTTTCCTGTCAACGCTCCACATTGCTGCGATCACTGGAGAGGGTAAGCCACCTGCTTATTTAGGTTAGTTTCATCAAACAAGCTAAACTTTATTAAGCAGTTTTCTTCTGGAGTTTCATTATGCTAATGGTCAGCACAAGAACAATAAAAACGATTAAAGCCAGAACATTATGCCACAATACGCTGATGCCCACCCCTTTAAGGATAATGCCGCGCATAATTTCCAAATAGAAGGTAATCGGCAGGACATTGCCAAGCAGGTTAAACACTGCCGGCATAGCATCGCGGGGAAACATGAACCCGGAAAGCAGTATGCTTGGCAAAAATATAAAAAATGACAGCTGCATGGCCTGCATTTGTGTTTTTGTTACAGTGGAAATCAATATGCCCAGCGCCAGGGAAGCAATAATAAAAAAAGAGGTTAACGCATACAGCAGGACAAGGCTTCCCCTGATCGGCAGGTCAAAGGCGGCGATTCCTACCAGAATGGCAACGGTAACCTGTACATATCCCACAATGCTGTACGGGATAATCTTCCCCAGCATAAGCTCCCAGCTTTTCATCGGCGTAACGATCAATTGCTCCAGCGTCCCCCGTTCGCGTTCCCGAACAATCGCCATTGAGGTAATCATCACCATGGTCATTGTTAAAATAACGCCCGTAATACCCGGAACCATATAAAATGCGGACACAAAATCCCGGTTATACCAGGGCCGGATACGGATCTCATACGGACTTTGTTCGGCATGGCCCGTGTAGCCCTTCATTTTTTGCAGCAATATTTGCTGTGATTTCAATTGGCTGACCAATTGAGCCGCACTAATGGCTGAAGAAGCAGACAGCGAATCGGAAGCATCTACAATCATTTGTACGGTCGCCGTCCGCCCATGCTTTAGCTGACTGGAAAAATCAGGAGGGATAATCACCCCCACCTTGGCTTTGCCGGAATCAACCGCCTCATTGATCTCCTGGAAATTCCGGGCGGTATAGTGAATATCAAAATACCCGCTGGCGGTTAAAGAATTCAGCAGGTCGCGGCTATCCTGCTGGAGGGACTGGTCAAAAACAATGGTCGGCAAATGCTTAACGTCGGTATTGATTGCATAGCCAAACAGCATAAGCTGTGCGACCGGTACCAGCAGCATCATCGCCAGCGTCAACCGGTCCCGCCGCATTTGCAGGAACTCTTTGATCAGGATTGCCCGCAGCCTTTTCATGTTATTTCTCCCTCCCGCTGACACTTTACTAAATAAACGAAAACATCTTCCAAACCGGGATTGATTCTTTTCCATTTATAAGAAGATAGCTGCTCGAGCTGGTGCGCTTCCAAAAGAATATGTACGCCGGCCCCGGATGGATAACGGTCAAGACAGCAAATCCGCTCCTCTTCCAGTTGCTCCAGTAATTGCATGGGTTCGGCGGTATCAATGCGGACCAATACGCCCGGAATCAGCTTTTTCAAGCGCGAGGGTGCTTCATTTGCAATTAACTTACCTTCAAACATAAAGCCGATCATATCACAATGTTCAGCTTCATCCATAAAATGAGTGGTAACCATAACGGTAGTTCCTTGCCCGGCCAGTTGATAAATAATATCCCAAAACAGCCGTCTCGACTTAGGATCTACGCCTCCGGTCGGTTCATCCAAAAAGAGGATTGACGGACGGTGAATAATCGAACAGCTCAAAGCCAGCCGCTGTTTCCAGCCGCCGGACAAATTGGCGGCCAATTCATGCCGCCGGTCTTTGATCCCGGCCAGAACCAGCATATCCTCAATTCTTTCTTTTGCCGTGCTGCGCGGCAGGCTGTACATACCGGCATAAAACTTTAAATTTTCCAAAACCGTCAGATCATCGTAAAGGCTGAACTTCTGGCTCATGTAGCCAATTTTTTGTTTAATCGCTTCGCTGTCGCGAATAATATCCAGGCCCAATATTTTCCCTTCCCCCGCAGTTGGCTGCAGCAGACCGCATAGCATCCGGATTGTCGTGGATTTACCCGATCCGTTCGGACCGAGAAAGCCATAGATAGAGCCTTGTTTGATTTTCAGTGAAATATGATTTACAGCAATAAAGCCGCCAAAACGGCGGAAAAGATTGTTGATTTCCACGGCATACATTTAAGCCACCTCATTTGCCAATACCACAAACACATCTTCCAGGGTAGGCTCTATTTCTTCCAGTCCGGTAATTGCAATGCCCGCCGCCGCTAGCGCCTGACGGATCCTGGTTGCCGCATCACCGGCATTGTTTACCGCCAAATGATAGGTCTCGCCGAAGCTATTGATGTCCAGAATGGGACAGTCTGCCAAATGCCGTTTTATGTTGCGGTCACTTGCCCGCAATTCCAGCACTTTATAGGGATATCTTTGGCGTAAGCCCTGCGGCGAATCACAGGAAACAATGCGCCCTTGATGCATAAACGCAATCCGCGTACAAAACTCCGCTTCATCCATATAGGGAGTCGAAACAAAAATAGTTGTGCCTTCCTTATTGAGATTATACAGCATTTGCCAAAACTCGCGGCGGGAAACCGGATCGACGCCAGTGGTAGGCTCGTCGAGCAGAAAGAGGCGGGGCTGGTGCATTAAACCGGCCGCCAGTGCTAATTTTTGCTTCATACCGCCCGATAAATGATCGGCTAAACGATCCTTGAACGGCAGTATTTTGGTAAATCCTAAAATATGTTCGGCCAATACTTCGATCTGTTCTTTGTTTTGGCCGTACAGCGCCCCAAACAGACGAATGTTTTCCAAAACGGTTAAGTCGCCATACAGGCTGAATTTTTGCGGAACATAGCCAATATGCTCCCTGGCTGTTTCCAGCTTGTCGGAACCCATAACGCTAACCGTTCCGGAAGTGGGGGCCAGCAGCCCGGTCAGTATACGCATCATCGTTGTTTTACCGGCGCCGTCCGGTCCCACCAGGCCAAAGATTTCACCAGCTCTCACTTCCAGCGACACATTATTTACCGCCTGTATGGTCTGGTAAGCCTTCGATACATTGCTCAGGGCAATCATTGAATAACCACATCCGCAGGCATTCCCGGTTTGAAAACGCCGTCAGAATTATCAAGCTTAACTTTAACATAAAACACCAAATTTGCCCGCTCCCGCTGGGTTATGCTTTGGCGGGGGGTAAATTCGGCATTTTGACTAATCTCTTTAATGGTACCGGCAAACGTCCGGTCGGAATAGGCGTCAATGTGAACATCGACCGGCTGATTTAATTGAATCCGGCCGAGCTGTTCCGAAGAAACATAGACTTTGACCCAGCAATCACTTAAGTCGCCAATCGTAGCAACCGCCGAACCTACGCTGAGGTACTCCCCATTTTCAAAATTTTTGGTTAATACCACGCCATTCATCGGACTGCTCACAACGGTATCGGCCAAATCCGAACGGGTTACGTCAATCACAGCCCGCAAGCGCTCCACCTCGGCCCGCTGGGCTTCAATGATATCCGGACGGGTGCCTTCTACGACAAGGCTCTTTCTGGACTGAGCTGCAAGCATGCTGTTTTCGGCAACATCATAACTTGCCTGAACAGCGTCCAGCTGCTGCGCGGAAATTGCATGATCCTGAAAGAGAACGAGATAACGTTTTAAATCATTTTTCGCTTTATGATAGGTTGCCTGCGCTGATGCCATTTCCGCCTTGGCCTGTTCAATCTCCTGCGCTCTCGCGCCTTTTTCATAATCCGCCAATTGCAATTCGGCCCTGTGTAAGGCGGCCTCATCAGCCAGCAATTGCGCCTTTAAATCCTTGCGGCTGATTCTTGCAATCACCTGGCCGGCTTGAACCGTATCACCCGCCTGAATGCTCAGCTCGGACATATAGCCGTTTGTCTTGGGCACAATATCAGCCAGCGTCACCTCTACCGTACCGGTGGCAGTGATCCCCTTTTCCCCGGGCAAATACAGCTTATAGCCACTGACCCCCGCCAAAACCAATAACACTATGCCAATTCCCATGATTTTTTTTAACCCGGCCTGATTCTTCATGTTCGCCCCTCCATATTGAATCCATAGAAATCCAAACCTCTGCCGAAAAAACTTCATTCAGAATGCCCGGAGCATTGGTTTTCTCAACTACAGTATTGCCTGACAAAACGATGGCTGAACCTTACACAAGCATTCATCACCGCAGCTCTTTCATAAATCAATCAATCGATTGATTTAATCATATCACTGATTACAAAATTCTGTCAATCATTCCTCCAATAAATAAAAAAGCTGAGCAAGGTTTCTTAATGAAACAGCTCAGCTTCTATCAGCGCATTGCATAACCGGTATAAAGAAAGCTATTTTGCAAATAGCCTGTCAGCAAACCAGTCTACCAGATACCGCTGCACTTCCGTAGCATCGAAGGTTGCACAATGATCAAATCCCGGGTAAATTTTTAACGTCTTATCCGTCGACGAAGCTTCCTGGAAAATTCGTTTCGCTCCGGCCACCGGGAAAAGAGGATCCTGTTCATTGTGGATAATGAGCAGCGGACAAGTTATTTTTTCGGCTATCCCGGCCAGCGTCATTTTAGACAGGAAATGCTCCTTTACATAGTCTATATCTTTGCCAAAGCGGATAGCCAGCTTCTCTAAGGCGTTGGGATAAACCGAAATCATTTCTTCCGGCTGATAGGAACCGCCGCGACATACGCAGCCGCCTAACTGACCGGACAAAAATCCTGCCGCACGGGCAACAAGATAGCCGCCGAAACTAGCGCCAAACAGTCCGATTTTTCCACCAATAGCGCTCCGGCTCAGTAGGTAATCGAAAATTACCTCATACGCTTTTTCATGCTCCACTTCATAGTAGGATTGATTAAAATATAAGGATTCGCCCTGCCCCGGCCCGTCGATGAGAAAAACGCCCAGCCCCCGCTCAACCAGCGACACCGCTATCGTATGCACTTCTTCCTTAAATCCGGTAAGACCGCCTGTGGCAACAACAACCGGAACAGCTCCCGGGGCCTGCTTGGGGAGCAGCAGCCAGCCGCTCAGCTTGGCGTTATGATAAGGAAGCGATACTTTTTCAGCCGTCATATTCTCATATAACTGAATGCCCCGCGAGTAACTGTCCAACAGCTTTCTATAGATTCTGAGCCTTTCATCCGTTATCGCAATAATATCATATTCACCGATCCGGTAGACCGCCGCAGCGTTGATGAAAAATATTTGCGCCGTCTCCCTGTGTCCGTTTTTTAATTCTTCTTCGGCAGCCGCAAACCATTTATCGCCAAGCTCCTCGCAGACTCTTACATGATCCTCACCGCGGCCTACTCTGTCGATAATTCTGGTATAATCGGTGTGGTCAAGACCGCTGGCCATCATTCGATTAAAGTTTTGAAAAACGGGACTTTTTCTGTTTGCGCTCATTATTATATCCTCCTTTTTGGCCCTGCACCTGCTGTGCATATTATACCTTCTCCAAATATGCCTTTACCGTCTGCATCGTAATCATACTGTTTTTCTCAATCGCTTGTTGAACAAGCGTCAAAGCCTCTTCCGGTTTGATCCCGCCCCATAGTTTTCGGACGCCCTCTTCCGCAAGAGCGATCCTGTGCCAGGATTCAAGATATACTCCATTCTTTTTATCGGTAATAACCCATCGACCTTCATGCCGTTGCAGAGCCGGCGGCAACGACGGCTGAAAATATTCAATCATCCGATTGGCGTAGCCATGACGGATCGACCTCATGACCTCCAACTTTTCCCCTACGCCTACAACCGTCATCTCAAATTCCTGATTATGTCCGTCTTCATAGAGAAGTTCAATTTTTTTACAATGCGGCAGTACCTGAGGCCATTCCTGCACCTGATACAGCAGGTCAAAGACTTGTCTGGCCGTTGACCTGATTTCAATTCCCGACGAAAATACCGCCTCCGTCCGGCCTAAATGCTCGCTTTCCAAGAGCTTTTTTATGGCCTTCAATTCTTTGGTACTGTTATCTTCAATGGTGCGGTGCATAAACTGTATTGCATCTGTTGCGTTTTGAACCTCATCGACAACTCCTGCGACAGTGTCCTTAGGTTCAAACCTGTGTTCCAGCACCAGCAAGGCTCCTTGATTAAGGGTAAACATGTTCCAGCGGCCCTGCATGTACTTTACTAGCGGGCTTGGCTTGGACTGCTCAAAATCAATGCGATAAATATCCGGATACAACCTTCGTTCTGACTGCCAGCTAAATTCCGTCTCATTGGACTCGGCCGTTATTGCGATAACCTGAAGATTGTCGCGCTCAGATATAATTTCGGCTTTTTTACATGGAGGAAAATACTCAGGCCATTTTGCTACATTGGCGCATATATCGTAAACTCTGTCTACAGATGCGCTGATTTCGATCGAATGAAGGGTGATTTCCATAAATTCAATACCTCCGCTTACAATTTTTTCTCTTCCCGCCCGCTAACTTTCAAGTGTAATTTTGCTCCGGCTGATCTGCTTGCCATCCATGAACATGTGACTGAACAGAAAGATATTCACTCCTCCGCAAACAATTTCCAAAATTTGAAAAGCAAAAAAACTCAGATCAAACTGCGCATTTTGGGCAAAATAGTCCAGGATAAAAGCCAATGGCGTCAGGAAAACAATCCCGTTGACACCAATCCATTTCATGCGCCTGGTTTTTGCCTCAATCAAGGGCTGACCGGGATAATAAGCCGCCAGCTTCCTCCCGGAAGCCACCAGCAAGGGCATACAAATTAGTACTATGGACAAACCATAAACAATCAATTTTTTTACTCCGGCAATTAATGCCGGTTCGCCAATCAGTTCTGCTGTTACGCTGGACAGCAGAAAGGTGCAAATAGTCAACAGCGCAATGACGGCTGTTATTTGATGAAATACTCTCACAGCAAACACTCCTTTTTTCCCTGACGGCAGCCGGGCAGGACAATCGATAGCAGAAGCCTGCACAAGCGTTTATAGCGCTGCTTGCGGCTGGCACTAAGGAAGAGCATAGGTAATTGTAACATTGGCAATGGCCGTCCCCCGGGGATCTTCAGCCGCAGCTTTTAGCTGCCTGCCGCTAAAGACCGACTCGCCCCGGATACCTGCAAAACGGCCGGTTCCTTTGACCAGTGTTCCGCATCCTTTATTGACAGGCAGTTTTCCATTTTGCCACGGCAGGGCGGACTGCCAGGAAATTATTATCAAGGATTTGTCTTCAAACTCCAGCCTGGTATACCCATTTGCCGTTCCCTCCCGGCCATTGGGGATATCGAAAGTTCCTACAAAAGAGTATTGCGCAGTTTCGCCATCCATAAATTTCGCTGCTCCCTCCCGTTTTTGCACCCCCATCACATGCCCTTCCTCATCCTCGACCGGAAGCCATTCGGCAGAGACAATATAATTTATAACTTCGAAGCTCTTTACCTGTTGCCGCTTTTCTTTTCCCATCCGGATCTCACTCCTTTTACAAGCTGTTTTAAAAGCTGCCCAGCCCTCCGCAGACATTGATCGCCTGGACGGTAATACCCCTGGCCTTGTCCGAGGCCAAAAAAGAGACCATTGCGGCGACTTCATCAGGAACGATATATCTGCCGATAGGGATCATGCTTTCAAATTTCTTTTTCACCTCTTCCGGCGGAATGTTCAGCAGTTTACTGCTGGCTTCTCTGACTTTCTGCGCCATATCGCTTTCAACATAGCCAGGACATACGGCATTGACTGTTATTCCGGTTTTAGCCAGTTCCTTTCCCAGCGCCTTCGAAAACGCAATAACCCCCGCCTTAGAAGCGCTATAGGCCGAGCCAAAAGGCACCCCCTGTTTGCCACCGGTGGACGCGATGTTGATAATCGCGCCGCCGGCGGTTAAATTGCCTTGGTTCAATACGGCTTTTGATACATAGTAAACACTGTTTAAGTTGGTGTTGATGATATCATGCCAAAGCGTATCGTCCATTTCCGCTGTTTTGCCGCCGCCGCTTCGCCCGGCGCAGTTAACCAGTACATCAATTTTCGCCACGTCTTTCATTACCTGGCCCATCATCGCCTCTACCGCTTCCTGTCTGGAAATATCACAGACAAACCAGGCCGAATGCCCGTCAAAACCAGCTATTTCCTTAGCCGCCGCTTCCAGTTGCGCTGCCGTTCTTGCCACCAAAACAACCTGAAAGCCGTCTTTCGCCAATTGTAAAGCGATTGATTTACCAATGCCTCTGCCCGCTCCTGTAACCAATGCTGTTTTTTTCACTGTCTCAAGCTCCTTTCCAAATCCTCTATTAACCAGTGAACCCGCTTACTTGGCAATATCCTGACGGATAATTTCGAAACTGACCAAATTCTTCACATCCGGGCAGCAAGTTTCTATCTTGTCCGGATTATCCAGAGGCAAAACTCCGTCCCAGGCCAATGCCGCGACAATCGGAAATATCGTGTGATAAGCCGCGCCGCAGAGTCCCCCTGAATCAGCGGGCGTAACTTTAAATATATCGCCTGTTTTATGCCCGGCCTTGCAGGTGCCGGTATTCGAAGTTACTTTGACCACAATCTCTTTTGTACTCATTCTCGCTCCTCCTAAACTCGAGTTATTCAAGCGCAACTACCCTGCACCAGCTTGCATCGCTGCCAGTTAATTTAATCGGAAAGCAGCATACCTTAAACCCTGTCGGGTTTTGTATTTTATCTAAGTTGGCGAGACGTTCTATATGGCAATATTCTTTTTTTCGGCCTAAAAAATGAGCCGGCCATAAGTGCTTTACATCCTTGTCCCGCAGGTAATTGCCGATCATTCGCTGAAAAGGCGGATCAAACCCAAAACTGTCAATGCCGATAATCTTTACGCCACAGTCAATAAAATATTCTGTGGCTTCGGCGCTCACGCCCCGAAAACTGGCGAAATATTGCGGCGTACCTGCATATTGATCGCCCCCGGTTTTCAGCAATACAATATCAAACGGTTGAATTTGATAATTTATTGCCTTAAGTTTTGCAATAACCTCCGCTTTTGAAACCGGCTCCTTTGCCGTCAAAGCTCCAAAATCCAACAATACACCATTTCCAAAGCACCATTCCAACGGAATATCTGTTATCGTTTTGGCTTTTTTTCCGGCAGAATCTGTATCGCCGAAATGATAGGGAGCATCAAGATGCGTGCCTGTGTGGGTAGTAAGTTTATAAGTAAATAATGATAAGCCTTTTTCTTCCGGGAAATGCTTGTGGCTCAGTCCCCGGCCGACAACGTGTTTGAAACGTTCCACCAAGGTTAAGAACCAGTTGGTACCACGCATATAAATCAAATTTTCCCCCAGCAGGTCGGCGCCTTCTTTATGACCCACAATTTCACATTTTACCGGATTAGGCTCCCAGTCATTTACATCAATTGCGACACTTAAATCAACGATGCGGCAAGTATTCATAGCTTTGTCCCCTGTCCTTTGTTTCTTTACTGCATTGCAGCGACTGACCCGATGACCAGGCTTGCACAAATTCCGCCATTGCCGCGTCCATTAATCATTACATTATTAATTGTCCGTTCTCTTTGCGTTTCATGGACAATATTCAATTCAATTAAGGGATCGGCTACTTCATAGTTAAGTGTCGGTAAAACGGTATTATTTTCTATGGACATAGCTGCCCAAAATGCATCCAAAGCCCCGGCTGCTCCGTATAAATTGCCGGTCATCGTTTTAGGGACAGTAACCGGAACTGTGGAATACACCTTGTCCAGGCTTTTCTTAACCGCCCGGTACTCCCATAAATCGCCTAGCTCTGTTCCCAAACCGTCAGCAATGATTAAATCAATCTGCTGCTGGCTTAAATCCGCATCAGCCAACGCCTCAGTCATCGTATAATCAAGCCCCAATTCCTGACCGGAAAGAAAACGGGGATGGCAGGCGACTGTGCTATCGCTAAACCCTTTGATCTCTCCGTATATTTTTGCTTCTCGCCGTTTTGCATGTTCGTATTCTTCCAGTACCAAAATCGCTGCTCCCTCGCCGGGAACCCATCCGTTTCTTCGCCGGTCAAAGGGCTGATAGACGCCACTTTCCGCAATTCTGTGCCGGGGTTCTTCAATGCCTTCCGTGCAAAGTGCGGCAAACGTAAAGGGATTGATTAACCCTTCAGTACCGCCCGCCAAAATAATATCCGCCCGTCCCTGCAAAACGGCTCTTGCCCCATAGCCAATCGCGGTCAGTCCGCTGGCTCTTCCGGAATCAAAGGTTTTACTGTGACCTCTCAGCTTGTTTTTGATCGTAATTTCACCTTGCGGCGCTGCCGGGAACCATGCCGTTCCTACAAAAGGGCTGAAATCGTCAATTCCATTTGTATGCAGCAGCCTCAGCTGAGGATCGTTAAAAGTCCATCCGCCAAAGCAATTTCCGATATAGACGCCGATTCGATCCGCATTCATTTGATTCAGCTTGATATCACTATCTTTGATCGCCAAATCGCTGGCGGCAATTGCGTATTTTGTGAATACGTCCAATTTGTGGGCTTGACGGGAAGAAATAAAATCCGTTTCCGCAAATCCCCTTACTTCACCGGCCATTTGCGCAGGCCAGTCCTGTACAGCAAATTTAGTGATCTGCTGTATATAATTCTTTCCGGCCACAGAATTTTCCCATACCTGATTTTTGCCAATGCCATTCGGCGCAATAACACCCAAACCGGTAATGACTACTTGTTTCGCGTTCATTGTAGGCCTCCCCGGGGGGCTTCGGTTCCAAGCACCAGCGCGCTGTGTATTCCAGAAAAGCCGCTGGCATCTTTTAGAATCAAGTTCAGATTTTTAGGTTTTACGCTTTGGTTCGGTACATAATTCAGATCGCACCGGCTGTCAGGATACTCGTAATTAATCGTCGGATGAATTTCTTTGTTGACCAGTGATTGCACACAAGCAACAACTTCCATTGCACTTGCCGCCGCCAAAGCATGCCCATGCATAGATTTCAAGGAACTGACAGGCACCTCATAGGCTCTTTTCCCCAGCACGGCTTTATATGCAGCTGTTCCATTAACATCATTCTGCGGAGTTGAACTGCCATGTGAATTAATGTAATCAATCTGTTCGGGCCTTACTCCCGCATCCGCCAAAGCAATTTCCAGCGCCCTTGCCAGATCTTCTCCGTCCGGCAGCAGTTCGGTCATATGGTAGGCATTACAAGTTGAACCATATCCATAGATCTCAGCTAAAATTGGCGCTCTTCTTTTTATAGCGTGTTCCCGTTCTTCCAAAACAAGAATTCCGCCTCCTTCACCTAAAACAAAGCCGTCACGTTCTTTGTCAAAGGGCCGTGAGGCTTTTTCAGGCGTACTGTTTCTTTTGGCTGATACAGCGCCCAAAATATCAAAAGCGGCAAGCGTTACCGGACATAGAGGGGCCTCTGCTGCTCCAGTAATCATGACGTCCGCATATCCGCTTCTGATCAAATCGAAACTAAAGCCGATCGCATCCAGACCGGCGGCGCAACCTGTCGGTAAGGTCGGACACGCGCCTCTCAGTTTAAATTCAGCGGCCACTTCAAGAGACGCCGTACTATAAGTAAATGCCTGATATAACGCCTTGCTTGTCCAAGCTACGTCAAACGCCTCGGTGCACTGTTCCGTCCTCTTTAAAAATTCCTGTTCCATGGAGGTTGTACCGGTTATTGCATTGGCGATGCTGACGCCCGCCCGGCGGCAGTCAAGTTCATTCCTGTCAAGTTTGGAATCCTGTATGGCCATTTTAGCCGCAGCCAGGGCAAATTGAGCATAGCGGTCTAATCTCGCCAGCTGATTTTCTTTTAATTTAAATTCCCGCGGCTCAAAATCTTCAACAGCCGCACATATTTTCGATTTAAATTGCTCGACCGGAAATTGCTCAATTCCTTTCACACCTGATTTCCCTCTGACACAATTTTTCCAGAATACTTCCTTGCCAATGCCAATTGGGGAAATAATTCCTACCCCGGTGATAACAACCCGTTTGTTCTCAGCCACCCTTTTTTTCATACGCCGTCTTTCCTCCTCTGCTGACGATACCATTGCCCGGCTGTTACATACGATTGTCTAAGATGCCCGGCTCTTCTCTGACAGATGGATCAGTAGGTTTTCGATTGTATCAGCTTCCTTAACTTCGCAGAATTCCAAATCGCAGTGAAATGTTTTTCTTAAATCACGGCAGAGCTTTACCATTTCAATTGAATCAACGCCTATCTCGTTCGTCAAAGATGTAGCAGCCGTCATTTCACGACTTGATATGCCCAGAGATTTTGCAATTGCCTCAATTAATGTGTTTTCGTCCATTTTCTCACTTCCCTTTTGATTTCGTTTTCAGAGTTGATTTACCGGTTGATCCGTTGAACCGGGCCGGTTAAAACCGCCCCCGCCCCTATTTCTTCAAATTTCATTCCGTCTATTGCCAGCAGGCGCCGGATGCTTTCCATCATTCAGTCCAATGACGGCAGCCATGCCGCCTGCCGGTCTGTAAAACACTTCCACTCTCCTTTGCCCAAAATCCGTCCTTCCGGCCAATTCCAGACAGCACGGTTATCGTCGGCGGCAAACCGGCATATTACCAGTTCCTGCCTGCTTCTTTTATAACACAGAGTTTTTACTGAATTCCATACCTTCTGTCTTAAATGGCGCTATTCTTGCCTAAAACGGCAGTTTGCTGTCTTGTCCAAGACCGGTATGCCAAGCGGTTCCAGCCTTTACAAATTCCGCCGGCCGCGTAAATTATTGACATATATTGTAAAATAATATATTATTTTACATGAATTAAGCTTTTCATTGCCTAAACAGCATGCTACCGTAAATATTCTGAAGGGAGGTAAAAAAGTGCTGCAGGGTAATGTCTTAATGATCTTTATTAATTCTTTTCTGGAAGCTATGCTGATCTTAATGATTGCGATATGTCCCTTTCCTCGGTTAGCCGAGAACCCGGAAACGATACAAAGCAATATATTTATTCCGGTGTTCGGATTGTTGTTTTCACAAAGCGTAATCATTGTTTTTTTCTTTTGTCAGTATATTGTTCGATTTAGAGAACTTTTTGCGCCTGATTATTTCTATTTATATTTCATCATAGTAAACATTCTTTTACCTGTTTTCACTATAACTGTGATTAACCGGCTGGTCCTTCAACTGAAACATCAAATTGAGTCACAAACCCAACTGGATACGCTGGGAAAAGTAAAAGAATTACTGCTTACCATGCGGGAACAACGCCACAATTTCAGGCAGGAACTGCAGGTCGTTTATGGATTGTTGGAAGTAGAAGAGTTCCAGGCGGCGCAAGACTATTTGAAAAAGAGCGTCTCCGAAGTAACGGCTGCCTCGGAAATGATAAAAACCGATAACCTGGGGATTACAGCCCTGTTGTACGCCAAGACCGGGTTAGCAGATGCGCGAAAAATCAATTTGCACGTTACGGTTCAGACCAGCCTGCGAAAATTGTCTATGGACACAAGAGATATCAACCTGGTTCTCGGCAATTTAATTGACAATGCTCTTGAGGCAGCACAAGAATGCTCTGCCCCGGAGCGGATAGTTGAGGTTTTCATTCTGCAGAACGCTAAAGATTATATTTTCGAAGTTAGAAATCTCGGAGCAACCATTTTGCCCGACATATCCGGTAAAATATTCCAGGCGGGATTTTCGACTAAAGGAAAAGAAAGAGGTTTGGGGCTTTACAGCATAAAAAAACTTGTGTATAAATATCACGGCAATATCCAGGTTACCAGTGACCGTAACGGCACTTGCTTTAGGATAACGATACCGGCGGAACAAGCCGGACTGCAAGCCGGTACCGTAAGTCATATCAAATCGGGAAAGAAAAGCAGTTATTGAAATCTTCGGGATAAAAAATAACCCTTTTAGACACTATAAACAGACTTTCGGGACAAACATGTTTACAGCCGAAAAATATTAATTTATTATTATGTATAGAAATAAAATTGCAGCAATAAGAATACAATACCTGTCTTTACACTTTGGCTCTACAGGCAGAATGCAGAGTTGGCATTCGCTGCCCCGATTTCTCCTGTTGTCGAAACTCTGGCAAGACATAAATATGGCTGAGGATAAGAAGGTTTTTATTATGTTAAAAGTCATTATTTCTGAAGATGATTCTGCAATGCGGCTCCTTTTAACACGTGTAATAGAAAGAATTGACGGCGTAGAGATTATTGGCAAGACCGAAAATGGCAGACAGTTGATTGAGCTTGTTGAACAATTGAATCCGGAGGCTGTGTTTTTAGATATTAATATGCCGGGGATCAATGGCGTCGAAGCATCGAAAGAAATTTTCGCCTTCAATCCCAGGATATTTCTCATCTTTGTTACTGCTTATGATTGTTTTACCCATGAGGCTTTTGATGTCTATGCCTTTGATTACATTGTGAAGCCGTTTGATCTGAACCGGCTGCATCGAACAATAAAGCGGATAAAGGAATTGAAGGAAGAGCGGGAAAAAATTGAATTTTTAAAACGGGCGGAAACGCTGTATGGCCGAAAAAATCCCAAGCTTAAAATTTCAACCAATGAGAAAAGCGTCTTTGTCAATGTGCATGATATCATCTTAATTACCCGCAACGAACGTAAAACCACAATCTATACGACCGATGGCCTGACTATTCAGACCAACGATCCTTTGCACTTGTTAGAACAACGCTTGGAAAAATACAAGTTTTTCCGCTGTCACAAAGGGTTTATCATCAATTCCGATATGGTGTTGGAACTGGCCCCCTGGGGAGCCAAAACCTACTTAGTCAAGCTGTCCAACACAACCGAAACCGCGCTGATGACATTAGAACACGCCAGAGAATTTCAAAAACGGTACTGCCTGTAGCGACGACCGTCGAATCTCCCTCACCTAAGCAGGTCATCGGACGCTGGAAAAGCCCGGGATTCTGTCGGCCAAGTGAGCCTACATAAAAAAACAAGTCTGTCCAAAACCATATGGTATGGTTTTGGACAGACTTGTTTTTCGAACCGGAAACCGGGTATTACAGCAGCCAAAAAATCATCTAATTCCCCAGTAAGGATTGCAAAACAATCATTACGACACCCCTGCCAAATAATCAGTTATTCCCCTGGCTATCGCCCGGGCAAACTCATCTCGTTTACCGGCATCGGCCAATAATACCTCATCCTCCGGGTTTGAGATAAATGCCAATTCGACCAATACCGCAGGACAATCAGTATTTTTCAGCACATAAAATCCGGCCGTTTTAACTCCCCGGTCAACAGTACCAAGGCTATTGACTATCTGCCGCTGTATGCATCCTGCCAGTTTCTCCCCTTGCCCGCCAAGCGAATAACAATAGGTTTCGGTCCCCTGCGCCGCCCGATTTACCGCTGCATTGCAATGAATGCTAACAAATAAATCAGCGCCGAACCGGTTAGATGTATCTGTGATTTGATACAGTTCGTTTTTCTGTACTTCCAGCACTACGGCACCAATATCCCTTAGATACCCGGCCACCCGCTGCATAACGCCCTTAACAACAACGGCCTCCTGCAGGCCAGTTGCCCCTACTGCCCCGGAATCTAATCCAGGGCAGTGGCCTCCGTTAATTGTAATTTTCATGATGCGCGCTCCTTTTCAGATCCAATACGATCTTCAATATCATCCACTCGCTCCTTGATTTCGCCGACATTCTGATTTAGGCAGACCATCGTATTATTGATGTTGTTTAGGGCTTCCGTCTGCTTAGCAAGCGTATTGTTCACTAAATCGCCCAGCCGTTCTTCTCTAACTTTGGCATCATCCATTGACTTGTTAAAAAACTCCTGCTGCCGGTCAGCCTGCTTGTCCGCCTTGCGGACAACATAAGCCAGCAGCGGCAGAAAACATATGACAAATAAAATAAACCCGATTAAGTTCGGGTTTTGTATGATATATGGTATTAATGATATGACTTGTATTGCTTCCATTGCCCCACCCCATAAAAAAACAACCGCCTATTAGCGGCTGTTTCACACGTCATAATCTTACGACTAAAATAAAAAAAGAGGCTTAATGCCTCTAAACATTATCCATAACGTACAAATTGTGTATCGTTAATGACGGATTTTGTCTTTGTAATATTTCTAAAACTTTATATTTGACTACGCTTTCGTCCTCTATCCCCCAATAGTAATGGCGTTCATGTGCATTCCCATAGCTTCATCAGGCATTCTCAAACTTAATTCCCCATTTTCTGAAAAAACAAAAGTGGTTCTCTTTAAATCCTGTTTCCCTTCAGCTTCAAATTGTGCGGTTAAAAGAATTAGAGCACACTACTCAAAAACCGTTCTTCATGTTTACTAATATCATAGGTAAATACGAATGTCAACTTTTCCAATAATTCTTAGGGAAATACAGGTCTTTAAATGCGTGTTGAATTGTATTAATTACGATCATTAATCACGTCCCCACATTAAGATACCTTTATTTCTATTAATTATCTTAAGTGGTCGGAGATATTCCTTTATCGGAATAGTCTTTTTAGTTTGTTGCGATAAACGCTATACCCCGAAAGAGAATTACTCATAATCATGACGGTATTCCCTCCTCGCACTTGATGTGACTACTCAATATTTTTTTAATGTTTACTTTTGTTTCGGATAGATTTTGCCTAGTCATAATAATGCCCTGCTCAATTTAAATAACCGCCTTAGCGATTTGCTGCGTCCTTGACCTGATCAGGCGTAAATCCTCGGTGTTCGCGTACTTGCTGAAAAATTTGCTCTACCTGCCCTGACTGTCCCTGCTGTTGTTTTGTCAGTTGCTGTTCCGCTATCCACATTTCTTGCACTTTTTGCTGCCTAAGTTGCTCTAATTGATTAATTTGCTCATTTAAGCGTTCCTGTTCTCTCCTAATGTCAAACGCCTCTGATTTTAATTGCATGATTTTGTCCATGATAAAAAATCCTCCCTTAAATTAAAATAACCGCTTATGCGGTTTGATTCTTTAATTCGGCTATTTCAGCCGCTTGCTGATCTACTTTGGCCGATAGCTCCTGCACTGCCTTTATCAGCGGGCCGATAAACTCTGTATAGCGCAGACCGTGTGAGCCATCTTCTCCGATCGTAAATAATCCAATATCCCTTTCGCCCAGGACTTCCTCTACTTCCTGCGCGATCAAACCGGCGTGAGGGCGCTTACCGGGAAGTGGAGTTATTACTTCTTTGTACTTAGGCTGTTCCTTAGTAACTGCCGGAATAATAACTTCTTCTGTTATTTCTTCGGATACAAGTTTTTCTTCTGTGACAGCTTCTTTTACTAGTCGTTCTTCGGTTACAGCTTCAGTAATTACATTTCCTTCTTCGTCCAGTTCCTCCGATTGGATAACAACAGTTTCATATTTGGCTGGTTCTATAATGACAGTCTCATATTTTGCAGGGGTGACTACTCTAGTTTCAGTACGTTCTGGTTCTACTTCTACTGTTTCAGTTCCGTCTTCAACCTGGGATAATTCGTTTTGTCTGACTTTGTACTTAAATTCTACTGGACGAAGGGAGTTAACAAAATCCAGTCCTAAATCTAAATCTTTTATGTCAGTTTTCGATCTTTCATCGGAGGTATTAATGGTTGCACTAGCGGCAAAGATTTGTGACCACCTCAAGCCTGAACCGCCAAGGGCAAAATTATTATCAACAGATGGCGCAAAAGCACCTGAATCTATAAAACATCTGTCTATATTATTCCTTCTGAAATTTATAGGAAGGTCCAAATTATTACCAATATACATACCATTAGAATTTGCTGATATTCTGCCAATTATAGTATTATTTTGAGTAAACCCTAAGTATCCTCCAGTGGAACCATTTAGAATTAACGTTCCGTAATCAGAAGCATTAAATGCTGGGGATAATGTTCCAACGCTTACTATGTCATAAACATATTCCTTTTGTATATGCGACTCAGACCATCTATAACTACTAGCTCCTAAAAGATATGCATTATTGTTACCAGGTCGAATGCCATTAACATCTATATAGCACCTTGTAGCAATACCTCCACCTGCATATGTCCCTATCCCAAATGCTCCAATTTCGCTTCCTGCTGTCGCAGTTTGGGCATAAGCATTAATTGTGCCATATGCGATATTTGCAGAAGCAGAACTCGCATTCCCTCCATGAAAAGTAATCCCTGCCGCAGCCGCCCCACTGGATAGTGTACTTGTTCTCTCTAAACCTATCATATAAGGAGACCCTGCGCGATTTATCCACAGCATGTAAGTATCATTTGTTGCTGTATTAGCATTTGGCCCTAACTTGATTAATCCCGTAAATCTCCCATGATCTGTAAATAGGGTAGACCACCTAAAATTAGACTGTCCGCAACTAAAATTATTATCACTTGCTGGCCTAATGCCTTGATGGTTTACATATAACCTATCAAGTAGATTTCCTGCGGCGTTTCTTGTTGCAACCAAAAATCCACCTACTTCTGAACCTGCTGTTGCAGTTTCGCAAAAACCTGATGCTAAAGCGTAATCTAAGTTTGCGATTTGATTTGAGCTGTTACCTCCCCTAAACAATATTGCTCCTACTCTTTGATTTCCATTTAGTATCTCTGCCCTCTCTAATGCCATAGAAGTAGTGCCTAATGTTCTCGCATAGTAGACACTTGAATATACAGAAGCCCATCTATTAGTTACTAATCCAAGCGCATCTGTATTATTTACACTGGGATAAAACCCTTTATAATCTAGATACATTTTTGTAACAGAATTATTTCCCTCACCTATCTCGAACAATAATCCCCCCTTTTCTGCTCCGGCAGTAGAATCAGAAGCATAACTTATTATAGTTCCGTAGGGTAGTCTTGCGTTTGCATTAGACGCGCTGCCACCTCTTAGCTGTATCCCTGTGGCACGTGGGGCGGCAGATGTTATAAGGGCATTTCTTTCACCCAAGATAGAGACAGGATTTGCTGGCCTTGAAACATGAAAAGTAGCTAGTGGATCATTTGTGCCTAATCCCAAAAATCCTCCAACCGTAATTCTCATTTGCTCAGTGAAGGAACTCTCCCCATATATTGCATTAGTGTTGCCACCAAATATAAGTGGCCCAAAAGATGAGAGCCTGACTCCTCCGGTAATTGTTGAATCAAAATCCAAATATCCCGCAGTACCAGAACCAAAAAGATAGCCATTTCTAACGCCTGTAACAGTTGCATGAACAGATATTCCACTATTGCCTGCTCCTCCAGTATACACCTGAAATTGACTTGGTATTGAACTACTAGGTACACCTCCCAAGCCAAGTTTTCCAGATGGAGCGCAAGCTAATCTTGTAGCATAATCAAGACCGTCTGCTGATGTGTCGTGAAAGTCCAAATATTTTCCAATGTCCAAAACCCCTGTATTCCCAACATGCGGGACATAAGGCCAAGCTTGAGTATTGCTTTTATAAAGAAGAGGTATTCCTCCAATTACTACATTCCCATTCGGAAATGATACAGTATCAATTGTCATTCCTGAGCGGTAAACCCCCATGAAGGTGGTAGCTGAACTGTAGTTATCATTTAACACCCTAAAAGCTATAGAATTATCACCCACCACTGCTCCCCAATATTTATTATCAGTCGAGGCATTTGTTTTAACTAAGTCAAACGAGGGGCTTGTATTTGATACTCTCACGGCTCCGGTAAAAATAGCTCCGCTTGATTTAGCAATCTCGTGCCAAACTCCCCATGTCCCATTTACCCATTGTCTTTCATATATCCGATTAGAGGTATCTCTGAATCTTAGAAAAATCCAACCAGAAGAAGCACTATTATAAACTCCAGTTACACTTAAATATCCCCAAATACCCGATGAGTATGGGGCGTTAGTTATAGCCGTGCCACTAGATACTACTATGGAAAAATTTTTTACTGCGCCCATATAACCTGGTATAAACGCAAATAGGGCAGGCAGATCGTTAAAGTCGGTAATGCTGCTACCAATCCCTTGCGACATTCGGGGAAAGTTCGTAATTGGTATCGTACCAAGAGTAGTTGCATCTCCTGTGATACTTGCGGGAAGTTTAGCTTCGGAGTTAAGACGTAATAACTTATTTGCTGTAGCTGTGGTGACAACATCAGACGCAGCTACGGCATTCGTTATACCAAAACCTGCCAGGGTACTCGGCTTAGACAGGATGTTAGTCCAGGACGTTTTAACTATGCCGTCCTCCATTATTGCGCGAAGGCACTCAGCCCAAAAATCGTACAGCCCTAAATTGCTGTTAGTCATCAGAAACGGCGTTGTCTTGCCGTATGCCCCCACTCGAATTATATTGCCGCTGCCGTCGTACTGTGTTCCAAAGTTAAATGCCACGTGGTAGCCTCCTTTCCTTTCTGTGTTAGTAATTAGTAACGTCTAAGACTAAATAATTGTACCTTGTTTGAAAGTAATTCCTCGTGGGGATATTCATGTCGCCCAAATAGTACGAGTAAAGCAAGTAAGAACCATTCACAGATAATTTAACATTCGTTGAACTAAAATCTATTGCCGGGCCTTGAAAGTGTACGTTTACGTGCTGTATCCCCGCCCCTGTCTCATCACCATCACTAACTACATGTGTCGCTGTGGGAGCCTTCCCAACAACAACTGCCACATTATCAGGAGATGTTGTTGCGTATTCCCCAAAAACCCATTCCTCGTTAGAACCCGGCCAACTCCAACTATGTCCATCCTTTATTGCTCCACTTCCCGATGATAATACCTTCATGAACTTCGCGGCATCAGAGAAACAAATTTCTTCGTTTTCGTTCCTCACCTCAAAATATCGTCCCGAAGGAATGTTTGCAAAATCAAAAATATAGTAAGTAACTAATAAATCCCCTAAACCATCAGCGGGATGATAAAACCAACTCCCTTCCTTGTAAGGAAGGGTATACACCCTTCTGCCAGCAGGGATTTTAAAAGCAATAATTTTTCCCTCTCCTGTGTCTACTGAAATAGAGTAATTGTTGGTTTGCTGCTTTAGGGTAATAGTGCCTTTACTGACAAGCTGCAAATTCTTGTATTCGGCTGTAATTTGCAAAATCCCAGAATTATTATAAATCTCTATTCCTGCTGCCATAATTAATACACCCCATAAATAACATATTCTGGACGCTTACCGTCTTGATTAAAGGGGCTGCCTTCGATAAATGTCCAGCTAATTGTTGTCCCGCTAACAGTATACTGACATGCATATGAGTTATAAGGATAACTGCTGGTTGCATGTATCCAGGGAGTCCCAAACGCAAGCGCAGCATCGGTGTGGGAGCCGTCAGTAGTGCCGGTAGAGAATGTACCTAAAACCCTGGTTAATCTGTCGGTCACATCTAAAGTTAAATTACCGTTTGCGTCCCAAATTTGCAGCCCGCAGGGCATCTTACCACCTCCCAAATCTTATTCTTAATTGCCCGTTTTCGTCGTGGACTGTGGTTAACGCTCCGCTGATCGTTGTTTTGCCATTAGCTCCAGCAGAGACAAACGTACCCAAATTCGCAAACATGGCGGAAACAGTGTTAGATTCCAGATGCCCGGCTTTAACCGCTCCGGCCTGAATCATCCCGGATGCAATAACATTTCCATCAATTTTGGTATTGGCGGCAATTCGTAAATACCCAGTGTTGATGTAAACTTCTGTCGGCGTAATAACCAGCAGCGATTGCAAACTGCCGTCAGCGGCCCGGAAATACAGACCTTGGAGCATTTGCAAGATAGCAGTCACTTGAGTTTGAGCCAGCGGCTTGCCAATTTCTGTTACTAAACTGTTGATCCGGTCTGCCTGTTGCGTAAACTGGCTTTGCACGCCCTGTTTATCAGTTGCATAAATGCCACTGAGAAAGCGGTTCAGGCTGCTGTCGTCCGTATGTTAGTCGCTTTTTCCCAGTCGGCAGCAGCGTACGCCTGGCCTGTTGTTTTTTTGGTTTTGCAGCACATAAGTTCACCGCCAGTGCCTTGCGTCCACAAATCCCCGACATCATATGGCGGAACAGGCGCTGCTATAAATACCCTGCGCTTACTGTCGGCGGTGTCCTGTGCTTTCTGTGCAGCATCCAGCGCAGCAGTAACATCGGTATCTGATATTAAATCCCAGGAATAAACTGTGCCAGTTTTCATAAAGCGGTAGGCTTTTTTATTGTTTGTGTCGTAGTACAAATCGCCTAAATGGACATCACGAACGGCATTGGTCGTCCATGTGTTGGCCGGGGCATTGCTGAGCGTCGGCACCCCGGCGGAAAACCAGGTAGTAATGCTGCCGTCAATTTGGGATTGCAGTTGCGCGTTTATGCTACCCTGGGCCTGTTTGTTAGCGGCGACAGTGCGGTTTTGTTTTCATTTACGGCAAAAGCGATTTGGTTACTTTTACATTTAGGGCAGCAACGCTTCCAAACTGATTCGGAGCGTCAGGAGCGGAGTTTAGTTTACCGGCCATAATGCCTACAGATTCCGCCGTCTGGCTGATCAGCGTCCGGTTTTCAGTATCAACCTGAGCCAGCTCGTTTTTGGTTTCCGTAAACACAGTTTTGGATACCGTTGTCTCTCCCAGCGCAGCTACAGCGCCGTCGATAACTTCCATAGCGTCGCTGACGGCATCCATTGCGTTATTAAACGTTTCTTGTGCAATGCTTTTCTGAGCCTTTTCAATAGCTTATTGCGCGGCGTCTTCCAACTCACCAATTGCAATCTGGATTGCCCCACCCCCATAAAAATAACCGCCTTAGCGGTTTGCTGCGTCCTTGACCTGATCAGGCGTAATCCCCGGTGTTCGCGCTGGGGTAATTTGATCTACTCGTACCGATGGTTGCCCTTGCTGTTGGTTTGTCAGTTGCTGTTCCGCTATCCATATTTCTTGCACTTTTTGCTGCCTAAGTTGCTCTAATTGATTAATTTGCTCATTTAAGCGCTCCTGCTCTCTCCTAATGTCAAATGCCTCTGATTTTAATTGCATAATTTTATCCATAATAAAATCCTCCCTTAAATTAAAATAACCGCTTATGCGGTTTGATTTTCTAAAGCTTCTATTCTAGCCGTGAGCTGATTCAGCATCACCTCCTGCGCTTCGATTTTTGCTGCCTGCGCCTCAACTTCGGAATCTAGTTCCTGTATGGCTAGTGCTAGGAATGGAGTTATTTCTTCGTAGCGCAGACCGTATCGGTCTGCCTCTTTGTCGTACGTCCATACCCCTATATCCCCGTAACCAAGCGCCTCAAGCGCCGCCCTTACCTCTTGTGCGATAAATCCAGCGTGGGGGCGGACACCGGGTAGCGATGTAATTACTTCTTTGTATTTCGGACGTTCTTCGGTTTTTGCGGGGATAATGATTTCTTCGGTTACTTCTGCGGATACCAAGCGTTCTTCGGTTATGGCTTCCTTTATTAATACTTCTTCTGTGACAGCTTCAGCAATTACATTCCCCTCTTCATTTGTTTCCTCCGGCTGAGTAACTACAGTTTCATATTCTGCCGGTTCGATTTCTACCGTTTCATAAACAGCGGGGGTTATTATCCGGGTTTCTGTTCGCTCCGGTTCGATCTCTACAATTTCTGTGCCATCTTCGACGGCTTCCACTTTCTTCAATCGCTCACGGTATTTAAATTTAACGGCACGAAGTGATTTTATGACTTTGCGGCCAAGCTTTAGTTCTTCAATGTCGGTTTTAGCGCGTTCATCGGAGGTATTGATCGTGGCACTGGCTGCAAATATTTGGGCTAAGCGGTGATCAGCAATGCCTATTGTAAAGGCGTTATCTACTGCGGGTATAAAACTGGCTCTATCTGTAGCTACTTTTGTCCATCCTCCCCAAACATCTGCGCCAACATCACGTTTCCCCCTAATGCACATTGATGAATACCCTTCATCTGCACCCGGCCAGGATACCCCAATTTGTATGGCTTCGACACCGTTTCTTGCATCTTTGATCGTCAGGCAAGTCCCAAAAGTAAGAGGGAAACCATTGTTATAAATTTGGGTATAGTACATCCCTGCAGCCCAAGTACTCGGCAGGTCAGTTGCCGGTTTAGCACTATTAATTTTGTGGTGGACATAACCAGCCCTCGCTGAATTAGCAATCACAAACGCTGTGTTTGCAATCTGGGTATTGTTAGTTCCGGCGGCAGCCGTTGGTGCAGTAGGTATTCCGGTAAATGCAGGGCTAACTACTTTAGCTACTTCTACCCAAGGCTGCCATGTAGTTCCACGATCTGTCGAGTATCTAGTATACATACTTTTGTTTTGAAAACTGTCATGGGCAAATTGCACAAGAATATCGTCCCCGTTAGATATACTGATTAAATGTATCCAGCCCTTTCCGCTAGGTGAATTAGTCATATTATAGCCAGCAAAAAACCCGCAACCCCTAATACTATTCAAATCTGTTCCAATTATTAGTTTTGCAGCAGTTCCAAGTCCATAGCCAGCAGGCGCTGCATTAGCAGTAACGTGATCGACGGTTGCAATTTTTTCACCGTTAATAAAGCTGCCGATTTCTTTACAAACATAGTTTAAGCCGCTGGTATCATCGTCGGCCAGGTCAAATAACGGTGTTTTATAGATAGATGCAAAAGTGTTTCTGGGATTTACGATAAGATTACTATCGTAAATAGGTTTAAAATAAATTTTCTTTGTCGTTCCTGTATCGACTATTTTTATTTCTAATTGCCCCGTTGTTTGCCACGAAAACACGTCATATTTAAGTAATAACCCTGTTGGCCTTGCATTAGTTGTCAACAGTTGACCACGAATATTAATAGGGTTATTGCCAGAATCGTGATAGTAGATAAAATCGCAAACAGTTCTTCCTCCACCTACAAATACACAGTTCCACTTCCCCGCTGTAAGCGGAACAGAAATGTTTGCTCTCGCATTTGTGTAAATCGTCGGAGAACTACCAAAAGCTATCCCTTTTTCATCGGTAATTATACCCATTCCCCAGCCAGAACCAAACGCAGCAGATGCTTCTTGACCTGCAAAGACATCACTTATAATAACTTTTGCTGTATTCCAGATTGTAGATATAGTCCCTAACAAGATGCAACATTTAGTTCCATCGTGTCCAAAACGTATATCTGTAAATGGACATCCCTGAGATAAAGTAGCTGTAGCAAAGGCCCAATTACCCGCTACTTCTATTCTGCCGCCAAGTTCGACACTCCACATCGATCTCCCAACACCACGGTCTAAACCATCTATAACAATTTTAAGCATTGTGCCAGTCCAAGATGTCGGAAGGACTATCTTTAATGTACCTGTAATAGATACTCCCCCGTAATAATAAGCGCAAACATCACGGTAATGATATGTCGCAATCCCTGATGGAACAAGGTTACTTTTTGATAGTTTAGTATCCAAGTCTGCATACTTAGCTACTCTTTCCCACTCTGACCATGTTCCGGCCTGGCATCTGCGCTCAAACGTGAGAAAGGCAGAGCCGCCGAATCCAACAGCCTTTTGATATACATAAGAATCGGTGTATCTAATGACAGTAACCCAATACCAGGTAGCCGCTCCACTTGTGGGAGCATTGGGTAAATTATTGCCTAGAAAAAACCCCGTTGTTTTATAGTTATTCCAGTCATTGTATGCAGTAACTGCCGCTGTACCCAGGCCATAACCCGCAGGGGCCGCATCTGTTATACCAAATCCTTCCAGGGTTGTCGGCTTAGAGAGGATGTTAGACCAGGGTGTTTTTACTATGCCGTCCTCAATTATGGAGCGGAAGTTCTCGGTAAAAAAATCATACAGCCCTAAATTGCTGTTGGTCATCAGAAACGGTGTTGTCTTACCGTATGCTCCTGTTCGGATTATGCTGCCGCTGCCGTCGTACTGTGTGCCAAAATTGAAAGCCATGCGTTAGCCTCCTTTCATTAGTAGTTGGTAACGTCTAAGACCAGGAAACTGGAAGTTTTTCGCTCGTTAAAGTAACCGGAGTTTGTTGTTCCGCTGGTTAAACTGGAAGATAGGTTTTCCACCTTTGTCTCTATTCTGTCCTCATAAAAATTAAAGACTTGTGCGTCTGATGCTTGCCAAGTATACCAACTCCCTCCCATAATGTCTGTATTGTACATTTCACTATATGTATATACGGAGCCAGCTAATATAGCTGTTTTTATACTTGTATCGTGACTTAATGTTATACCACTCCCGAGATTGTTTGTATGTCTCGAATCAATAACCCGCATGTATTTGTTGTTTGAATCAAACACAATTTCGCCGTTACTGTTGAATACTTGAAAACCTCCCCCCGAAGATACGGTAGTAGAGTAACCAAAACGAAACACCTCAACTACAGCACTTGTGGCAGGTTTGGCGAAAAAACGGATTATACTGCTACCCACATAAATTATAGCGATAGAACTGGTACCCGTTATTTCTCTAAAAGCGTAAAAACTACTCAAGTCGTTAGGTATCTCTTGTATGTCCAGTGAATTAAAGGAGGATAAAGTTATTTTCTCTATAAATTGTAAATTCCTAAACTTATCTGTGATTTGCAAAATGTTATTATTGTTATAAACCTCTATCCCTGCTGCCATTCAATACACCCCGTAGATAAATTTTCTACTAATAGCTGTCCCTGGAAAAGAACTGCTATAATTCGTAAAGGTCCAAGAAATAGTAGAACCATTTATAAGTATGTCAAATATTTTTTCCTGTTCTGCAATATTTCTACCCATACTTAAATTCAATATCCAGGGTGTTCCATTAGCTATGTTCGCGTCCGTTATACTTCCGTTCACTGTTCCGGTTTTAAACTCGCCCAAAACCCTGGTTAACCGGTCTGTTAAATCTAAGGTTAAGTTCCCATTAGCATCCCAGCATTGTAACCCTTGCATATTACCACCGCCCAAAACGAGCCGCTAATTTACCGTTTGGATGATGCACAGTAATCAGCGGCCCACTAATAGTTGTTTTGCTCCCATCTGCGCCTGCAGACACAAACGTGCCAAAATTCGCAAACATGGCGGAAACAGTGTTAGATTCCAGATGCCCGGCTTTAACCGCTCCGGCCTGAATCATCCCGGATGCAATAACATTTCCATCAATTTTGGTATTGGCGGCAATCCGTAAATACCCAGTATTGATGTAAACTTCTGTCGGCGTAATAACCAGCAGCGATTGCAAACTGCCGTCAGCGGCCCGGAAATACAGACCTTGAAGCATCTGCAGGATAGCTGTTACTTGGGTGTTTGCCAAGGTACTTGTCACGATGGAGCTAATCTGGTTGTTTTGCTGGTTAATCTGGCTTTGAATTTCCGACAAATCTACATCAGCCGTTATTCCTTGCCACGAGTAAGTAGCGCCTGCTTTAGAGAACACATATGCGGCTTTTCCGCTAGTATCATAGTAAATATCCCCTAGATGCTTTTCTTTTAAGGCAGCCGTGTTCCAGTTTACCGCAGGCTGATTGCTTAAAGTAGGAACCCCCGAATAAACCCAGTTTGCTGCTTTGCCGTCTACTTGCGTTTGTAAACCAGATACGGTATTTGTTATACCTTCTGTAGTTACTTCAATGGCTGCAACACGGGTAACTACAGGGGCAATTTGATTGTTAGTTATATCTTGCTTTGCTTCGGTGACAGCCGCCGTTATTTTCCCCGGCACTGCATTTATTTGCCCGGTGAGCGTCTCTATTTTGCCGTCGGCATCCTGCTTGTTGCTGGCGACGGTCTGGCTAATCTGATTAGCTTTAATATCCACGGCGGCAATAGCGTTATCAGTTGCAGTTTTATTCTCGTTTACGACAAGAGCAATTTGATTATTTTTTACATTTAAAGCCGCAATGCTCTCGAACTGGCCCGGAGCGTCAGGAGCGGAGGCAAGCTTACCATTCATAACGCTGACGAATTCCGTGGTCTGGCTGATCAGTGTCCGGTTTTCAGTATCAACCAAGGCTAGTTCGTTTTTGGTTTCCGTAAACTCAGTCTTGGATACGGTTGTTTCTCCCAGTTCGGTTACAGCGTCGTTGATAACTTCCATAGCGCCATCAACAGCTTCCATTGCATTGTTAAACGTTTCTTGAGCAACGCTTTTCTGAGCCTTTTCAATAGCCTCCTGTGCCGCATCTTCCAGTTCGCCAATGGCAATCTGGCTTTGTACTTCAACCAACTCAACCGGGCTTAAAGCGCCTTCGCCGAAGATATCCACAAATGCAACCTGTATTTGGAAAATGCCGCTGCGGGCTTCGTAAGTATAGGTATTGTTATTGCTAAAATACACCTGCCCGTCAACATGGACGTTGATACCGATGCAGTGCGTTGGCAGCGCCTCCGTAGTAAGCCTAAAGCCCTGGAATATGCCGGTTATCGTTACATTCTGTGGCATAGGCGGTGGCGCTTTATAGTAGCTATAGCTGGCCGGTACGGAGTATTTGCCGACGGTCCCTGCTGTGTTATGGGCATATAAATAGAGCGTCCCCTGACGCTCAGCAAGTGTCGGTAATGCTTTTGTGGATGCTGTTCGCGCCAGCAGCCCCGCGTTTACGCCCGGGTTTTGGTCTGCTCTCAGTTCGTAAAAATCACAGTCAGTATCAGGTATCCTTGTCCATGTGCATGTGGCCACATCGGTAATCTGCACAACAAAATTGTCCGGCGTGGACGGGATAGTTGTTTTGCCAGTGATTGTGTGAGTCTTGACCGGCGCAGTGTCAAAGTCGGCTTTCTTGCCCAGCGTATTAACGGCCACTACTTTAATGGAATAAGTTTCGCCCAGGATCAGATTTTTAATGGTAATATTATCTTTGGCAGCACCGTCAACTAATTTCCAGTTGTCCAGCATCGCGCCGATATCTTCGACCGGCACATCATAAAACGCCGGGTCTGTTAGGTCATACTCATTCACCCCCGGGTTGTGGGATTTAATGTACCATTCGGCGTGGCTGTAATACAGGCTGTCCGGCGGCGTGCAGGCAACATAGAGTTCGTTCAAAACAACATTGTTGCCCTGATTTTGATTGTTCTCTGTAATAAAAATATTAGTAACATGCTCCGGCGCTGGCAAATCCTCATCCGTAATATAGATAGGGTCGGATACCACCCCCGCCGAAGTTAAGCCTAATTCGTTTACAGTGCAGACCTTTACCAAATATCGCTCTTGCAATTTAACCCCATTGATCTGTGCTTCGGTGGCCAGCATATCGCTCCACTTTGTCCAGGTTGCGCCGTCGTCAGCACTGTAATACACAATTACCGATTTAACGGACATCGAGGGCAGCTGCCAGGAACAATAAATTACCGGCACGACTGTACCATAGCCCTGCCAGCCCACCCGGAACGATACGCTTAAATTACTGACTTCGAGCGTTCCCGCTGCCGGCGGCGTATAGTCCACAACTGGATAGTTTAAATCACCGTCATAAACCCCTTCCACATATTCGGCAAGTTTCAACTGACATTTAAAATCGCCGTTCTTGGTAACACCCACCAAGCGGAACGGCTTTACTGACTTGTTCACCTCGCCGAACACATAATTGTCATACTTTTCCGGGATAATCCCGAAGGACTCAGTAACAGTCAGCGTATCTGTTTCGGTGTCCTTGGCAACGGCTACAATATATCTTTTTACAAGCTTATCTGTCGCCAGGCTAATTATGATCTCGTAGCTTTTGCCGGGCGACAGGAGTACAGTTTTGTCAAGCGTGATGCTATCTTCCGTTGCCGCAACCAGCCGGCCGGAGGCAATGCCAATTTGGGATACAGCATGATTAAGTCCCACAATATCACCATATTGGCTAACCATAGCGTCAATGTCGGTGGAAATATCGACGAACTGGGTAACCAATAAATTGTTGGCCAGCGTATAGTCGCCTTCCCGCTTAGCCTGCGAACGCCGCTTTACGCCAAACAACTGCAGCTGTGTCGGCGTGTCATCGGCAATCGAACTGACTGCCCAATCCTCCGAACGAACCTGAAATTGAGTGTTTTTAAAATCGTTTTCGGTATCCGAAAAAATGACTTCAACAGATTTTGTCCGATCCTCGATTCCGGTAAAACTGCCCTGGAAGCTGGACATAACTGTACGTCCTTCGCCGAAAACCTGAGTCATAACCCCAGGTTTGTCACAGACAATGCTGATGTTGTTGCCCCTGAGCATTATCGTGGCGTGACCGACAGTAGCCGCCTTTTGCGCAGCAACTTGCCGTTTTAGGGCAGTATCAAAAAAGGCGTCAAATTCAAAGCGGTTCTCCGGGCCGTCCGGGCCTTCAATCTGTCCGTCGGCATAGGCGGCGGCCTCCATCCATTCGTCCCAATACGGGTCAAGTCGGTCATGTTTGATACCAAATACAACGTATTCATCTTGACCGGTGTTGATATTTCTCAGCAGCCGGCACTGATGGTAGATGTCATAGGCCGCCCAAATTGGATTATTAGCGCGCTTGGCTTGATATTGTTTCGTATACGGGTTCCATGCATAAACGGTGTCCCGCCGCTGCCGCCAAGTAACACTGGGGATACCGCCAGACAGTTGCCCGGTTGCCAGTATCCGCAGGCCAATTAAAACTTTGTTCGGCCGGCAAAAATTGCCGTAAATCACAGTTGTAAGTCGCGTCCAGTATACAGTCGTGGAATCTCGGGTACCAGACACCGCCGAACGCGCTTTAACCCGCATCCTGACCTCATATTTCCCGGGCGCAAGATTTTCAAGGCTGTAGGAACGGCGAACTGCGGTATTTTGCGCGGCTGTAATACGGGCTGTGCTTGCTGTGACGATGGTGTATGTGCCTATCCTCGGGACAACAAATGATATTTTACCATTATCATATAGCTCACCAGGGCGAAGGTTGCTAGCCATTTTACCAGAAACACTGCCCTTAAGAGACATAACTCCTAAGCACAGAATTGTCCACGTTTCCGCCGGCGCATCGGCAGCGCATTTAGCGCCGGCAATCCCGCTCGATGCTACATAGGTACTGCCCAACCAATTCTGCCACTCACCACCGACAAGCCTGTACTGAGATTCTAATTCAACCCAGGCGTTTGTCAGGTTCCCCTTATCATTCAAATGGTAAAGGCCGCTGGGAAATTCCACACTAACCTGTAGGCCCTGGGCGTCCGTATTGTCGGCAACGTATGTCGCCCAGGCGTCTTGCAGCTCATGGGAAATTTCCTGGTTGTTGGTGGTATTGCCCAAATAGGTTATGGCAGTTTGGTCGTTTGTACCTAACCGGGTTTCAATTTGCACGTCAGTGTAATTTTCGATAGGGTTATCACCGATTTTGATATTGCTGATTTCGTCAACCGGCCCCATGCCACCGCAAAACAACAGGTTAAGATATTGCTTATCGTCAACTGTGTCAAGATGGCTTTCCAATAGTTGCGGCGCTGGGATGCACTCACCATAGGTCACGCCGACCACGCCGCCTTCACCGGTGATAGGCTTTGGCAGGTCCCAGCCGTAGGTTTGGGTGGTTTCTTGCGATGATAAGCCGGACCGTTCCACTGGGACAAGCGCGTTTATGATTTTGCCACCAAGCACTGCTACAGTACCGGAGGCAAGGCAAGAGGCAATCGATCCTTTTCCAAGACCCCACAGCCCGTCCGCAACCTTCCCCGTATAAGCCGCCAATGCTACGCTGGCAATCACGCCAAGTATCTTTTTAAAACTACCTCCGCCAACATGCGGCATAACAATGATCTGGTCACCGTCGCAGGGATAAGTCGTTTCCGGCTGCTCCACCCAATTACCGTTGAGTATAAATTCTATATTCTCATCCGGAATATACGTCCGCAGGCTTTGCCCTGGGATAAAATGAACGCGCTCAGTTTCCCGGCGCGTCCTGTCAAACGGATTTTCAATTTTTATAATTTCCAGCACTATTACTCACCTCGTGGCACATAAAATCCAATAATATTGCTCTGCCAGCGCTTAATCCGGTCAATAATCACACCGGTTTTACTATAGGCGTGGATAAACTTCCCGTTACCAATATATACGCCGACATGATTGGCCCAGCTGACGCAGCTTAACTGGATGACTACCAGGCAAGGCACTGGCAAGGGTTGCTTTACTTCTACCCAGGCCGGGGCCTCTGTTGCCATTTGGTCGCCAATTTTTTGGGCGTCCATTGCAGATATTCGGTAATCGGGCAGCTCCCGGCCATAACGCCGGTAAACTTCCAGAGCCATCCCCCAGCAATCGAAGGTTTCCTGGCCTCTGCCGCCGTCTTGAAAGGGCTGGCCAATAAGATCATCAATTTTTACCAAGGAAATAAATACCTCCTATCGAAGGTTGTCCTTAAAGGGAGGTGATGAGGAATGTTGGGATTAAACCGCTTATTTAGGCTGATTGCATCCCTTTTTCCCCATTGTAGCGCTCCCTGATTTGACAAGTTGACAGCGTATTGTCGCAGGGTTCTTCATTGCCGGCATAGCCGCACATAATATCCTTAAAATAATGCGGACAAAAATCCCTGATATACCGCCAAAACGGAAACCGGAAACTGTGATCGTTGGACGCTCCGATATTAAACGTTACCCATTGCTCATCATAGTCAGTTTTAATTATGATATAA
Organism: Dendrosporobacter quercicolus; assembly: GCF_900104455.1. NCBI lineage: Bacteria > Bacillati > Bacillota > Negativicutes > Selenomonadales > Sporomusaceae > Dendrosporobacter > Dendrosporobacter quercicolus. The sequence goes on from NZ_FNHB01000001.1 coordinate 1,289,935, forward strand.
TCCATTTCAAATTCCGGAACGGGATTATCCAAATGGGCCGCATGAACAATCATCAGCTTAACAGGAGCGTCACAGAAGCCTTTGTGCTGCTGGACATACGTCTGGACCATACCGCCAACATTACTGACCTTGAGGCTAACCGACGGGAGTTCTTTTCCATCCTCGCTTGTAATTTTGTCTAAGTCAATCGGGAAACGTATCCACGAGTGACCGTTCCAGGCAATATCCTCATTATTGCGAACCAACCGGATGGGTTCTGCCAACCCAGGAACGTCCAATTGCACCAACAAGAGAAATGGAGCGTCATTGGCCAGCTTGTTTTTTTCAAGTATGCCCGCAAGGGACCAATTAAGCATAAAAATGTCTCCTTTTCAAAAGACTGTCACTAAGCAGGAATAAAATAATATGATTTAGCACAACATGGTTGGCGTATCGCCGCCCAGTTCAAAAGTATTGCGGACAATCCGGATGCCGGTGTCCCGGTCAATCTGAATTTCCAGCAGAATTAGGCCATACCCCGTCTGAGGCCAGCTTGTTCTTTTCCAGGATCGCCACTTTAGATAAATCAAGGGCCATGGTCGACTATACCTCCTGTAGTTTAAATTCCCCCGAATACTGACCCGGACCAACCAAATCAAACCGTATCTCTCCGCTTATAAACCGGACTGTAAACACCTTTTTACTATAGGCGTCATCCGGCACCTCAGGATAAGTCCAGTAGAATTCCCGGCTGCCGCCTAGGACGACATCCTTCCAGAATGTGCGCAGAGCATGATAGTCCCTCGCCGGCAGAGCCTGCCATTTTAGACGAAAAGTTTCCCTGACCCTGGTAAATTTAGGTCGGGAGACAATGTAGCCGTTTTCCATTTTGGAAGTTAACGCCGGATCTTCCCACTCGCTGCTGAACGGATAACAAGGCTGCTGTATCTCAGGAAATTCCGGTAAAGTCATAGTTCTACCCCCTCGCCCCTATGATATCGCGCATACCGCTGACATTTCGCGCATATGCGTCTAAAAAAATATCGACAACATACTGCCGGCCGTCCCAGTTTATCTGTCCCTGGCGGGCGCTGGCCTGAACGCCGGTATTGTTAACCACATTAATGGTTACTGCCGGTTCAGCCAAAGAGGCGGCGGACCGGTTAAGTTGATAATTGGGAACGATTGTTCCGGACGTATGGGGCACAAACAATTCCTTACCTGATTCTCCGACAATCACCGCTTCCTGCCCGCGCACTTCCCCCCCGCTTTGTTCCTGCTTAATGCCGAAAATCTTATTAATCCATTTGGGAAATTGCTGGGTAACCCACATCTGCAGAGTGACAACCAAAAATTCCTGCGCTAGTTTTTTGATAATTCCCATAAAACTCTGCCTAAAACTTTCCGCTCCACTGAGCATATTTTGCATATGCCCCTGAATGCTGGCATTCACCCGCTCGACACCGTCTTCTATTAACTTGGCCTCATCAAGCGGGTTTTTATCTGCTTTTGCTTTGTCAGCCGCACTTTGTTTTTTCTGTACTGCAGTGGTAGTTGCGGGTGTCCCTGATGCAGCAGCCGATGATACTGCATCATCCACCTTCTGCTCGGCACCGCCCTCTTTGCCAAACCAGTTTTTTATCCTGCCCTGCCACCATTCTTTAAGCACCGGAAGAATAGTATCCTCCAGCCATACCTGCATGACTACACGTCCCAGTTCATTGCCTGTATTTTGCAGAATTTGCGTAAATCCCTGACGAACCGATTGTTTTCCGTCAAAAATTCCGCCAATGGCTTCATCAATTTTTTTCTGCAAATTTTCAAAGCCATCCTGAATATGTTTCTCCATCGCCGGAGTCAGCTTTGCACTGCTTGGCTCCTTGCTGTTATCCGGTATTACCTGAGTCATTTTTTGCAGTGTGGACGCCTGTATTTCCGCTATGTTCTGCATTTTCTCAGTTGTACTTTCCAGGGCAATAATATGCTCTTTCTGGTATTCTTCCCATTTGTCCACTGCTGCCGAGGTATCACTGTCCATTATTATCCCTCCTTATTATGCAAAAGTGCCCGTAGTTCCAACTGCCTCAGTTTCTCAAACAAACCTGGCGTTATTTTCATTCGGTAGACGGCCGCGATCCGAAATACCGCGGTATAATCCAGGCCGATCATACCGCCTAAACCCACGCGCCATTGGGTGTTTACCAGCCGCCAGAGTTCAAAAACCCGGCGATTGCCCGGACATATTGCCGGGCAACTGCCTTTACAGCCATGACAATTTATGGGCTTCGCGGTCTGTTTTTGACGTACGCGGCAGGCCTCACAGTAACTGTTCCGGCCTTCCGCATACCAATCCCAGACCGCTATAAGTTTTTTACTTCATCCTCTTCCGCCTTAATTGTCAGTTCATAAGTACGATACGCCAGATTGCGGCATTTAGGATAAGGCTGACCAGAGAAATCACAGTCTTGATAAATATTTTTTAACATCCAGCCGACAATATCGCGTTCACGCTGCGGCGTTATTTTTTGATCCGTAAACATTGGGTCCAGGCCAGCATCGATAAAAGCTTCTCGTTCCGCATAAGTCATTGCTCTTGCTCCAGGCATGATATCCTCCCTAACTAAAATTATTTACTTTTAAGCATAGCTTTCCACGCTATTGACCAACGTTGCCTTAACAGCGGTGTGATCCGTATTGCTCTGATAAAAAGCCTGAAAAGGCAAGGAGATCAGCACGCCTGCCGGACCGGTAATGCCTGGCGAACTGCGTTCGTAGAGTATTTCCGGAAACAGAAACTCCAGACTATGATTGTTTGCGGCAAAATTCACTTTTAGACTGGACTTTGTTCCGTCCAATGCTTTTTGCAGCAAATCAGGACCGTCAAACAGCGCGGTAATGCTGCCGCTTATTTTGTATATCCCTGCAGGAATGTCACTGCGGCAGCCGTTATTGCCTATGGTATACTGATTGCCGTCAAGTCCGGTATTAATCGTAAATTCTCCTTTGGTAACAGTAGCCAGAACAGAGCCGCCCTCTTCCACGCGGCCATGCATGTTATTGAATGCTGCAAAGGGAATAACTGCCGGAGTTTCCGCATAAGGAGCCGCTGAAAGCCGTTCCTGTCCGCCCATGATTTCTATGGCGGCGGTTAATTCATCTTCCCCGCCAAACGCCAGTTTGAATGAGCTGATCTTACAACCATTTAGCAGCACATATTGACCAATATCGGTAAAGCCTTTTTCCAGCACCATGGACGGCTGGGTATTTCCCACCTTAAAAACATGTCGATACGGTGCTGCCGCGCCAGTTGTTACAGGATTGCCGAACAGACCTTTAAGCCAATATCCGACAGCACTGTCATCAAGCGGCGTTACAATACTGCCGTCTACGCTGACATTGCCGGAAGACGGTTCTACCGGATTGCGCGTGCCGGTTATCGTAGCCGGGTCTTTCATATTCTGCTTGGATTTTACGTCAAACGTGTTGAAGGGAAGAACTTTCGCGTTTTTCGACACCGGATTTTGGCCATATACCGTTTCAAAATCCAATAATAGCCTGCCTTGTGCTCCTACTGCCTGTTTCATCATTATCTTCCTCCAAAATAATTTTTCTTCACCTGCGCCTTCTTTCAGCAGGCTTCTATTCAATGAATGGGGCCAGCCTCACAACCTCCGTTTTATCCTGTCCGACCAATATGGCAGATCCGGTTATTATGCCGCCGGGTTGCTGGTATTCAGAATCTCCCTCTATTCTTTATCCGTACAAGACAGAGTTGATTTATGCAATTCAATTGATGTTTTCTTTTGTTTTTTATAAAAGGATAATAACCAAAGCATACCCGGTCAGGCTGGCAAGTCATACCAATCGGTAACGGGTAACCCTAACGGCCTCCCCGTTGAATCATAAAGGCAATAACCTGCAAAATAAACTCCAACTCCAGCCGAAATGTATCCGGCTGTACGATATACGTTGTCAATTCGTTTATGGGCTGATTTTATCGACTCATGAGCCTGAACGCGCGCCTGGCATGGCGGCACTGTGCAACTACAATATCCATCCCCCCAAGCTTATTTAACTGATAATTGCCGCAGGCGGTGGCTGCTGACATTGGCGTCTGTATCATTCCAGTTGTGTTCTTTGGCAATCGCGTTTTTAATGTGCCGAAAGTATTGCGCATATCAGCGCTTGACAGAGCGCTGTTGGCCGCAGGCTTATTTGAGTCAAAACCCATTTTTATGACATTCCCGTCACTTAAATCTTCTTACCGGCTTTTATTCTATATGCCTCACCCCCTCACTGCCTGCCCTTTCAACAGGATGTTAGTACCGAGGGCCGGGTACTGCGTTCCTTACGAAACCACACACGGCTTTCTCTTTTTAGTGCAGACTGTTCTGGACTAATTTTGCACGTTTATTTAAATAGCTGGTCAGTCTGTTAAACGCCTGACTTGCATGTGAGGCCGCCGTAGCGGCGCTAATGCCCATAGCGGTACTAATTTCTTTATATTCATAGCCTTGCTGCAAAAGCAGAATTACCCGTTGCTGACGCGGACTTAGGTGCTTAATCCCCTGATCAATATCCACAATAATGCACAGCAGCTCCTCTTTTGCCGTTCTGGCTCCTGTTTTCCCTACTCTATCCAGCCTGTTTGCAACATATTCCAACGAACTGCGTACTTGCTGATATCGTTTAATCGTATTAGCGATTTGCTCACTTCGATAGTCTTCAAATTTTCTTATATCTGCTTTAATCACGCTTACTCTCCTCCTCAAATCAGCCATCTGATCAAGTTGCATTGGCTGGACTAACCGGCCTGTCAGCAGCGTTCCCTCTTCACCGAGCTCCGCTTGCAATTTCCCCGCGAATAATGATAGGTCTGCGATGGTGAACCGTTAAGTAACATATCGATGAGATACGTTGAATATAAATGAATATTCATCTTATAATAGCGTTTGTTACTTCTACGCCAGTAAACATCTAATGTGTTTAACAGATTATGAATGGTTTGGGCCTTTTCTTGAATTTTATCCTCAGGCCAGTTTGGCTGCTCTCGCCGGTACATCTCCCGGAGCATATCTATAGTGTAATATAACATAATACTCCTCCTTAACAATGATCATCGCCTTCCGGGTATCCAATTAAGCAAATTGTACGAACAAATGCGAATTGCATTTGAGCATAAAATCACCTCGATTTCCATATATCCAGTAATACTTGCTGGTGTCCTAATTCTCTCAATTTTATGCAGTGTTAGAACAAAGATTTGCCTCTATATTTATATCCGTACAAGTTATGACAATTTCATGCAGATTTTTTAGAAATTATGGTAAAAAATATTATTTTTTCTATAATCAAGCAAGTTTATGGAATTATTCCCATAAACTTCTCCCTATTCTTTATCCGTACAAGTGCTCTGAATTTATTGCAGGACAATTTAATATTTCTTAATAGCACAAACCCTCATTACAACAAAAAAACTGCCTAGTGCATAGCACTAAGAATGTTCATCCAATGAGAAAAGCGTCTTTGTCAATGTGCATGATATCATCTTAATTACCCGCAACGAACGTAAAACCACAATCTATACGACCGATGGCCTGACTATTCAGACCAACGATCCTTTGCACTTGTTAGAACAACGCTTGGAAAAATACAAGTTTTTCCGCTGTCACAAAGGGTTTATCATCAATTCCGATATGGTGTTGGAACTGGCCCCCTGGGGAGCCAAAACCTACTTAGTCAAGCTGTCCAACACAACCGAAACCGCGCTGATGACATTAGAACACGCCAGAGAATTTCAAAAACGGTACTGCCTGTAGCGACGACCGTCGAATCTCCCTCACTAAAGCAGGTCATCGGACGCTGGAAAAGCCCGGGATTCTGTCGGCCAAGTGAGCCTACATAAAAACAAGTCTGTCCAAAACCATATGGTATGGTTTTGGACAGACTTGTTTTTCGAACCGGAAACCGGGTATTACAGCAGCCACAGGCATCAGCTCCTTCTTGCTACTTAAGGATGGTTTTAATCTGTTGCTGCCTAATCCAGTCGCCTATTTCTTTCCCTTGCAGCTCACCCGGTGCATCGTTACCCTTTACCGTCTTAATTGCAGCAATATACTCCTCAAAATTCAGTAAACAATCTGGCAGACTTCCATTGTCAACGAGCAGAATATCACTAAATCCTTTATCTCCAATAGGATTTTTCTGTAACGCAAGGATAAAATCAACAATTTTACCTTTTTGTTTTAATTTATTGACACGCATATGATGCTGGATGGTAAACTCTGCGCATGCTATCCACTTATTAGGTAATCCAATATGCTGATCGAACGCCTTTATGGCATCAAGCCCCAACACATCATGCAGATGATGTGTTGGCAATTTTTCCTTTGGCGTCAGTCCCTTGCCAAGATCATGTGCTAATGCTGCAAATCGAACCTCAACTCTGGGGTTGAGCTCCGAGACACGATCTACAACCTCCAAGGTATGATTAAAAGCGTCTCCCTCTGGATGATACCGGACGGGCTGTGTCTGTCCAATTAAAGCATGAATTTGAGGATACGTGATATCCAACAAATTAGCCTGTTGTAATGCTAAGAAAAACAGCGACGGCTTATTCGATTGTAAAGCCTTGTCCAATTCATTAAATAATCGTTCTTTAGGCTCGCTCATTAATTCTTCCCGGCATTCCTTCATCAACGCAATTGTGGATTCATCAATAAAAAAATTAAACTGCGCTGCTTGTCTCGCTGCTCGCAATGCCCGAATTGGATCATCCTTGAAATGTTGTGAAGTTGGAAATATCTTTCGTTCAGCAATGTGCTGCTTACCTTGGAATGGATCAATCAGTTCAAGCGTTTGTAAATCAAAGGCAATACTATTCATTGTTGTATCTCTGCGATATAAATCATCCCTAATATGGATACTTTTATCAAAGGAAACCTCAACCCCCTTATAACCTGCACCCGTTTTACGTTCCTGCCTGGCAAATGCAATTTCACAAGACTCGCCATTGATTTCCAGCAAATATACAGGGAAGGAGTTGCCTACTTTAATTGCTTGTGGAAACAATTTATTAAAGCCCTCTTCGTGCAGACCAGTAATTACATAATCTTTATCTTTAGGAGAAATTCCTCTAATCCAGTCTCTGACCCATCCGCCAACAACATATGCCGCACCATGAATACTATTGATTTTTCTTACAAACTCTTTTTCCAGCATACGTATCCAAACCTTTCCTGACTAATTGTTAACTGAATAGCCTTCTGCAGATGTTCTTTCATCCAGCATCGTAAGCAATTGTTTCTGTTTTGCTATGCGCCCGATCAATTGTTCTTTGAAGTGTTCGGGACCAATCACTTTAATAACAGGCCCAAAAGAAAGCAGGGTTATGAGTAGTTCCATCTCATCGACCTCATAATAATAAATTTTCATTAGACATCTTTTAGTATTTTCATCGTATTCGGAAACACGCTCAAAGTTGGATAATTGGGTAAAGATTCGTTCAAAACCGTTACGCTCATTTGTAATCTCAATCTCTACTGGTAGTGGCATACGAAGGCTTCTAACATAACTAGCAAGATTTTCTGGTCTATGATTATCCATGATTTCCACCGAACGCATCCGGGAAAGATTTAGTTTATAGAGGCTTCTCATTCTACCTTGCCTGACTCGTATCCCGCATAGTCTAAATTTGTCATCCTTAATAGAATACTCTAGCTTATAAGGAGCAAAGTATCCGGAAAGGCGGTTACCTTTGCCACTTTCATAGGTGATGAGAATAATTTTATTATCTTGTATACCCTGCATGATTGATTTAAAAATCAATCTGTATTCCTTGCTTTCGTAGTCATCACCGTCATTGGCCATATCGACCGTTATAAAATGCCGACTATCATACAGAGGTTCAACATTGGAAAGCAGTTCTTCATAAAGCTGATATTGACTTTCATCGATAAACAGCAAAAAGCGTTTATCTTTCACAATTGCTCGCATCCACCGTTTTTGGTACTCCGTCAGTAAAAAGGGGGGATCGCCTTTTAAAACCGGCCTATATCCAGAGGACTCTTCATTCAGTACATAATAGCCTTCCCCATTAACATTTAGTAATTTAGCGGGCAGGGTTAGCGCGGTTTCGGCAAAACCCAACTTAGCAACTATCCCAGCAATATCCTTACTATGCAGACTGCCTACGGAAGCGGCTTTTAGAATTTCACTTATAATATAAAAATACCGGCTATGTATTTCATTAAAAATTCCCAAAACAAAACCGTCCCTTTCGCCTAATCGCACATACCATACAAGTCGTTAACTAATTTGACACGCTCACCGCTATGCATCATACAAGCTTGCCATTCGGTCAATATCGTCAATAAACCGCTGAATGACTGGTTGATTCGATCCTTTGACAGATATAATCCGTCCGATAAAGGTTCGAAGCCAAGGAACCATTTCCATAATGTCAAACACTTCATTCCGGTAGGCAAAGGTATGATCTCCTATTTTTTCAATTGTGCCATTTTTCCCTTCTCTTTTCAGTCTTGCAAGAACATATCCTTCCCTTATCTCATCAATATGAAGAATTACTTCAACTTTCTCCATCTGCGTTTTTTTGCCAAGGGCTACTCCCCATGAAAAAGGCAGCCTGGTTTCAAGTTCTGCTGATTTTGCTTCATACATATCACTTACCTCTAAAATTTCAAGATTTTTAATATAGTCCAAACGATAGGAAAGCAGCCTGCGCATCCTAAGATTATAAGCCAGCAAAAATCTTCGTCCATGCCTTACATTGGTAGCAATTTTTAGCGGAAGCACAGTTTCCACTGAATGGGTCTTAGACCGAGAACTGCAGTTCTCAAAACGTACGCTTTTTTGGCAATCCATTGCATTCGCAATCCTAATCACTACCTCATCATCCAGTGTGTGTGACATGAAGATATGCCGAAAGGAAAACACATCTTCTCTTTTGCCTCTATCCCGTCGAATAAAGTAGCCCAAAACCCCAGCGGGAACAACATTCTCAAAAAGCTGCAAAGCAGATAGAAGGTTGTTTATTACAGAAGGACCGACTTGATCGAACAGGTTTTGATTTATGGAATAGTGCAAAGTTTTACCTTTTTTCTCGGTTCTGAATAAACCAGCAGCAGTATATTCATTGAGCTTATTACGAATTGTCATAACATCCAGCTCATAATCATTAAAACAAGACAGGTACTGCTCACTTAAAAAAACTGTCACATCTTTCGCTGTTAAGCCAGGATTTTCTCTTAGTATATCAGGCAGGCAAAAATGCAATAGACAATCATTCTTAGTAAAAGATTTTGCCTCCCACATGGCAAAGAGAGGATTACTGGAAATATCCGAGGTATCTGTGCTGATATATATATTTTTCCCCCGGGGATTCATTTCCCATTTGATGTATCCAGAAAGATAGCTCTCTATTCTTCGTCTTTCATTGTCGTAGCTTCTACCGCTCTTTCTGGTGTAATCATTTCTACATTTATAACCGTACACAAAAAAATCTCTAGTATAGTCTCTTATTTTATCAAAGTTCTTGATTAATTCCGTAAATCCGGCCATGTCTATCACCCTTACATTTTGGTTGTTTTAATCATATCATCCTAATAATAATTGTCAACGACGCAACGAAGTTCGCAAACTTTTTTTAATGATACCTGATAATTTCCTATGGTAAATTATAGGCAAGGAGATGATTTCATGTATACAATTTATGACAAACAAAAAAATAGCCATCCCATAAAGGTCTGGCTGAGTGATGAGGATATTATAGAAGAAGGATGCTTAGAGCAAGCTACTAACCTATCCAATCTTCCTTTTATACATAAATGGGTCGCCCTAATGCCAGATACACATACTGGAAAAGGTATGCCAATCGGCGGTGTGATTGCTACAGATGGCGTAGTCAGCCCCAATGCTGTCGGTGTGGATATCGGATGCGGCATGGCTTGTATACAAACCAATATTGAAGCTGCATTTCTCAAAAATACCACTACACCTAACGGTTCATTGCTGCAGGGTATCATTGGCGACATCCTGCGAAATATCCCTTTAGGATTCAGACATCATAAGAAGCAGCAAACCTCGTCGACAATAGATACAGCATTATCTAATATAGATAAATACTCTTTTGCAAAAGATCTGATTCCAGAAATAGAGCAGAGCTACTACCAAATCGGCACCTTAGGTGGCGGCAATCATTTCATTGAACTGCAGGAAGATGAAGATGGCATGGCAGCTATTATGCTGCACTCCGGCAGCAGACATCTGGGACACCAAATCTGTAAGTTTTTCCACTCGGTGGCAAGAGAACATAACCAACAATGGTTCTCTCTTGTACCCGACCAACTACCAACTTGCTTTTTTGCCTGTGGATAGTATGGAAGGTCAATCCTATATTGATTGGATGAATTTAGCATTGTCATTTGCTCGGGAAAACAGGGATCGAATGATGAGTGATATAACAAGAATGATAGACGGCTGGGTCATCCGTTCCGGAGGTATACAACCGGAGTATTCCAGCTATATTAACTGCCATCATAATTACGCCGCTATTGAAAATCACTACGGCAAAAATGTCTGGGTTCACAGAAAAGGCGCCATTAGAGTACGTGAAGGCGATACTGGCATTATACCTGGCGCCATGGGCTCTTACAGTTATCTTGTCGAAGGCAAAGGTAATGCGGAAAGTTTTACTTCATGCTCTCATGGCGCAGGACGCCGTATGTCAAGAACCAAAGCCAGGGAAAGTTTCTCTGTCGAAGAAGTAATAACAGATTTGAAAAGCGGTGGTGTTGTTCTTGGTAAAAACAGCAAAGCTGATATCGCAGAAGAATCACGCTATTCCTATAAGGATATTGATACTGTTATTGCAAATGAGCTTGATCTTATCGCACCGGTAAAAAAACTGTGTACGATCGGTGTAGTTAAAGGTTGAAGCCCTTACGATTGGAAGTATATTTTACGATATATTTTACCGTTTACTTTTCATGCTAAGGTTTCAAAAGCCTGGCGGTGCCCGCAGCTCTGCTGCAGGGTATACCGAAGGAACGGTCTGAACTGAAGTGTCGGAGGTTCGACTCCTCCACCGTAGCTGCTACGGTTAACTCAGCGGTAGAGTCTTCATTGGTAAATTCCCTTTGGGAATGGGGTTCGACTCCCCACATGAAAAAGACCTGTTAAGTCTTTCCTTTTTAAACACCTGGATCAAAGGAATTCCCTGCGTATTTCGCGGCTAACCGCAAAGTACGCAGCAGGCTTTGGCTCTGTGATTTTGAGGATACGCATAAGTCAGCTGCGCTCAAGACTGTCAAGAGATCAGGCGTATGCCTATACTCTTTGCATTCTTCGGTACAGTAAGCCTTGATGCTGAATCAAAGTTCCGCTAAAAAGTCTGTGGGGATTCCTGAGAGAAGGGCACAACAATGATATTCATAACTTTTCTCATATTTTTATTCAAAGGAGAATCCATTATGCGAATAACAATTAGAGACCATGAACGGGGCATACTCTTTAAAGATGGTAACTATAGAGGAAAATTAAAACCCGGGAAACATTTTATAATACCATTTTCTCAAACTAAAGTAGAAATTCTGGATATAACCAAACCATTTTACATTGCTGGTTATCATTTAGATCTGTTTTTGCAAGATGCTGATCTATGCAGCGAGCTTATTATTATCAATGTAACAGATAAGGAAATCGCCTTTCATTATGTTGATGATAAATTTCAAGAGGTTCTTAGCACTGGAAAGCATGCTTTTTGGACATCGTTAGAAAAGCATACTTTTACAGTTGTTACAATAAGCAATCCAGAAATTAAAGATCCCATAGACAAGGACCTCCTTGCTCTGCCTCAACTTAAGCCTTACTGTGGAATATATGATATTGAACCACATATGAAGGGCATACTGTTTTTCAATAACATCCTGCAGCGTACCCTTGAACCAGGCAGACATTATTTTTGGCTTGGTTTCAACAAGATCGATATTACTAAGGTGGATATACGCAAACGCGAAATCGAAATTAACGGCCAGGAAATTATGACAGAAGACAAAGTGCCACTGCGGTTTAATTTCGTTTGTCAATATAAAATAGCCGATGCCTTAAAAGTAGTAGTAGAAATGAAAGACTACGAGCAACAACTATACATCCTGCTGCAGCTTATTCTGCGCGAATACGTGGGAACACGTAAGCTTGACGACCTTTTAAAGATGAAACAGGAGATTGCTGCCTATGTATTAAAAGCCCTTCAAGAAAAAGGACAGGATTACGGCGTAGAATTTCTGTTTGCTGGTGTGAAAGATATTATCCTTCCTGGTGAAATTAAGGATATTTTAAATACAGTCCTGATTGCTGAAAAAAAAGCCCTTGCTAACGTGATTACACGCCGGGAGGAAACGGCATCAACCAGAAGTCTGTTAAATACCGCCAAACTGATGGAAGAAAATCAAACCCTCTTCCGTCTTAAGGAACTAGAATTCTTAGAGAAGATCTGCGATAAAATCGGTCATATTTCTTTAACTGGCAATAGCAGTCTGCTTGAACAATTGAATTCACTACTTGCCATTAAGAATCCATGAACTACATAAACACTCATATCCACATAAACCCCCTGTAATTCAATGCGAAATGATACAGGAGGTTTCCTTATTAGATACGATATTTATTACCCTGCTAAAATTGTTAAAGCATTTTTTCATAAATACAGATGAGAAGCTCCTCCGCTGCCTTGTGGTTAGGTTCATCCGGTAGAACCGTATTTTGCGCCGCATATTTGAATTCAGCCTCTAATTTATCAACGGCAGCAAAAATCTCTTCATAGTTAAAATTCCCGCTTCTAATCTCTAAAAGATAATCCCTCTCAGCAGCTCTATAGGTATGTATCCCCTTCCCCTGAAGTATCTCTGAACCTGTAATCAGAAGCCGAATCAGATGCATCGCATGTTTATTCAATTTCAATGCATCTTTCTTTTTATTGCGGTGATTCAATTGGGAATAATCCTTAACTACATTGCTCATCTCTGAGTAAATCGATTTGAAATCCCTCAAAGGATAGTGCTTCAAGTTGATATCCATAAAAATCTCCGCTTCATAATCCTCTTTGTTGGACTTATCGATATACAGGTGAATGTCTTCATTCATAAATTGTTGGTATTTTTGCTTAAAATGATGCATCTGTCCCTGTATACTATTTAACATATGCTGTTCCTTTACTGCTTGGGGATAACTGTCTCGGGCCAGTGCATTTTGAAGCCGTCTTAGCTGGGCAGTGGCATAATTCCCAAAGCTCTGAATCACTCTCTTTGATAGAAATAGGTCTGCATGATCGCGCAGGCATTTGCCTTCCTCGGTTAAAATCAACAGATGATCTTCGCGAGTGCCTAGCATCTCTAAAATATTAGGGTTTCCAGCCAGAGCAAGGTTTATGGTCTTGCGGAGACCATAAATTACCGTATCAGTAACACGGTCTTCAAACTGCTCAAAGTTTGACAGACCTAAAAGTTCTTCTTTTCGTTCTGCAGCAACCCCTCGAATATCAGTGTCGCTGGTTTCCACATGAGTACCATAGGCATATGAACCTCCTGTGGTCAGTAGAATAATTCTATCACCAAGATTCTTGTTCTTTCGCAGGAAATCATATTCTGTGCTATTTATTTTATTTCTGATGTTTTGAATATCCATAACGTCTTCAGCTAGATGTATTTTCTCCAGCCCAAGCCTCCTTTACCATCGTGCAAAACAATGCATCTAATGCTGCTTTTTCTGGATGATCTTTTCTGGGTAAAAAACGAATTTCATCTTCATAATAAGCAATGGTTTCGTTAAAATACTGATATAACTGATGATCGATTGGCTCAATATCGGATTCTGTGCTGATAAGCTTTCGCTCCATCAGACGGTCTATTTCCACCCGAATATCCGCTTCAATTTTTAGGCCAGCCAATAACTTATGAAGCTCCATAGGTGCCATCGTTTGGTATGTATCAATCCATCTGCAGGCCATAAGAGGTCTTAACACATAAAAATACTTCTTAATTCTAACCTGCTTCGTTATAATTATTTCCTGAAATGTCTTTTTTGCCAAGTTTAAATAATGATGGAGCGAAGGCACTGGCAAAAAATATTCCCTGCTCAATGCTCTAAGCTTCTCGGCCAAGGAGTGTTCATCTCTATACACAATAGGTGAACTCAGCCATTCCATGAGTGGTGGATTGGATTTTCGGTATAATCTTAGCGCTTTTCGAATGTCCCAGCCATTAATATCTAAAAGACTATTGATGGGTACCTCTATATAATCCTTGTGATCCTCAATACTAAGATATCCTGATAACGGGCGAATATAAATAAAGCGCACATCATAGTCGCTATCTTTAGAAGCAAATCCCCAACCCCGGCTGCCAGACTCAACAGCATATAAAATTTTAACCCCGTTTTCTGATTCAATCCGGGCTAATTCATCGGTTATTTCCCTAAGCATCTCTTCACCTCAATTGGGTATTCTTCTATCCTGGATTCTTATTACTACAAATATTTTTCTAAATTCCCGTCTTAGGGCAACCAAGCGGATAAGGTAATCTTACACCACAAATATATTAATTTGTAGCCTCTTGTATTCTCCAGCCTTCTAAACTGTAATCATAGACAATGTTTTTGCCAGCCATGCATAGCTCCTCGATATACCGCTTTACAGCGGCCTCACTACGTTTTAACCGCTCTGCCAAATGAACTGTGGAAACACCCGGATGATCTTTAATCGCTTGCAAAATGAAGAACGAAACGGCCATGCTCTTGGCCAAATTCTCTTGTCTTCTGGCCCGGTTATAAGCCTTCTTTAGTATACCGTCTATTTTATCCAGCAACGCTTCAAGACTGTAAAAGATTTGGGCGTTTGTAGTTTTGGTAAGAGCGTCCTGCTTATCCGTTAAGAAAATCTTGGTTGTCGAAGCGCCATCCACCTTTGAAAAAAACGCCCCTAATGCGCCACTCTCGCTTTGGGAGATCGCATCCCGGCGGATAATAGCGGCAAAATACGCTCCGTTGATCAGCTGACTGTTTGATTGCGCCATAGATATGCCGAACCCCGGTTGATGCAAAACACCAACAATTGCTTTTAGCTCCTGTTCTTCAAGGCCAAATGTTAATACAGCTTTGCTCTTTACCATTTCTTTATTACCCTCTCTTTCGCGTTTAGTACGCTTTAAGCCCCTCTGGTTTATTCAAATAATAACATACCCGTCCTTATAAAATAAAGCAGGCACAAAACAAAACTGCCGTGGCCTGTTCCACGGTCAACCTTTAACGAGGCAATCTGAAAGTCAGCTAAGAAAACTAACGCTCAGCAAAAAACAACGCTGTAAGGCCTTGATTTTACAAGGCTTTCCAGGGTTGTTTTGCCCTTTACTCCCACTCGCTCCCTTGGAGCGTAATCTAAACGATATAAAGCCTATCGCGCCACAGTTATTTGGCATACCCGAACTGTTCATCCGTGCAGCTCGGGTATGCCATCCTAGTGTCTTGCCAAAGTTAAATCTTAGTTTATCCAGTATATCTTTTTCCGCACTGCTGCGTTGTCGTCGCCTTACATATGGCCGGTACTATTTCCAACTGGCATACACGCTGGCAATCACCTGTTCAATAGGAGCTTTTTTAATTTCGACATCACAAACCCCATCAAATTCAGATAGGAGCCGCATAAGAGTTTTAATCGGAGTTTGGGCAAGGTCAAGCTCAAACTCATGAACACCATTTTCCGATGACAATAGCGTCGCATTTTGAAGCTCCGGCCTAAATCCGTTTTCCGTAGTCACAACAACGCGAGTCAGATTTCCGGTGATTTTTCTTAATCCGTCAAAGTCGCCATCATAGGCGATCTTGCCATCCGAAATCATTAGAATACGTTGCGCCATTTCCTCAAGGTCATCCATATCATGGCTTGTAACGATGATGGTAACGCCATCCTCACGATTCAGCTTTTTGAGGAAGTCAATCATCTGGCGTTTTGCGACAACGTCAAGTCCAAGTGTTGGCTCATCAAGCAAGATGATTTCAGGTGAATGCAACAGCATCATAGCCAGATCGGCCCGCATGCGTTGTCCGAGACTGAGCTCTCTCGCAAATGTTCTGAGCAGCCCGCCGATATCCAGAAGCTCCGTCACCATGTCAAGATTTTTACGGTACAGCGGCTCTGGAATGTTCCAGACCACCTTTTTCCACTCAAAACTTTGGATTACCGGGTGGTCCCACCAAAGTTCGGTGCGATTGCCAAACAACACGCCCAGCTTTGCCATCAACTCCCTGCGCTGTTTTTGGGGAGACATCGACAGCACAGAGATTTCGCCGGAAGTGGGCAGCAACATACCTGACAATAGTTTCATGGTCGTGCTTTTTCCCGCGCCATTCGGCCCGGCATAAGCGACAAATTCTCCTTTCCGAATACCAAATGATACATCTGAAAGTGCCGCTATCACTTTCTTTTCGGGCTTTATCAGGTTTCTCAAAATACCTTTACCCGAATTGTCTCTTTGCCATTGTGTAAAGTGTTTTGTTACATTGCATAAGCTAACGGCGGAAGCCGTAGGGAACGTATCGGTTAGAGCCTTTTCTGACATAGTAGCTCAGTCCTCTCTTGAAAATACAACTTGCAATAAGCGACAGAATGACCGCATACAGCAGGGGATAGTAGGCGCCGAGCCCCAGCGGGGGCCTGCCTAAGAGGCATAACGACGGGAACCATGCCATCAATCCTTCGGGGAGAATCGTTACTAGTGAAATTTGAACCAACGGCGGCATCCCAGACAACGGGAACGTGCTCATGAACCAGGTTCCCTCTATCGCCGTATAGGAGATTTCTTCAGCGGCTGCGGGCGCATAGAACGCCATGCTTGATACGAGGTAGGCCCGCGCCACAATAACTACCATTGTAATAAGCAGATATGCGGCCAGAGACAATATCCAGCCAACTGAAACCAGCAATTCCAATCTGCTGATCGCGATCATCATCAAAATCACGCCAACAACAAAATTGCTGCCGCCTGTAAATGGCATAAAGCCGCATGTCGCCAATTGTACTTTTATCGGCAAGGGTTGGGTAAACAGGTGTTCAAGCTGTCCTCTCCCGATAATCCTTGAGATATGGATGTTGTTCCCCGAGCCGAACATCATGAAGAGGCCGGTTGTCAACGTGGAATAAGCCATCATAAACAACACTTCATCGGCGCTCATACCGCCGATGCCGCCAAACCGTACTGAGATTAGAAATACGCCGGACACGATAGAGAGGTTGGAAATAATATCTGCGCTAATGATGGCCAAGGCATATTTGCTGTCGCGCAGAAGCCACGCTAAATCCATTTTGGCCGATATGCCAAGCAATTTGATAAGGCGTGCAACCGTAATTTTATCCGCCATAACTCACCATTTCTTCCTGAGATTTTCGAAACGTAACTAGTGCCAGCGGCCAAAGAATGAAATTCCAGATAATCTGTAAGGCAATCGTTTCACCGGCATGAGCCGCCCCTACAAATATTGATAGCGGTGCCCCGCCGAGTGATGCAAAAGGTTGATATTTCATAGCATCTGCAAGTCCAAATGGCAATAGGCTAATCGGAATAACTGTTCCTGAAAAAATTGAAATAATTGCCATGCGTATTCGATAAATCAGCCAGTTCATATTTCTCAGCTTAATAGACAGACAAGCAAATAAAAAATCTACGGCAAAGCCAAGAGAAATACAAAGCAAAAGGCTC
This sequence comes from Dendrosporobacter quercicolus, assembly GCF_900104455.1. Classification (NCBI taxonomy): domain Bacteria; kingdom Bacillati; phylum Bacillota; class Negativicutes; order Selenomonadales; family Sporomusaceae; genus Dendrosporobacter; species Dendrosporobacter quercicolus. The sequence continues at coordinate 1,307,679 of NZ_FNHB01000001.1, forward strand.
AATAGAAAATACGGCGAAGCAGATATTAGATTGACATCTAACAGCGGTGATAGAATAACCATCGGCAGAGAAAACAACAGCAGCATCGGCAGCCAGCCTCCTGCCGTCAAAGCTATAAGCTGGCCGAGCACCGGGAGAGGTCTGCCGTAGAGTTTCAGCAATACTCCTTCGGAAAGCCATCCGGACGCAGGCGTTTTAACAACCAGCATATCTGCCAGAAGAGCGCTGACAACGGTATAGGTGAGCATTTGCTCAAGGGTCATATCAACTTTTGCACCTGATGACATGACCACCTTCCATAAATAGACCAGAGGAATGAGTGTGCATATCTTGATGATGATGTCCGGCAGCAGATAAATAATGCCGCCGTTTGTCTTTTCAAGCGCAGATAACTGCGCGGTTTTCCAATATTTCGTCATATAGGGTTGCTCCTTGCGAGTAGTTTGGGACGCAAAAATGCCCGGGTATCCGTCGGAATACCCGGGCAACTCAAACAGCAACAAACCTGACTAATCAGGCAAGACTATATGAGGCAAGAGGTATTCAACACGGCCAAAATGGGCGCAATTATTCCGTGAAAGTCCAAAACCGGCGCAAATTACCGGCAAAAGGGCGCACTTCACCCATAACGCCGCATTTTTGAATGCGAAGCCTTTGATCCATTCACAATTAGCGTACACGTTCCCTAGGCTTGCAAATAACGTAATATTCATACCTCTCACCACCTTTCATCAACGATTAAAATTATTTTACCATGAACGATAATAAAAGTCAATTAATTCCAGTTTTCGTTCATAAACTCACTGTTGTAGTGTAGTTCCGAAGTCACAGTCCCATAGTCCGGACTACAGGATTGTCCAATTCTGCAAAATTAGTTTCGGCGTTTTTTGCTAAGTGACTAGTTCATAAAAGATTTGCAGGCTTGGATGCTGTTCGCTGTTTTCAATGGGCGTAATATATCGAGGGGCAATGTGCATTTGATCTGCTAACTGATTCCTTGATATTCCCTTGGCTTTTCTTGCTGCTTTTATGTCTTGTCTAAAGCTTTAAAAGCAAATTTGTCGATTTTACGTTTCATCGTTATTTTACCCAATTACATTTTACAGTTCACCTATGTGTTAGATATGATTATACACATCATCTAATTAATGATAATACATCATATCCATGATGTCTGCATATTGATATTGTTCGGCTGTCCGTATATAATTCATGGTGATATCGCTTGCAAACGAAAGGACGGTCAAGTTATGGAATATATTTCTGCTCCTGAAACCGCGAAAAAGTTGGGGATTTTTTTAATTCCTACAAAATCGTAGGATGAGTGTTATATAATAGTAGGATTATCATGATAATCTTTCAATAGCAAGAAAGAAAGTGGTGAATAATCTATGAATTTACTGGAAGTAAAATCAATTTCTAAGACCTATGGTAGTGGTGAAGCTGCTGTACATGCATTAAAGGATATCAGCTTTTCTATTTCGCAAGGTGAATTTGTCGCAATTGTCGGAGAATCCGGCTCCGGCAAGAGTACACTTTTGAATATGATAGGTGCGCTTGATACACCAACCTCTGGCAAGATATTTATTGACAGAAAAGATATTTTTTCCATGAAAGATAGTAGTTTGACGATCTTTCGACGCAGAAATATTGGATTTATTTTCCAGAGTTTTAATCTCATTCCAGAATTGAGTGTTGAACAAAATATCATATTTCCTGTACTGCTTGATTATCAAAAGCCAGATAAAAAGTATCTTGAGGAACTTCTTATGGTGCTCAATTTGAAAGGACGTCGCCATCATTTACCTAGTCAATTATCAGGTGGTCAGCAACAGCGTGTAGCAATCGGACGTGCGCTAATTACAAGACCGTCACTTATTCTGGCTGATGAACCAACGGGGAATCTGGATACGCAAAATAGCAGTGACGTAATTACTTTGCTAAAAGAAGCGGCAAAAAAATATCAGCAGACCATTGTGATGATTACCCATAGCCGAAGTATCGCACAGACCGCAGATCGGATATTGCAAGTGTCCGATGGCGTACTGACCGATTTAGGGGGAATCACAAATGAAAAGCTATCTTAGCTTAATTCCGATTTCTGCAAAAGTACACAGAAGACAGAATCGTATGACGCTTCTTTGTATTATATTTGCCGTATTTTTGGTAACTGCTGTTTTCAGTATGGCAGAAATGGGCGTTAGGATGGAGACCACAAGATTGTTGGACAAGCATGGCAGTTTGACGCTTCAAGAAATGAGTAGCAATGCAACAGTACAGACATTTTATTCTATTGCAGCGGTGTTATTTTTGCTGATTCTGATTGCAGGAGTGCTAATGATTTCAAGCAGCATAAACAGCAATGTCGCCCAAAGGACAAAATTTTTCGGAATGATGCGCTGTATTGGAATGAGTAGACAGCAAATTGTCCGTTTTGTAAGACTGGAAGCTCTTAACTGGTGCAAAACTGCGATTCCGATAGGTGTGATACTTGGAATTGTTATTACATGGGGAATATGCGCTGCGTTGCGTTTTTTCGTCGGTGGAGAGTTTTCTGATATACCTCTTTTTCAAATTAGCACAATCGGTATTCTTAGCGGCATTATTATGGGTGTTGTTACCGTTCTCATTGCTGCCAGTTCTCCAGCAAAACGTGCTGCTAAGGTATCGCCCATCACCGCAGTATCGGGTAATTCAGAAGACACAAATAATATTCAACATGCAGCGCACAGCCGTTTTTTTAAAATTGAAACGGCTCTTGGTATTCATCATGCACTATCAATAAAGAAAAACTTGATGCTTATGACTAGCTCATTTGCACTTAGTATCATTCTTTTTTTGAGTTTTTCCGTTTTCATAGAGTTTATAGGCTACCTTATGCCTCAGTCGTCAAATACTTCTGATATAAACATTTCAAGTAATGACGGTTCAAATTCGATAGACAGTCAGTTGCTTGATGTGATTAGTGGAATGCAAGGGGTAGAGCGTGTTTTTGGTCGTAGGAGCAAATTTGATATTCCGGCAGAATTAAATAAAGGTAATCTTCTGTCGAGTACGATTGATATTATTTCCTATGATGAATTTGATTTAAATTCTCTTATTAAAGATAAGCAACTTAGAAAAGGCAGTGATATTTCGGAAGTTTACGGGGACAGCAATTACGTTCTTACAACTTGGGACAAAGATAGTCCTTTAAAGATAGGCGATAAAATAAGGATTGGCAATGAGGAACTTGAGATTGCAGGTATGCTGAAAAATGATCCTTTCAGTAGCGATGGTAGCACAAATGGTAAAATAACGATTATTACTTCTGGTGAAACTTTTGCCCGTCTAACTGGTCTAACTGATTATTCTCTTATTATGGTACAGACAACGAGAGATGCAACAGACGAGGACGTGGCAGCAATCCGCAAGGTAGTTAGTGAAGAATATGCGTTTAGTGATCGGCGTGACCAGCGTACTACCAGCACATATATCGCATTTTTGTTCTTCGTATATGGATTTTTAGCAATTATTACATTGGTTACTGTGCTCAATATTGTGAACAGTCTTTCGATGAGTGTGTCCTCAAGAATAAAACAGTATGGAGTAATGCGTGCAGTCGGCATGGACGAACACCAGCTAACAAAAATGATTGCTGCTGAAGCATTTACCTACGCCTTATCCGGGTGTATAGTCGGCTGTGTAGTGGGTTTGTCCCTTAGCAAGTTGCTATATGACAATCTTATTACCGCTCACTTCAACTATGCCGTTTGGGATATTCCGGTTATTCCAATAATGATAATAATTCTGTTCGTTTTCGTTGCTGCTAGCGCTGCGATCTATATTCCATCAAAGCGAATTCGGAATATATCGGTATCCGAAACGATAAATCAATTGTAATGTGCTTATTAAAAGGCGCTAAAGAAAAATTAAATACTCTGTATTCTGGCGGACGACGGCAAAAAGAAAAAAGCCGTCGTGAAAATGAAAAAGAGCCGAAAACCCAGTAAACACTGGACTTTCAGCTCTCCTGCAACTATTCCCACTCAATTGTGGACGGCGGTTTGGAGGTTACGTCATAAACCACCCGGTTGACATCCTTTACCTCATTGACAATCCGGCGCGAAATGGCGTCAATGACTTCATAGGGCAGTCTCACCCAGTCGGCGGTCATGCCGTCTTCGCTGGATACTACCCGTAAGCCGACGGTATAAGCATAGGTACGCTCATCACCCATCACTCCGACGCTTTTCATGGCCGGCAGAATGGCGAAAGACTGCCATACCTTGCGGTACAGGTCGGCATTCTTGATTTCCTGATGCACAATAGCATCCGCATCACGCAATATCTCCAGCCGTTCGGCAGTCACCTCGCCGATGATGCGAATAGCCAGTCCCGGTCCGGGAAAAGGCTGACGCCAGACAATATCTTCAGGCATATTGAGTTCACGGGCCAGCGCTCTTACTTCATCCTTAAATAAATCCCGCAGCGGCTCAACCAGCTTAAACTTCATATCCTCCGGCAGCCCGCCGACATTATGATGGCTTTTGATTACGGCTGCGGTCGCAGTGCCGCTTTCAACCACATCCGGATACAGTGTGCCCTGAACCAAAAAGTCAATCTCGCCAAGCTTTGAGGCCTCGGCCTCAAATACCCGGATAAATTCATTGCCAATGATTTTGCGCTTTTCCTCCGGATCGGTTACTCCGGCCATTCGGTCCATAAAGCGGTCAACCACATCGGCATAAACCAGATTCATTTTAAACCCGTCCCGGAAAGTTCTCACCACTTGTTCAGGCTCGCCTTTGCGCAAAAAGCCATGGTTTACAAAAACACAGGTCAGTTGATCGCCAATTGCCCGGTGAACCAAAACAGCGGCAACCGAGGAGTCAATGCCGCCGCTTAAAGCGCACAACACCCGCTTATCGCCCACCTGCTCGCGGATGGCCTGAACCGCCTGATCGACAAACGATCCCATGTTCCAGTCACCGCTGCAGCCGCAGACATTAAACAGGAAATTGCGCAGCATCTTCATGCCTTCCGTTGTATGTACAACCTCCGGATGGAATTGCACGCCATAAATCCGGCGCTGTTCGTTAGCCATGGCAGCCACCGGCGCACCGGCGGTATGGGCGGTAACGGCAAAGCCGGCCGGAGGCGTATGGATATGATCGCCATGACTCATCAGAACCTGAGTTTCCCGGCCGATCTCGGCGAAAATCCCCTCATTGCGGTCTACAAACAATTTGGTGTTTCCATATTCGCGTGACTTGGCATGCGCAACCTCTCCCCCCAGCGCCAGCGCAGTCAGTTGCATGCCGTAACAGATTCCCAGCACTGGAATGCCAAGCTCAAATATCCTGACATCACATTTTGGCGCATTTTCACTGTGCACGCTGGAAGGCCCGCCCGAAAATACAATTCCCTTGGGCCCAAGAGCCTTAATTTGATCAACCGGCTTATTATACGGCACAATTTCGCAAAAAACGCCGCATTCACGGATTCTTCTGGCAATCAGCTGACTGTATTGCCCGCCAAAATCCATAATTAAAATAGTCTCATTTTGCTTGGTTTCCATGCAGAGATATCCCCCTTGGTAAAACTAATGTCGACACTATACCACATAATTCTACTTATTGTAAATAGTTTTGAGCAGAGTTTCTTTGCGTAACTGGCGGCAGCTGCATTCGCCTGTGGCTGACAGCGACCTGATGGTATCCAAAATAATTCTGCTGATCATTGGCGCATCATCATAAAAAATATCCTTGAGCTCCTGATGAGACCATTCCTTAACAACGCCTTCGCCATAATTCACCACATAATACAATCCGGCAAAACAAGCGCCGATTTCCCGGGCTAAATAAACCTCAGGACAAATACTCTGCCCCACAATATCGGCATGGCCCTTCATCATGCTGATCTCCGCCGGACTCTCAAAATGGCGGCCCTCGGTAACTGCATAAATGCCGCGGCTAAAAATACGTCCCTGATAGTGCCTGCGCGTTGTTTCGATAAGTCCGTCCCGAACCTCGGGACACAGTGCGTCCCTCATCACCAACAGATATTTTCCTTCCAGCCCCACATCCTTACGCAGAGAAAAATCCAAATAGTCATTTGGTATAACAAAATCACGCGTATCCAGTAGATGGTTAACCGTGCCTACACCGCCTTCGGCAATAATGCGCTTAACGCCGGCTTCCCGCAATGCCCAGAAAACCTGCCGCGAAGCATCGGCCCGGCTGACATCGCTGCGCCAGCCGTGCATCTTGCAGGTCAGCACCTGCCGGTCATCCACCGTAAACAGACGAAACGCCGGGCTGAGCCCATAGGGAGTTTCAAATTCCAGGTCATCATAGAGAATTTTAACCCCCGGATCATCAGCCCCCAGCGGAAAATCACTGGATAAGGTTCCCGAGCCGCCAATGACGGCAAATTCTGTTTTCAGTAAATTCATTTTATCCGCCTCACTCATTTTGGTTCAATCCTGCAAATCTTTTGATAATCCTGTACCGTGAATCCCGCTGCGCCGGAATTTTGCCGGCCGCCGCTATCATTCCGGTCATTTTATCAATCGACATCCGGTAAGCTGTACCGGCTGCCCGGACAACGTTCTCCTCCAGCATAATGCTGCCCAGATCGTTGGCGCCAAAGGCCAGGGTCAGCTGCCCGACCGTTTGGCCCTGGGTTACCCAAGAGCCTTGAATGTGCCGGATGTTATCCAGATATAACCGGGTCATGGCCAAAGTTCGGAGATAATCCCAGGAAGACGTTTTCTCACCGCCCAGCTCGGTATTGCCAGGCTGAAAAGTCCAGGTGATAAAAGCCCGGAAGCCGCCGGTTTTCTCCTGCAGGTTCCGTATCTTCTCCAGATGCTCCAGCCGGTGGGCCAGCGTTTCACCCATACCGATCACCATTGTCGCTGTGCTTTCCAGTCCGACGGCATGGGCAGCTTCCATTACCGCCAGCCAGTCGCCGGCGCTGATCTTTTTCGGGCTTACCCTCTGCCGGACTTCGTCCACCAGTATTTCCGCCCCGCCGCCCGGCAGGGAATCCAGCCCGGCTGCTTTCAGCCTGATCAGGGTTTCCCGGACGGTCAGCCCGGCCTGCCGGGCCATATGCAGGACTTCCGCCGGCGAGAAAGAATGGATGGTGATCGAATAGTTCGCTTTAATTAAACGTAATAAATCCAGATAATAGTCCAGACCAAGCCCAGGGTGCAGACCGCCCTGCAGCATGACCTGCGTGCCCCCGGCGGCAATTGTTTCCTGCAGTTTGTCCAGGATAACGGCATTCGCCAAAACATAGGCCTCCCGGTCATCTTTCCGGCGAAAGAAAGCGCAAAACCGGCACTCGCTCGAGCAAATATTGGTATAGTTGATATTGCGGTCAATAACAAACGTAACCAGCCCGCCGGGATGTATTCTGGTTCGAACCGCATCGGCCTTCCGGCCAAGTTCCAGGATATCGGCCTGTTCCAGCATGGTTAAGGCCTGCGGCGTTGACAAACGGTTCATCGTAAGACCTCCGCGAAGGCAATTTCCGGCGCCTGCTCAAGCAAGCCAATATGATAAGCCCGCTGATAGAAACTGAGCAGCGCCTGTTGATGGGCGGGGGTTAACGACCAGTTTAAGAGTTTTAAATAGGTGCTGATCTGGTCGCAGCTAAAAGGCAGCTTGTCCGCAAAAGCGGCAACGGCCTGATCGATATTCGCCAAACCATGCCGGAAACCGCCGGTCACCCGTTCATAAACAGTCTGCAAAAGCTCCGGCTGCGTCCGGGCGAAACGCCGCCTCACCACCCAAACCGCATAAACCATTGGCAAACCAGTCAGCTGCTTCCATTCAGCCCCGATATCGTAATAAAATAAACCCTGCTGCCGGTTATGGTAGTTAAACAGCGCATCGTCACCGATAAATAAAACGGCATCGGCGTCAGCCAGCGCCTCTTCAGCAGTGGAGGCTTCGGTAATATAACAGCCGGGAACAGCCTGATAAGCATCATGCAATACAATTTTAAGCAGGCAATGAGAAGTTTCCGATTTTGCCGTTAAAGCCACACTGGCCTGATTCAACTCGGCAATCGGCTTTTTTGAGACCAGCAGTATGCTCCGCAAGGCCCCCTCAGCGCTAATGGATACATCAGGCATAATCAGAAATTTCTCGCTGTGCTGGGCATACACGATGGATGACACCGGGCTGACGTCAAGCTGCCCCTGAACAATAAGCCTGTTTAATTTTGCCGGAACATCCGCATAGATATCCAGCCCCTCGTCATATCCCCCGTAGAGCAAACTATAGGATAATGGCAAACAGTTGATGAATTTAATATGTCCTAACCGCGACTTTTCCATGTTAATATTCCGCCTGTCTTGGCAGCGGGCGATAAAAGGTATCCCGCTCTACCGGAGTATAGCCTGTTTCTTCGACCAGGCTGATGATGTTGGCTTTAGTAATCCCTTTGCCGGTTTTTGCACCGGCAGCATGAATGATTTTTTCCTCAACCACAGTACCGTCCAGATCATCCACGCCAAAAGCCAAAGACAACTGGGCAACCGGTAATGTCAGCATCATCCAGAAAGCCTTGATATGATCAAAATTATCTAAAATCAGCCGGGCCAGGGCAATCATTTTTAAATCTTCCCACACGGTCACTCTGTTTAAGCCGGCAAGGCCGGTATTGGCCGGATGAAACGGGAAGGCCACGAAAGCCTGAAAGCCGCCGGTCTCGTCCTGAATGTCCCGCAAAGTCAATAAATGCCTGAGCCGCTGCTCAATTGTCTCAACATGACCGTACAGCATAGTTGCATTTGTCGGAATTCCCAAACGGTGCGCAGTGGTAATCACCTCAATCCACTGCCTGGTTGTGGCTTTATCCGGGCAAATGACCCTGCGTACTTCATCGTCTAAAATTTCAGCGCCGCCGCCTGGCAGGGAATCCAGCCCTGCATCCTTAAGCTCCGCTAATACCCGCTCAACACTCAGACCGGAAATGTTGGCAAAATGGACGATCTCCACCGGGGTAAACGCTTTGACATGCACCTTCGGCAGACAGGCTTTAACGGTTTTTACAATACTAAGATAATAGTCAAACGGCTTATCGGGATGTAAAGCGCTGACCATATGAATCTCCGTCAAATCGGGCGTAGTCTGAGCAATTTCCTGAACAATCCCGGCCACGTCGGCCTGTTCCAGAACATACGCCTGCTGCTGATCAGGCTGACAGCCAAAAGCACACAGGGGACAGCCGGAAACGCAAATATTCGTCAAATTGATGTGACGGTTGACATTAAAGTAAATATCCTGTCCGGATTTTCGCTCTTTTGCCGCTCTGGCCCACTGAGCCAATTGCAATAAATTATTGTCGTAATATAAGGCTAAGGCCTCAGCCAGGTCGATTCGTTCTCCGGCTTGCGCCTTCTTTGCCGCTGCAGCTAAAATTGACATCATTTTCGTCACCTCAAGTTGACAACAGAATCCTGACAGATTTCAAGATATTTTGTCACAAATTAAACTTTACTTATTTCGGTATGAGTATTTTCTTTTCCTGCCGCAATGAAATAGAGATTACCTCATCATCACGAAGTAATCTCATCGTAAACCAAAGCTTAGTGCCGCTGGATGCCTTTGTCGGCATATTTGGTTAAAAGTTCCCCGACAGTAACAATTTGATACCCTTCCGACTTGATCTTTTCAATTAAAATCGGCAGAGCTTCAGCGGTTTGCACCGGCGTGTCTGATGCATGCAGCAGAATAATTGCGCCCGGCTTAAGCCGCTTGGCCACCCGCTCCACAATAACGTCACGGCCAGGATTTTTCCAGTCAAGCGAATCCACATTCCAGATAATTGTTTTATAACCCAGTTCATCGGTGGTCTTTAAGGATTGCTGGCTGTAGTGGCCGTTGGGCGGACGCAGCAGCTTAGGTTCGACCCCGGTCACCTCTTTAATCTGCGCATGCGCCTTTTCGATATCGCTCTTCACCCACTCGGCCGTCTTGTCGCCGTAGTTTTCATGCCGGTAGCCGTGGCTGGCAATTTCATGCCCGTCCTTGGCCATCCGCTGCGCCACCTCAGGATACTTCTGCGCCCACGGCCCCATAATAAAAAAGGTCACTTTCAGATTATTTGTCTGCAATGTATCAAGAATTGACGGCGTAAACTTATTGCCCCAGGAATGATCAAAAGTCAATGCTACCACTTTCTGGTCGGTCCTAACCCCGGCAATCGCAATCGGTCCGTCGGCAATTACGTCCGCCACCTGAATATATGTTGCACTGATTGCCAACAAACCGATAACACTGTAAAACAAATTACGGTGCTGCAACAGACTGCGTAAATTGATAATCACAGCTTCATCCCCCTCCCGCAAAACTACATTAGTATCTATGCGGGAAGTAAGAAAATTATGAGATGCGAATGTAAGGATATTTTTTTATTGCATAAATAATCAACTTGTCAGAAACAGTATAAGCCAGCCGAAGCGTAATAATGGTCGTTGCCGCGGTAATCCACCACAGCCACTGGGTTTTCCGCACTTCCAAGGGAATAAGCAGTGCAGCGGTCAATACCACCAGGGCACAGGACAGCGTGAGCGGAATGCCTGTCTGAATCAGGCCAAAGCCCCAACGCGAATGCATCATTGTCGTCCAACTGTCGCGCTTGCTTTCAAACAATTCCAGGACATCAAAATAACGGTCTTCAGCCCATTGCTGATCATCACTGTTCACAACCAGTTTGCCGCTCGGCGGGGCAAAATTACGAAAAGCCAGCGCGATCACCCCGTGATCAGGAATTTCGGCTGTAATGGTCAGGCTGTCAATACGCGGCAGAGTCTGCAGCAAACGGATCAATTCCTCCCAGTCTGTAATCGCCTGCTTGGGACGCTCTTCCTGCTTGCCCAGCAGATCACCGCCCACACCAACTTCGGCGTGCCATAAGAATTCGCCGTCACGATGAAAAACCTCCCATAACCGGGTCAACAGCTCCCGGTCTAATTTACAAGCCGGCAGCCGCCCCTTCATTTTTGGTTCAACCTTGCCTGGCTGCTCTTTGTTCATCCCCAACACATTTAAGCCCCCTAGCTGCTCAATATTCCCCGAACCCTCAGTTGTCCACAAGTCAATGCATCCCGGGGCAGCCGTTTCTCCGCGTAATTCCCCCGGAAAAAGGTATCGGATTGAACCTTGCTCAACCCCTGACTAACTTATGTCAATTCTATAGTTCGCCGCAGACTACCAAACCCCCTGCCAGTATCCTGAATTGGTATAAGCATCCCGTCTGCCTGAATTCCAAGTGTATTCACCGTCAGCTGCGCGGCAATGTTACAATCACCGCTGTTCCCCGGCCAATTTCAGACCGGATTTCCACAGATCCTTTGTGGCGGTCAACAATACTTTGACAAACGGCAAGACCTAAACCGGTGCCGTTATCTTTCGTTGTGAAAAAGGGATCAAAAATTTTATTCAGATGCTGGCTGTCAATGCCGCAGCCGCTGTCGGAGGTTATTAATTCTACCTTGTCGTCATGCACATGTGTTTCAATGCCCAGCCTCCGGCAGTCTGCTTTCATCGCTTCAATGGCATTGCGCACCAGATTTAAAATCAATTGTTTAATCTCTTTTTCATTCAGCAGCAGCTCCGGCATGTCATCAGCCAGAACAAGCTTAACTTCAATGTCATTTTTGGTGGCATCCGCCATAATGAGCGGGTAAATACTGTTGATAATTTCATTTAAATTGCTGCTTTCCTTTTCCACCAATTTATCTTTGGCTAACGATAAAAAGTCGGTAACAATGGCATTGATACGGTTCAGTTCCTCCATGATGATATCATATTTTTCCTGCAAGCCATCCTCCGCCCGCCCTGACAGCATTTGCAAATATCCCATCACCACAGTCATCGGATTTCTAATTTCATGAGCCACGCCGGCCGCCATTTCGCCAATAAGATTAAGACGGTCCAGACGCGCCAGTTCTTTACGCAGCTTCTCCACTTCAGTTATATCCTGATAAAAGGCCACCGCTCCCAAAATAACGCCGGTATCCTTCTCTCTGGTTGGAAAGGCGCTGATCAGATAATGCCGGTCATTATACTCAAACAGGCCGGACTTAATTTCTTCGCCGTTTAACGCTCTGGCGATCAAAGCCCCGCCGCAGGTATCGTTGTGCAGTTTCAGCGATGTCCGGTACAATTTCGGACCCTTAAAGCTATCGCTGATATGGGGCAGCAGTTCAATTGCCGCCTGATTGATAGCCGTAATAAACCCATCGCCGTCCACCGTCAGAATGGCCATCGGCGCGGCATCAGTTAACTGCTGGAGACGCTGATTCTCATGTAAATACTGCAAAGTAAGCTGTTGCTGAACAGTCTCGGATTCTTTATGCTGGGTCACGTCGCGAATGACGCAAAAAACCGCATCCACATTCAGGGTTTTACCCAATACCGGATTTAAATAATACTCCATATACCTGATGCCATAAGGAAACTGAACCTTAGCGACATTTGTCACTGAAGTCCCCAGTAAAAAAGCCGTCTTTAAATGAGCCTCAAATGGTACCATGACTTCACGAGGCAAGCCCAGCTCCCGCCAGTTTTTTCCGATCACATCCAATTGCTTCAATCCCAGCAATTGCGCTCCGGCTATGCTGGCATAGGTGAAGGTGGCATTCCGGTCAATGATGAACGAGCATTCATTGCTCATGGAAACGATTGCGCCAAATACGCGGGACTGTCTTTTGATGGCCTTGGTTAAAGCCGATAACTCTGTTTCAATAATCTTACGGTCAGACAGTAAAGTTTCAAGCTGCTTATCTACATTTTTTAGTTTTTCAATATAATCCTGAATCAATTCAAGCATTACTTAACCCCTCTCGGATCCACCAACCAATGAAAGAACACGGTTGTGAGCCACCGTGTTTGGATATTTGTCTATGATTATTCAATAACTTATTCTTGTACTTTTTGGCAAAATCCTGCCCCGCCGGCTTAGAGAGCCAGGCTTAAAAACAAAAAAAGGCAAAAAAAATCCTCTTTGCAGAGGTTCCCGAAGGGTAAGAAAAACAAATAAAAGGAGTGTTTGTTTGCAAGAAAACCCAGTGGACATTAAACGTCCCGCCAGAACATTTAATGTCCTTATACAGTATATTCGTTGTCTGTGAGCAAATTCCTGCTGAATATTCAGTTAATTTAGAAAAAATCAAAAAATTTATTTAAATATAAAAAGCAGTTGATTTTAGGCAAAAAAAAGAGCCCCAAGAGGGGGGCATAAGAAACAAATAATGATCCACAACTAGTAAAAGAGAGTTACTATGTTTAAATTTTAACATAATCTCATCGGAAATAGCCAATTTTGTTATTTGTTTTAATCATAACTTAACTTACAAAATATTTTCAACTTAATTAAGCCTGCCTAATTTCTTGCACTGCAATTTTTTTCTTCAAAACACTATCCACCCTTCTTCCTGAATGGCTGGCGTCAATTGTACGAAAAAGCCGGAACCGGGCTATCAGCTGACCTGCAATAAGCATTAACCAAATTAGTCTAATAACATAAGATAATATGTAAACAATATGAAAAGAAAGGACTTTCGGAATGAGTATATCATTACAACTAGAACGTTTAACATCCGGTATGATCGCACAAAACGCCAATGTGGTCTTTGATTCAACAACTATTTCAAACGGCACGATCAGCTATGACAGCACGACCGGGATTATCACCCTGCAGGCTGCGGGCCGATATCAATTTACCTGGTGGGTTGCTACGCAGTCCACCCTTTCCTTCATTGGAACAGGCTTTGCGCTGATTTCATCCCAGGGCGATTCCATCATCGCCAATTCACCCATTAAAACAGGAGAAGTAGTCGGAATTGGCATCATTGAGATCACTGCAGCACCGGTTACTGTAGAATTAAGAAACAACAGCGATGCAGCGATTTCATATTCATCCATTGTGCCGGTCAAAGCCTCCTTGCTGGTGATTGGGCAAGACGATATAGATATAGCCGGCCCGACTGGCCCTACCGGAGCGCAAGGTAACACCGGCCCGACCGGCCTACAGGGCGACACCGGGGCCACTGGCGCCCAGGGCGATGTCGGGCCTACTGGGCCTCAGGGCGACACCGGCTCCACTGGCGC
>NZ_FNHB01000002.1:300000-452977 GCF_900104455.1 Dendrosporobacter quercicolus
GCTGCGGTAGGCGTTTACCATTTAAGCGCGGCCCCTGAACCAATCATCAGCTTCGGGCAGGGCTGCGAGGGGGAGCCGGCGCTGGCGGCCGGCAATATTGCCGCCGGAATCAGGCTGATTCGGGCCCAAACCGGCCGGGGACAAATTAATATGAATACAAATGCCGGTTATACCGCCGGAATAAAGGAAATTGTCAAAGCCGGTCTGGATACCATGCGGGTGAGTATCATCAGTGCCTTGCCGGAGACCTATCAGGCTTATTACCGCAGCAATTATACACTGGACGATGTCAAGGCTTCGATCGTCTTTGCCAAAGACCGGGGAATATACGTCTCGCTGAATATGCTGTCTTTTCCGGGGCTGAATGACCGGCCGGAAGAAGTACAGGCCTGGGGAGATTTTCTGGCTGAAACCGGCGTTGATATGATTCAACTGCGCAATCTTAATGTTGATCCTGATGCTTTTTTGGCAATGATGCCGCCGGAGCGGCAACCGCCGCTGGGCGTAAAACCTTTTTTGCAGTTGTTGCAGCAAAGCTTCCCTGATATTGCCATTGGCAGCTTTAGCCATTTTGTCCTGAAAAATGGGCAATAATTGTTGCGCAACATACTGCGGTGTGCTATAATTGTCTGGTAATTACCCTAAGTGGCTTTCGCCAATGCTCAGGCATTTACCATAGCAAAATCCTGCCGCTCGGGATACAAAGTGAGGTGCAAGAAAAAATGAAAGAAAAAATTCACCCTGCGTACAATGTAGCAACAGTAGTCTGCGGTTGCGGCAACACCTTTACTACCGGTTCAATTAAAAAGGAACTGCGGGTTGATGTATGCTCGAAGTGTCATCCGTTCTTTACTGGCCAGCAGCGGAATATTACAGCCGGCGGACGTATTGAGAAATTCAATAAACGTTACAGTAAATAAGTAAATGGGCAGCAGAGCAGCAATGCTCTGCTTCATTTATCTTACAGGAATAACAGGGAAATTTCCGGCCGCAAAGTACGTTCAGTACTTTGCGGTTAACGTTACCCTGGATCATAACAGACAGTAACCGTGTTTATAACAAAGGAGGGGAATACCGTGGCGACTAAAGTTAATATCGGCGGGCAGGCTGTCATTGAAGGGGTCATGATGCGCGGCCCTGGTCATATTGCCACAGCAGTGCGCGAGCCGTCCGGCAGTATTAATGTCAGAAAAGAAAAACTGGCCTCAATTTCCGAACGGTATCCTATTCTTAAAAAGCCAATGCTGCGCGGTGTTGTTGCACTCGGCGAGTCGCTCATTCATGGTTTAAAGGCCCTGTCGTTTTCCGCTCAGGCCGCCGGCGATGAGGGAGAAGAGCTTTCTGACCGGGAAATTGCGATGACCATGTTGTTTTCGCTGGGGCTGGCAATTGTATTATTTGTTATTATACCAACCTATGCGGCAAAATATATTCACAGCGCAATTACCGATTCACGGCTGCTTAATCTGGCTGAAGGCGGGCTGAGAATGGCAATATTCTTCGTTTACATTTATGGTATTTCCCGGATGAAGGATATCCAGCGGGTGTTCGAATATCATGGCGCTGAACATAAAACCATTCACGCTTATGAGGCCGGCCTGCCGTTAAATGTGGAAAACATTCGACCGTTTAGTACGCTGCATCCGCGGTGCGGCACTGCTTTTCTGCTGGTGGTCATGGTTGTCAGCATCATTATGTTCGCCTTTCTGGGCTGGCCCGACTTATGGCTGCGCATCTTGTCCCGCATTGCGTTGATGCCGGTTGTCGCCGGAGTATCTTATGAAATCATCCGCTTTGCCGGCCGCAGCGATAACGCGCTTGTTAAACTGGCTATGCTGCCCGGCCTTTGGCTGCAGAAGCTGACTACCCGGGAACCAAGCGACGACCAAATTGAAGTGGCCATCCGGGCCTTGGAGGAAGTGCGGCCGGAGCAGCCGGCGGCCAGCATTTAATTGTTGTAAAGTCAGGCCGGGTACGGTAGTACGGTACTATATCGCTGATTTAACCGGGCGCCCAGGATGAGTTGATAAAGAGGTGAAAGTGTGCTCGATAAGCTGCAGGCAGTTGAAGATAAATACTTGGAGCTGGAGTCGCTAATCAGCGACCCGGCGGTTATTGCCAATCAGCAGGAGTGGCGGAAATACACCAGGGAACATGCTAAACTTGGTGAAATTGTGGCTAAATTCAGGGACTACAAAAAGGTTCAGCAGGCCTTGAGCGAAGCCAGGGAAATGATGAAAGAAAAACTGGATGACGACTTTAGGGAAATGGTTGAGCTTGAGTTTGCCGAAATGAAGGAACAGAGTGCGAAATTGGAGCAAGAGCTGCCAATCCTGCTGCTGCCTAAAGATCCCAATGATGATAAAAGTGTTATAGTGGAGATTCGCGGCGGCGCCGGCGGGGATGAAGCGGCGCTGTTTGCCGGCGATTTGTTCCGGATGTACACCCGTTATGCCGAAATTCAGGGTTGGAGGACAGAACTGCTTGACGCCAGTCCAACCGAACTGGGCGGTTTTAAAGAGGTTGTCTTTGTCATTGATGGCTACGGTGCTTACAGCAAGCTGAAATATGAAAGCGGCGTCCATCGGGTGCAGCGGGTGCCGACGACCGAATCAAGCGGCCGGATTCACACCTCTACAGTAACGGTGGCGGTTTTGCCTGAAGCCGAGGAGGTGGAAATTGCCATTCATCCCAACGAACTCAGAATTGACACTTACTGCGCCAGCGGCGCCGGCGGGCAGCATGTCAATAAAACTGAGTCGGCGGTACGGATCACGCACTTACCGAGCGGGATCGTGGTGCAATGCCAGGATGAGAAGTCACAGTTGAAGAACCGGGATAAAGCGATGCGGGTGCTGCGGGCTAAAGTACTGGAACTGGCGCAGGAAGAGCAGCGGGCTGAAGTGGCTGAAAACCGGAAAAGTCAGGTTGGCACCGGTGACCGCAGCGAACGGATTCGTACTTACAATTTTCCGCAGGGCCGGGTTACCGATCATCGTATCGGCCTGACTCTGCATAAGCTTGACTTTGTGTTGAACGGTGATATCGAAGAGCTGATTGCCGCCTTGGTTACTGCTGATCAGAGCGAAAAATTAAAACAGGTTGAATGAGATGAAAAAGACAAATGAAATTTGGACAATTGGCAGTATTTTAAAATGGACGGGGCAGTACTTTGGCGAAAAGGGCGTGGAAAATCCACGTCTGGATGCTGAAGTGCTGCTTTCCCATATCCTGGGGATGGAACGGATTCAACTGTATGTTCATTTTGAGCAGCCCTTGCAGCAGCATGAACTGGCTGAGTTCCGGGCGGCTGTGAAAAAACGGGCTACCCGCATACCGGTGGCTTATATTACCGGCTGCAAGGAGTTTATGGGACTGAACTTTACGGTTGCGCCGGAGGTGCTAATACCCCGTCCGGATACCGAAATTCTGGTTGAGGCTTCCCTGGAAAGGCTAAATAATATCGGGCAGCCGCACATTCTGGATATCGGAACAGGCAGCGGGGCTATTATTATTTCGCTGCTGGCCCGTTTGCCTGCTGCCTGCGGCGCTGCTGTCGACATTTCGGACAAAGCGCTGGCTGTTGCCGGAGGCAATGCCGCAAAACATCAAGTGGGCGACAGGCTTACACTGCACCGGGGCGATGTGTATCAGCCGGTTGCCGGCCAGACGTACCATGCGATTTTATCCAACCCTCCTTATATACCGGACAGCGATATTGCCGGTTTGGCTCCCGAGGTTCGGCAGGAACCTCTTGTAGCACTGGCGGGCGGGCAGGATGGTTTAAGTTTTTACCGCCGGCTTATCCGGGATGCCGATGAATTTCTAAAACCAGGTGGTTTTATCGCTCTGGAGGTAGGCATTCATCAGGCCTGCCCGGTGGCGTCCTTGGCGGATGCTCTGCCGCAGCTTAAGCCGGAGGCCGTCATTAAGGATTATGGCGGGGTTGAACGTGTGGTTATTTTAAGAAAAAGCCAGGAGGGGTGAGATGGAAACCACATACTTTCAGGTTTGTAAGGAAAAGCCCGATCCGGCCTGTATGCGCCGGGCGGCTGAAATATTAAAACAGGGAGGATTAGTGGCTTTCCCTACAGAAACAGTTTACGGACTGGGCGCCAATGGCCTGGACGAGCAGGCTGTGGGCGCCATTTTCCGGGCCAAAGGACGGCCCTCCGACAACCCTCTGATTTTACATATTGCCGACCAGGGCGATTTGAATGAATTGGTCCGGACTGTACCGGCCAATGCCCGGATTTTGCTGAACAAGTTCTGGCCGGGTCCGCTGACGGTTGTGCTGGAGCGCAGCCCGGTTGTACCCGATAAGGTAACCGGCGGTTTAAACACGGTTGCGGTCAGAATGCCCGATTCAGTCGTGGCCCGGGAACTGATCAGGCTGGCGGGGGTGCCGGTGGCGGCGCCCAGCGCCAATACCTCCGGGCGGCCCAGCCCGACGACTGCCCAGGCGGTGCTGGCCGACCTGGCCGGCAAAATTGACGCTATTATTGATGCCGGTCCGGCAAACATCGGCCTGGAGTCAACGATTGTGGACTGTACCACACCTGTGCCGACGCTGCTGCGGCCTGGGGGAATAACGGTTGAGATGCTGGCGGCAGTACTCGGCGCAGTGGAATTTGCCCCGGCTTTAGGCGGCGTACAGGCTGCGCCTAAAGCACCGGGCATGAAATACGCTCATTATGCGCCGAACGCACCGCTCATTTTGCTGGAGGGCGAGAGTAAAGCTCTTCAGGATCGCCTGTGGGCGGAACTGACCGGCGCGCTGGCGGCCGGCAAAAAGGCCGGCGCTGTGGTCAGCGACGAAACTGCCGCCAGGCTGCCGGCAGAGGCTGTTATTGCCTGCTACGGCTCCTGCAGAGCCCCTGCCGCAATTGCTGCCAATCTCTATACCGCCCTGCGAACCTTCGACGCTGCTCCTGTTGATGTTATTTATGCTGAAGGCGTGCCGGAAGAAGGTCTCGGCCTGGCCATTATGAACCGGCTGCGTAAAGCCAGCGCTTATCATATTATCAAGGTTTAGCTGCGGCAAGGCAATCCCGCGGTCCTCTAATGTATATACCCCTGACTCTGCTCATATACATTAGAGGGGGTGAAGCCGGTGGGCGGATTAGAGTTGCTGGTATTAAGCGTGGCGCTGGGAACGGATTTATTTTCGGTAGCTATACCAATAGGCATGAACAGGGTACGGCTGAGAATTATTTTGCGGGCAGCCGTTGTTTTCGCCGTATTCCATATTCTGATGATTCTTGGCGGGTATCATCTGGGGCACTGGATGGGGCATGTAGTGGAACATTTCGGCAGCTATCATAGCGACTGCCCGGTTTTGCTCATGGAGAACTGGGCCAGCATTCTGGGGTCACTGGTGCTGGCTGGCCTGGGAATTCATATGATCAGGGAAAGTGCCGCTGTGACGCAGCCTGGCGGCAATAAGCATCATCCGCTGAAAGGGCCGGCGCTGGTGGTATTGGCCGCCAGCGTCAGTGTTGACGCTCTGGCTGCAGGGTTTAGCCTGGGCATGATGGATGTGGATTTGCTCAAGCTTAGTACAATTTTGGGAGCGGTAATTTTTATCATTGCCATTCTGGGCTTAGGGCTGGGCCGGAGGGCCGGACGCTATCTGGGGGGAAAATCAGGACTGATCGGCGGTACCGTGCTGGTGGCATTAGGCATCCATGTTTTATGGCAGGTATTGACATGAAAATCTTTAGGATCATGATCTGGTGTGATAAAATGAAGGCGGTAGCGATATACTAGTACACATCAACCTTTGCGTGCGGACACCGGCCCTATTTTCTGCCGCCGTCCGTTTTAAGGTTGGCGCTGTACTGTTGGAGGTAAGAGAAATGCTGCGAATTTTATTTGTCTGTACAGGAAACACCTGTCGCAGCCCAATGGCTGAAGCCATTTTGAAAGAGAAAGTCAGGCAGCATCAACTGGAGGATAAAATTAGGGTATTTTCGGCCGGAGTGGCAGCCGGGGCCGAAGCGCCGGCATCCACAGGCGCTTATCTCGCGATGAGCGCTAAGGGCATTGATTTAACCAGTCATTATTCCCGCCAGCTGCTGCCGAAAGATGTTGAGGCGGCCGATCTTGTCTTAACGATGACGGCAGGCCATAAAGGAGCTGTTTTACATATTGTTCCCTCTGCCGGGGACAAGCTTTATACTCTGGCGGAATTTGCGGGCGGAGCCGGTCAGGTGACTGACCCGTTTGGCGGCAGCGCGGAAATTTACCAGGCCTGCGCCGCGCAGATTGAACAATTGCTGGAGCAGGCCTGGGAGAAAATTACTGCACTGGCAGGAAAAAAAGGCTAGTATACGGAAAATAAATTTAGTGGTTTAGGTGGGATTAAATTTGCGTGTAGCAATCGGCAGTGACCATGGGGGATTTCGTCTTAAAGAAGAATTAAAGCAGCTGATGAGTGAACTCAATGTTCAATTTCATGATTTTGGCACTTATTCGACCAAATCGGTAGATTATCCGGAGATATCCGGCAATGTTGCGCAGGCCGTGGCCGGGGGCGAATTCGACCGGGGGATTATTATTTGCGGAACAGGCATTGGAGTGTCGATTGCCGCTAATAAAATTAAGGGCATCAGGGCGGCGCTGTGCCATGATGTGTATTCGGCGCAAATGTCACGCGAGCATAATGATGCCAATGTTTTGACGATGGGCGAGCGGGTGATTGGTTTCGGGCTGGCCCGGGCGGTTGCTGAAAAATGGCTGACAACGGAGTTTGCCGGCGGGCGTCACGCGCGCCGGGTTTGTCAAATTGCCGATTTGGAAAGCTGACCGAAAATTGTGGTGCAGGAGGCGTTAGCAGTGGGGGAAACTTCGGATATTGGCCGTCAGGTCCGGGAGGCTGCCGGAGAATTAATCCAAAAATCGGGTCTGACCGCCGGACAGATTTTGGTTGTCGGCTGCAGTACCAGCGAGGTGCTGGGCGCACAAATCGGCACAGGCGGTTCACCGGAAACAGCCCGGATTATTTTTGAGCAGCTTGATCGTGTCTGCCGCCAATATCATATTTTTTTGGCTGTGCAATGCTGCGAACATTTGAACCGGGCGCTGGTGGTTGAGCGGCAGGCAATGGAGAAATATGCCCTGGAGCAGGTCGCCGTGGTACCGGTGCCAACCGCCGGCGGCGCTCTGGCGGCCAGGGCAATGCGCGCCTTTAGCGATTCGGTAGTGGTAGAGTCAATTGAGGCTCATGCGGGACTGGACATTGGCAGTACCTTAATTGGCATGCATTTAAAACGGGTCGCGGTTCCGGTGCGGTTAGCCTGCAAAACGATTGGGCAGGCCGGCGTAACAGCGGCCCGTACCCGGCCGAGACTGATTGGCGGAGGGCGGGCGGTATATGAATTACCGCCGGAGGCATTACGCTAGTACGTACTAGTACCGCACGGTGCTAGTACCAATAATTAATGAAGCGGGGAATGAATAGTGAATTTACTTGCAAATAGCGATCCGGAAATAGCTCAGGCCATTGAGCTTGAGCTCAGGCGGCAGCAAAACAAGCTGGAGCTGATTGCCTCGGAAAACTTTGTCAGCCCGGCGGTGATGGAAGCCCAGGGCTCTGTGCTGACCAATAAATATGCTGAAGGTTACCCTGGTAAACGGTATTACGGGGGCTGCGAGCATGTGGATGTGGTTGAACAGCTGGCCATTGACCGGGCCAAGGCGTTGTTTGGAGCTGAACATGCCAATGTGCAGCCTCATTCGGGCGCTCAGGCCAATACGGCAGTGTATTTCGCCTGCCTGCAGCCAGGCGATACCATTCTGGGAATGAACCTGGCGCATGGCGGTCATTTGACCCATGGCAGTCCGGTGAATATTTCAGGTAAATACTTTAAGATTATTCCTTATGGCGTTGATGAAAACGAGCAGCGTATCGACTATGATGAAGTGCGCAGGCTGGCCTTGGAGCATAAGCCCAGGATGCTGGTAGCCGGCGCCAGCGCCTATTCGCGCGTCATTGATTTTGCCTTGCTGGGACAAATTGCCCGTGAGGCAGGGGCGCTGTTTATGGTGGATATGGCCCACATTGCCGGTCTGGTGGCTGCGGGACTGCACCCCAGTCCTGTGCCGCACGCCGATGTCGTGACAACAACCACGCATAAAACACTGCGCGGCCCGCGCGGCGGCATTATCCTGTGCCGTCAGCAGCTGGCGGCCGCCATTAATAAAGCGGTTTTCCCCGGAATCCAGGGAGGTCCGCTGATGCATGTGATTGCCGCAAAGGCGGTGGCCTTAAAAGAAGCAATGACGGATGAGTTTAAGCTCTATCAGGAACAAATTGTAAAAAATGCCCGCGCCCTGGCCGTCAAACTGTCTGAAACAGGTTTCAGCCTGATTTCCGGCGGGACGGACAATCATTTAATTCTGGTTGACGTACGCGGGCAAAACCTGACCGGCAAGGAAGCGGAAAGGCTGCTGGATGAGATTGGCGTTACGGTCAATAAAAATGCCATTCCCTTTGACCCGACCAGCCCCTTTGTTACCAGCGGCATTCGTATAGGAACGCCCGCCCTGACCACGCGAGGCCTGAAAGAAGCCGATATGGACGTTGTGGGTGAGATTATCGGGCTGGTATTGAATAACCCGCAGGATGAAGCGGTAAAAGCCCGCGCCCGGAACCTGGTAACTGAACTTTGCGAGAAATATCCACTATATGCATAGGAGAATTGTGATGACTGATTTAAAGATCAATGTAATTAACCACCCGCTGATTCAGCATAAGCTGACGTTTATCCGGGATATAGAAACGGGGACGAAAGAGTTCCGTGAGCTGCTCGAGGAAATCGCCATGCTGATGGCCTATGAAATAACGCGGGAGCTGCCGCTGGAGGATACAGAGGTAACCACGCCGGTGGGACCATGCCGCTGCAAGCGCCTTAGCGGCAAAAAAATTGGCGTTATTCCCATTCTGCGGGCCGGGCTGGGGATGGTCAACGGAGTGCTCAAGCTGATTCCGGCCGCCAAGGTGGGGCATGTCGGGCTGTATCGCGACCCCGATACACTGACGCCGGTGGAATACTATTGCAAGCTGCCTACCGATGTTCATGAACGGGAGCTGGTCATCATTGACCCCATGCTGGCAACCGGCGGTTCAGTTGTTGCCGCAATCGACCTCTTAAAACGCAATGGCGGGAAAAACATCAAACTGATGTGTCTGGTAGTAGCGCCGGAAGGGGTTAAAGTAGTCAATGACGCCCATCCGGATGTGGAAATCTATACCGCTGCAGTTGATGAGCGCCTGAATGACCACGGCTACATAGTCCCGGGCTTAGGCGATGCCGGCGACCGCATTTTTGGCACAAAATAGATTTAAGGAAAGGGGTGGTCTTATTGTGGCTGTTGCCACCATAAACCGCCCCTGATTTATCCGCCGGGTAACCTGATCTAAGACTTTCCTGCGCAAGCCGGAGTTAAGAGCGGGCAAAGTACGGCAACAAAGGAGTGAATGCAGTGACGCAAGCTAAGCAGGAGAAATTAGCAGGACTTACCCTGCTGGGCAATCAGGGGGTTGGGTACTCTTATGAATACAGCCCGGGTATTCTGGAAGCTTTTAATAACCGGCATCCGGAAAATGATTACTGGGTAAAATTTAATTGTCCGGAGTTTACCAGCCTGTGCCCGATCACCGGGCAGCCGGATTTCGCCGCAATCTACATCAATTATCTGCCGGATGTTAAAATGGTGGAAAGTAAATCACTAAAATTATATTTGGTTAGTTTTAGAAACCATGGCGGTTTTCACGAAGATGTAGTCAATATCATCATGAAAGATCTTGTTGCGCTATTGCAGCCGCGCTTCCTGGAAGTATGGGGGAAGTTCCTGCCGCGCGGCGGAATTTCCATTGATCCGTATTGCAATTACGGCCGTCCCGGCACTAAATATCAAGAGCTTGCCTGGTTTAGAATGCAACACCATGATTTGCTTGCAATGGAGAAGGTTGATAACCGGTAAATCATAGGATTGGTGCGGTAGCAGGTTGGCCTGCCGGCAGACAGCAGAGCTTGGTGAAAAATTACTTGGGGAAAAACCATAAGACAGCGGAGTGCGGTTTTGCTATACTTGCATTACCAACAGGGGATATTTTGCGGGATAGCGGGTGAGCGGATGAAAAGAGTGTTTTTTTATCAAACAGACATTGGTGATATCGGAATAGCAGAAAACGGCCAGGCAGTTACCGAACTGTATTTTGGGGCGGCAACCGTACCGCCGGATGCAGTTCAGGCTCAAACCGAACTGCTCCGGGAAGCCGGACGACAGCTGCTGGAGTATCTGGCCGGCCGGCGCAGACAGTTTGCAGTCCCTTTGGCGCCGGCCGGAACGGCATTCAGGCAGCGCGTTTGGCAAGCCGTAGGCGCAATCCCCTATGGTCAAACCCTGAGTTACCAAGAGGTCGCCCAAAGGATTGGCAAGCCCTCGGCGGCCAGAGCAGTGGGCAATGCCAACCGGCGCAATCCCCTGCCCGTTTTTATTCCCTGCCACCGGGTCATTGGAGCCAAGGGGCAACTGACCGGATATCTGGGGGGCCTCGATATCAAGAAATATCTGCTGGGACTGGAAAAGCGGCATGGCGTTTTTTAACTACGGGCAGACAGAATTGGATTATTTGAAACAGCAGGACAAAAAGCTGGGCCAAGTCATTGATCGCATTGGTTTGGTTGAGCGGGCCGTCATTCCCGATTTGTTTGCCGCGCTTGTCAACAGCATTGTCGGGCAGCAAATTTCGATGAAAGCGGCTGATACTATTTGGCTGCGGATGCAGGAGCGCTTTACCGAAATTACTCCGGAAAATTTGGTTGTAAAAACGGCTGAGGAAGTTCAGCAATGCGGCATTACGATGAAAAAGGCGCTGTATATTAAAAACATTGCCCAAGCCGTGGACTCCGGTGCGTT
This sequence comes from Dendrosporobacter quercicolus, assembly GCF_900104455.1. Lineage (NCBI taxonomy): Bacteria > Bacillati > Bacillota > Negativicutes > Selenomonadales > Sporomusaceae > Dendrosporobacter > Dendrosporobacter quercicolus. Next base: position 310,927 of record NZ_FNHB01000002.1, read on the forward strand.
TAACATTGCCGGCCTGGCAAAATTACCGGATGAGGAAGTATGCCGGCGGCTGTCCGCACTGCCTGGCGTAGGCCGGTGGACAGCGGAAATGTTGATGACCTTTTGCCTGCAGCGCAAGGATGTTGTAAGCTGGGGTGACCTGGCGATCCGGCGCGGGATGATGCTGCTGTACCGGCACAGGAAGCTGGACCGGGCTAAGTTCGAGAAATACCGGCGGCGCTACTCGCCTTTTGGTACCATTGCCTCCTTCTACCTGTGGGAGATTGCTGCGGACAGTAATTTGAAGAAGTAAAAGAGGTACAGCCAATGCCGACAGATGATGAAAAGTGGGAGGCGGTCAGGCAATCCGATCCTGGCTATGACGGCGTATTTTTTTATGGTATTACCACAACCGGGATTTTCTGCCGGCCCTCCTGCCGCTCAAGACTGCCTTTAAGAAATAACGTCCAATTTTTTGACTCAATTGAGCAGGCTTATGCCTGGGGGCTGCGCCCCTGCAAAAGGTGCCGGCCTGATTTGCCGGAATACAGGCCGAACCGTGATTTGATGGAAGAAAGCAAAAACAATTTTTGATACCTGTTTTGCAAACCGCCGCCGACTTGCAGGAGAATTGAAACAACTGGGCATCAGCCAGAATCATTTAATCAACTTATTCCGCCGGCAGTATCATCAGACGCCGGTAGAATACCTCAATAAGCTGCGGGTGAACAAAGCAGCCGGCCTGCTTGCCGGATCAAGGGACAATATCGTGCAAATAGCTCTGGCATGCGGCTTTGGCAGTTTATCCACTTTTTATTATTTTTTTAAACGGCAAATCGGCATGACGCCGCATGAATACCGCAAAACAAAGCGTAAGGGTGATGTGAAGTGATTATCAGCGCCAGCAGGCGTACCGATATCCCTGCTTTTTATTCAGAATGGCTCATTCACCGGTTGAAAGCAGGCGCCGCTTTTATCAGGCATCCCCGCAATTTTGGCCGTCTGACCCGTGTGGACTTAGGGCCGGAGAAGGTCGACTGTATTGTTTTCTGGACCAAAAATCCCCGGCCGATGCTTAACCGTCTGGAATTGCTTGACAACATGGGCTACACCTACTATTTTCAGTTTACCATTACGCCCTACGGCAGCGCGGTAGAAAAGCGGCTGCCGGACAAAACAGAACTTATGGACACCTTCAAGCGTCTCAGTGACAAGATCGGCAGGAAGCGTATCGTGTGGCGCTATGACCCGGTCATTGTAAGCAGGGCATTTTCGGTGGAATATCATTTAGACCGGTTTGGCAAAATGGCCGATATTTTGGCTGACTATACGGAACGGTGTATTTTCAGCTTTATTGATCTATATCCAAAGGTACACCGGAAAATGAAGGAATTTGCCGAGTGCGAAGCCGGTCCGGCCGAGATCGACCGGATTGCCCGGGGCTTCGCCGGAGTCGCCAAAAACCGCGGCTTCACTCTGGCAGCCTGTGCTGAAACGGTGGAGCTCAGCAGGTATCATATTCATCCTGCGGCCTGTATTGACCAAACCATGATTGAAACCATTGCGGGCAGTCCGGTCAGGGCCAAAAAGGATTCTAATCAGCGGGCTGCCTGCCGGTGCATTGAAAGCGTGGATATCGGCACTTATGACTGTTGCCGGCACGGCTGCGTCTATTGCTATGCCACAACAAGCGAAGAAACCGCCCGGAATAATATGGAGCGGCATGATCCGCAGTCTCCGCTGCTGATTGGTTATCCCCGCGGCGATGAAGTCGTCACAGCCAGGGATTCTGCTTCCATAAAAATAAAACAACGTTCATTGTTTTAAGGAAATTGATTTAATTTTTAAAAAATTTGGCTATTTTTACGGTGAATAGATTGATCTTCCAGCTAAATATGGTATGATTATACTATACGTGAACAATTAACTGAATCCATGAGCCTGGGAACGAAAAAAGAATACTTTTCCGTTTTTGTTGCCGGCTCAGTAATTTCCATTCCACACACAAATCCACACCCTAAGAGAATGAACCCGGACTCCCGTCCGGGTTCATTCTCTTAGGGTGGATCAGGAGGCAACGACGATGAGACAACTGATTGCTGTAGCCGACTGCTGGCGGCAAGCCCGGCGGGTTATTGCGTTTACCGGAGCAGGGATGAGCACCGAGTCCGGTTTGCCGGATTTTCGCTCAGCCCGGGGCTTGTGGAAACAGCGGCCGGAAAGTCTGGCGACCATGGAGGCGCTTGTTGGCCAGCCTGACGAATTCTATTTCTTTTATCAATGGCGGATTGCCAAACTTTGGTCAATACAACCCCATGCCGGGCACCAGGCTTTGGCTGAACTGCAAAAAGCCGGCTATCTAAGCCAGGTGGTTACGCAAAATGTTGATGGTCTGCATCAGCGGGCAGGCTGCCGGGAGGTGCTTGAACTGCATGGAACGCTGCGAACGGTAAGCTGTCTGAACTGCCAGGCCGTTTATGACAGCAGAACGCTAGTGCCGGAAGGAAGCGAATGGGAACGCGCTTATCAGGAAGGTACGTACCGTCATGGCCAGGAGTGCCGGTGCCCTAAATGCCAGGGCTTGCTTCGGCCGGATGTCGTGCTGTTCGGGGAGCCGCTGCCCAGCCAAGCCTGGCAGTCAGCAATTGCTGCCTGCAGCCAGGCCGATTTGCTGATTGTCATTGGTTCGTCCCTGCTGGTAGCTCCTGCCAGCTACTGCCCGCAGGCAGCGCTAGACAACAGGGCCAAGCTGCTGATTATCAATCAGGACAGCACGTCTTACGACCAGCAGGCCGATTGGATTGTGCGGGAGGCGGCCGGACAGGTTCTGGTCAAGCTCCGGAATCTGATTTTAGCTATGCAGTAGGCAGAATACTGCGAAGTGTGTCAAAATAAGTAGTACAAAAACGCTTGACAAAGCAATGAAAAATAGCTAACATATAAATATAAATGATAATCATTATCATAATAGCTAAATAAGCTTAAAAAATATCCTTTATTAGGTTATTTTTTTTCTGGTTATAATGATAATGGTTATCATAACAGGTTAAAAGGAGGGTGCTTTCATGTCCGTTGTCATCATTGGAGCCGACTATCTTGGGGGGATTGAGAAAAACTTATATTCAATGGGTGTTACTGAATTGATACATATCACCGGGCGCAAAGCAGCCAACAGGAACAAGATTAATCTACCCAAAAATACTTCATTTGTATTGGTATTGACCGACTATGTTAACCATAACACAGCTAAAATGATCAAGTCGGTAGCGAAAACACAGGAAATTCCTTTAGTATTTGCCAAACGTTCCTGGGGTGCTGTCGAAAAGCAATTGATGGATTCGGGCGTAATGAGCTGTTGATGGCGGACAAGTCCGAAGCCGGGGAGAATACAGCAGTAGATTAGGTTAAAGGAGCGTGAACGTATGTCAATTTGGGTCAAAGCCGATGCTTGTCAGGTCTACATGAACATCAGCGGCGCTGTTTGTGCCGCGCATGTTGAATTTTTGCGCAATCACTTGCTCAACCGCCTGCAATATGGCTATCAAAAGATTATTGTTAATCTGAATAATGTCAGTGATCTTGACCAGCATGGCTTAATGATGTTCCGGTATGTTCGCGATCAAGTTGATAAAAAGGGTGGGGAATTAATCTTTGAAGATGCTGCAGGTCGCATTGCCGGTTAGGCAGTTCTGGTGTATTAATACCGCTCTCTAGTGTTCTGCAGCTCTTAACAGGACAGCTTGCGCGTGGTTGCCCGGCTGATACTCGCCAATCTGCAAGATAATGGCGAGGCGATTTTTCGTAAGGCCAGGCAGTGGAATGAGGCCTACCGAGCGTATGCCGATTGACGCCAACGCGTTAGCCCCAGATTAAGGGTTGCGAGCACATGCAGCGCTTGGCGTTGTAAGTGTAGTCCGGCAGACAACCTATCCTGCCGGACTACACCGGGCGTACTGTCCGCAGGGAGCGGTATTAAGGCGCAGCGGGGTCTAAGCGAACAAAAAGCTGCTTAGCCGTGTTGAGCCAATATTACTTACATATTTAGGAGGAATAGCTATGAAAAAAGTTGCTGTAATTTATTGGAGCGGCACCGGGAATACCGAAGAAATGGCTAAGGCCGTAGCCGAAGGAGCAAAAAATGACCAGACCGAAGTGTCCTTGCTGTCAGTCAGTGAAGCAACGGCGGATACAGTAAAAAATGCCGATGCAATCGCCCTGGGTTGTCCTTCGATGGGAGCGGAAGTGCTGGAAGAGTCTGAAATGGAACCATTTGTCGCTTCGATTGAATCCCTGGTTTCAGGCAAATCCCTGGCTCTGTTCGGCTCCTATGGCTGGGGCAATGGCGAATGGATGCAGGACTGGTCGGCCCGGATGTCTGAGCATGGCGCATCGCTGGTCGCCGAAGGGCTGATTGTCATGAATAATCCGGATGACAGCGCATTGGAAGAATGTAAAGCCTTGGGCCGTAAATTAAACGGCTGATGAAATAAAACCACGCAGGTGATTCCCCAACAGGGAAAGCCTGCGTGGTTTTATTTTTTTAGCTGAACGAGCTGCCAGCTGCCGTTGCCGCTAATCATTAAATTGAGGGTATGATAAGGCCGGAGCGCGTCCTGGTGGCCGATGCTGATCAGGGCGGTGGCGGGCATGGTTTTACGAAGCAGGTCAAAGATGTGCTGTTCGGTTGCCTTATCCAGACTGGAAGTGGCTTCATCGAGAAATAACCATTCCGGCTGATGTAAAATGGCCCGGGCGATGGACAGGCATTGCTGTTCGCCTGCCGATAATACTTTGCTCCAGTCTTCCAGCCGGTTTAGCTTGCCGGTGAGTTTAGGAAGATTGCACACCGTCAGAATCGAATTAAGTTGTTCAGCAGACAGGGCATTGGTAATTTGTGGATAGAGCAACACATTGCGCAGCGAATCAATAGGAAAGTAGGGGGTTTGCGGAAGAAACATGGCATATTGTTCCGCCGGTTTGGCAATTTGACCGCTGAAGTTGGGCCAAATGCCGGCTAGGGTCCGAAACAGCGTAGTTTTGCCGCTGCCGGCCGGCCCGCTGATGAGCAGCCGGTCCGTGTGCTGCAGAGCGAAGGAAAGGTTTTTAATTAAGGGTTCACCGGACAGGCTGACAATGGTAAGGCCGGTAACCCGGAACAGCGGATTGCGCTGCTCAACGATGGAACCCTGTTTGACTTTGCGGGCTTGTACTTCAGCCATCGCTGAGCTGAAGCCGTCCAGACGGTGCATGAGCGCTTTCCATAACGCGATTTTGCGAAAGCTGTCAACAATATAGGATAAGGCCGAGTGGACATACCAATAGGCGCCGGAAATTTCGAACAGTTGTCCTAACTGGATTTCATGATTAAAATAGCGCGGCGCAGCCATAAGGAAAGCGAATACAACCGATATTTGGGCGTAGGCGGCGGTCAACAGGGTAAGGGTTTTGGTTGATTTAGCAATTTGCAGGCAATTGGCGGCAATTTTTTGGAAGTGGCAGGCTAAGCTGGTCTTTTCTTTTGTTTCACCGCCATAAAGAATGATACATTCATCATGTTCCCTGATCCGGTCCAGACGTGAGCGAAATTCGGCTTCGGCGCTCTGCTGCACGACGCTTTGCATAATCAGCGGACGGCCGACCCGGACGGTAATCCAGGTGCCGGCCAGCGAGTAGACAAATGCGGCCCAAACGAGATAACCGGCGATGGTCAGGCCATAGCCGCCTATTTCCAGCCGGATTGTGCCCGATAATTGCCACAGCACTACTGAAAACATGGCCAGCGTGACCGTGTGGCGCAGCAGGCCGGTTACTAAGTCCAACGTGTTATCGACAAACAAATTGATATCTTCGCTGATTCGCTGGGCGGGATTGTCAATGGCTGACCCTAAGATATTCAGGTGATAATAGGTCCGCTGGTAAAGCCAACGGTGAATATACTGCCCGGTCAGATGCTGACGCCACCGGAGCTGGAGAATAAGACGAAAATAGACCTGGTGACCGGAGATGACAATATAAATACCCGCTATCAATAAAAACTGAACCAGGGTATCGATAAATCCGCTGAAATTATATTGCTGGAGTTGGTTGTAAAAATCGCCCTGCCATTGATTTAACATTAAATTAAGGCTGACCAGTATCACTGTGCACAGGATGACGAGCAGCGAGAAGCCCCAGGCCTGTAAGCCTGTGCGTGAAGCCCAGAAAGAGAGCGCTAACCTGGTTAGCCTGAATTTTGTCTGCAATGCTTTTTCAACTCCCCTCTTCAGGCTGCCTTGTTTGGTCAAAGCAAGAAATTATATGCAAATTCAGGGGAAGTATGTTGTTTTATTTAAAATCAGTTGCGGCACAGGCTGCTTTATGGCATGTCCGGCTTGACAAGAAAAAATGAACAAGGTATTCTTTGACTGCAGTGATGAATAAGAAGGTTGGTCAGAAAGGGAGGATATGATGCCGGACACAAAAGGGCTGGTTATTGTCAATACCGGCAATGGCAAGGGAAAAACAACGGCCGCGCTGGGCCTGGCTCTGCGGGCCTGGGGCCAGGGATTAAGGGTTTTGGTTGTCCAGTTTATTAAGGGCAACTGGAAATATGGTGAACTGAAAGCAGCGGAAAAGCTGGGGCCGGATTTTGTTATCAGGCAGCTGGGCGAAGGTTTTGTCAAGCATGCTAAGGCAAATGCCAATGCCGATCATCAAAGCGCCGCCCAGACGGCTTTGGCGATTGCCCGGGCGGAAATCGCGTCAGGCGGCTGGGATCTGATTATTTTGGATGAAATTAATTATGCCGTCAAATTTGGCCTGGTAACGGTCAGTGAATGTCTGGAACTGATCGGACTAAAATCCGGCCAAATGCATCTGGTGTTTACCGGGCGTGACGCGCGGCCTGAACTTATTGACTGCGCTGATTTGGTGACCGAAATGAGAGCGGTCAAGCATCCGTATCAGCAAGGCGTAAAAGCCCAGAAGGGAATTGAATTTTAAAAATAAAATAAGCGTGGATTTGCTGTCTGGCAGTCAATTTCGAAATTTAAATAAGCATAACTTGACAATCGTTTGCAGAAATGTAATACTAATAGCGTAAATATCAAAAAATGAATATTGTTTGGTACAGGTGCCCGTTTTGGGCTTAATAGGGAAGTCCGGTGCAATGCCGGCGCGGTCCCGCCACTGTAATGGGAGAGCAAATCCAACATGCCACTGGGGTATTGCCCTGGGAAGGGTTGGATAGCAATGATCCAGAGCCAGGAGAACTGCCTGTACATCAATCACCGATTGACCTGCGAGTGACGGGGAGGGGATTTGTGCAATTCAGCTCATACAGCGTGTTAACATTGTGCATTTTCGTCCTGGCTTTTACGGCCAGGACTTTTTGTTTCCGAAGATACTGACTTTTGGAGGAGACAGGGTAATGCACGGTTTAGCGTGAAACTGATGGCTAATCTGTATGACTCTTTGAATAAACCGTCTTTTAATGAGACGGTTTTTTATATTATCCCCGGTTACGGGGAAAGGGGAGGGATAAAGAGCAGCATAAGCCCACGATTATTGTTCAAATTATGAGATAAGGAAGGATTGACAAGATGTCGACAACGGATGGTGAAAAACAGGCGGCTGCGGCAATGCCGGCAGTGACCTTTGACGAGTTTGCGCCGACCAGCTATGAACAGTGGAAAGCGCAGACAATTGTTGCCCTAAAAGGTGGAGTCTTCGAAAAGCGGATGTTTACCAAAACCTATGAGGGGATTCAGCTTGAGCCTATTTATACAATGGACAATACCCAAAACCTTAGCCATATCCATTCTTATCCGGGCGGGGATTATTACCTGCGGGGCGTCAACGCCGGCGGTTATGTATCTACGCCCTGGAAGATTGCCCAGCAATGCGCGGAGGCGCTCCCGGCCAAATTTAATGAAACAGCCAGGCAGGAACTGGCGAAAGGCAGCACCAGCCTGAATATTGCGCTTGACACGGCAACTCTGTCCGGTCTGGACGCCACTGACGCTGCTGCGAAGAGTATTGGCGATCAGGGGGTATCACTGTCAACGCTTCAGGATGCTGCGGAGGCTTTGGCCGAGATTCCTTTATCCAAGCACGATCTGCATATCTATACCGGATATTCCAATATCAGCCTGTTGGGCCTGATTACAGCCCTGTCCAAAAGCAATGGCCAGGCTTATCAAAATATCAGCGGCTGCATCGGCGCTGATCCTATCGGGGCGCTGGCCGGATCGGGCAGGCTGCCTTGCAGCCTGGAGGAGTTGTATCAGGAACTGGCTCATTCCACCGTGTGGGCTGACGAGCATATGCCCAATATGCGTACCATTTTGGTGCGCGGTGACGTTTATCATGACGGCGGGGCCAATGCCATTCAGGAGATTGGCTATGCCATGAGCGCGGCAATTGCCTATGTCAGAGAACTTAAAGAGCGTGGCCTGGATATTCAGGTGATTGCCAAGCATATCCGTTTCAGCTTTTCACTGGGTTCGAATTTCTTTATGGAGATTGCCAAAATACGGGCGGCCCGGATGATTTGGGCGCAGATTGCGGAAGCCTTCGGCGGTGATAAGGACGCCCAAAAAATGAATGTACACGCCCGTACCTCCTATTTTACCAAAACCACCTATGATCCCTATGTCAATCTGCTGCGTACCACGACCGAGTCCTTTTCCGGCGTGGTCGGCGGGGTTGACAGCCTGCAGGTAGGCTGCTTTGACGAAGCAATCCGTCCTGGCGACGAATTTTCCCGCCGGATTGCCCGCAATACCCAGCTGATGCTGCAAAATGAATGCAACCTGATTCAACCGGTCGATCCGGCCGGCGGTTCCTGGTATATTGAAACCCTGACGCAGCAGGTGGCTGAGAAAGCCTGGGCGGTCATTCAGCAGATTGACGGACAGGGCGGTATGGTTAAGGCTTTGCAGGAAGGCGTTATTCAGACGGAAATCGCCGCAATTCTCAAGCAAAGGTTCAAAAACCTGGCTAATCGCTCCGACCGTGCGGTAGGGACCAACATGTATCCCAATATGACCGAACAGCCGCTGGCGGTGCCGGATAAAAATTTTGCCGGCGATCAAAGCGCCCGTACCCAGGCAATCAATAATTACCGGGAGGATATTGACGCTAAGCATTGCCAGAGCATCCTTGAACAAATGCGTACGGCCGCCGCAAGTCAAACCGGCAGGCTGCTGGAGTTGGTTGTCGAGGCGTTTCAGGCCGGTGCAACCGCCGGCGGGATTCGCGGACAGTTAAATAAAGATCAGACCGGTTCCTTTCGTGTCGAACCAATCAGGGTGCGCCGCTGGACGGAAGAGTTTGAGGCAATGAGAGACCGTACGGCCCGCTATCAAGCGAAGACCGGCGAGAATTTTAGCGTTTTCCTGGCCAATCTGGGGCCAATTCCGCAGCATAAGGCCAGAGCTGATTTTTCTACCGGTTTTATGGAAGTGGCGGCATTTGAAGTATTGAAAAACGATGGGTTCCCGACCGTGGAAGAAGCGGCGCAGGCGGCCCTGGCTTCCGGCGCCGATGTGACAATTATTTGCTCAACCGATGATACCTATCCCGAGATGGTACCGCCGTTAGCCCGTCTGATCAAAACAGGCTGCCCCGGCATGAAGGTTTTTGTGGCCGGCGCGCCGGCGGCTGAATTTGAGCAGGCGTACCGCGAGGCCGGAGTGGATGACTTTATTCACGTCAGGGCAAACTGCTATCAAATTCTGACTGAGTTGCAACAAGCAAAGGGGATGAGCTGATGAACAAGAACCCGGACTTTTCCAAGCTGCTTTTTCAGGAGGCCAAAGCCGAGGCAAGCAGCGCCGCTGAATGGCGTAAAAAAATTGAAACAGAAACAGGTTTGCCGTTTGAAGAGTTATACTGGCGGACAATGGAACAAATTGAGGTTCAGCCGCTTTATACGGAGGAAGCCTATAAGCAGGCTAACCATCTGGGGTTTATGGCCGGCGTTCCGCCCTTTTTGCGGGGCCCGTATCCGACCATGTATGTCACGCAGCCCTGGACGGTTCGTCAGTACGCCGGTTTTTCGACGGCTGAGGAAAGCAACGCTTTTTACCGCCGGAATCTGGCGGCCGGGCAAAAAGGCTTGTCCATTGCGTTTGACCTGGCCACCCACCGCGGTTATGACTCCGATCATCCGCGGGTAGTCGGGGATGTCGGCAAGGCCGGCGTTGCCGTTGACTCTATTTTGGATATGGAAATATTGTTTTCCGGCATACCTTTGGATAAAATGTCGGTATCCATGACCATGAACGGCGCCGTTTTGCCGGTACTGGCTTTCTATATTCTGGCCGCGCAGGAGCAGGGTGTAAAGAAGGAAGTGCTGGCCGGAACCATTCAAAATGATATTTTAAAAGAGTTTATGGTGCGTAATACCTATATTTATCCGCCAACCGCCTCAATGCGGATCATCGGCGATATTTTCGCCTATACCTCACAAAATATGCCAAAGTTCAACAGTATTAGTATTTCCGGCTATCATATGCAGGAGGCGGGCGCTACCGCCGATATTGAACTAGGGTATACCCTGGCCGACGGTCTGGAATATATCCGTACCGGGATTGCGGCCGGTTTAGGCATTGACGCGTTTGCGCCGCGGCTGTCCTTCTTCTGGGCAATCGGCAAGAATTATTTCATGGAAGTGGCTAAAATGCGCGCCGGGCGGATGCTGTGGGCTAAAATCGTGAAGCAGTTTGATCCCAAGAATCCAAAATCAATGGCCCTGCGCACGCATTCGCAGACCTCCGGCTGGAGCCTGACCGAGCAGGATCCGTTCAATAATGTCGGGCGTACCTGCATCGAAGCCATGGCGGCCGCACTTGGCCACACCCAGTCGCTGCATACCAATGCGCTGGATGAGGCGATTGCCCTGCCGACCGACTTTTCGGCGCGTATTGCCCGGAATACGCAGTTGTATATTCAGGATGAAACCAAAGTTTGCAAGGTTGTTGATCCCTGGGGCGGCTCGTATTATGTAGAAGCGCTGACCGACGAGCTTATTCGCCGGGCCTGGGCGCACATCCAGGAAGTGGAGGGGCTGGGCGGCATGGCCAAAGCCATTGACACCGGCCTGCCTAAAATGCGCATTGAGGAAGCTGCAGCCCGCCGGCAGGCGCATATTGATTCCGGCGAGGAAATGATTGTCGGGGTTAACCGGTACCGGCTGGAGAAAGAAGATCCGCTGGATATCCTGGAAGTTGACAATACCGCGGTACGGCTGTCGCAGATCCAGCGGCTGGAAAAACTGCGGGCAATCCGGAACGAGGATGATGTGAAGTACTGGCTGAATGCCATTACCAAGTCGATGGAAACAGGAGAAGGGAATTTGCTGGAAATTGCTTTGGAAGCGGCCCGCGCCCGCGCCAGCCTTGGCGAAATCTCAGACGCCGTAGAAAAGGTGGCCGGCCGTCATAAAGCGATCATCCGGTCAATTTCCGGGGTGTACAGCAGTGAGTTTGCCGATGAAACCATTATTGCCGAGGTCCGGGAACTGACGGACAAGTTTGAACTGCAGGAAGGGCGCCGTCCGCGGATTATGATTGCCAAAATGGGGCAGGACGGTCATGACCGGGGCGCAAAGGTAATTGCCACAGCCTTTGCCGATATGGGCTTTGACGTGGATATCGGGCCTTTATTCCAGACACCGGAGGAAACCGCCCAGGATGCAGTGGATAATGATGTGCATATTGTCGGTATGAGCTCTCTGGCGGCCGGCCATAAAACGCTGCTGCCGCAGCTGGTGGAAGAACTGAAAAAACGGGGCCGCGACGATATTATGGTGGTAGCCGGCGGCGTTATTCCGGCGCAGGATTACGATTATTTAAGAGAACATGGCGCAGCAGCGATTTTTGGGCCTGGTACGATTATTCCGGTAGCAGCCAAAAGAATTCTAGACGAGCTGTTTGTGCGCATTAACGAGGAATAGACACATGAGCCATAGCACTTACAAACCGGAATGGGCGCCAAAAAAGTCCGACGACGCCTTTGCCTGCCGGGTCATGACCGGAGTGGACGGGGGGCATGATGGTATGCCGGATAGTAAGACAGCGTCAGCTGGAAAGCCTGCGCCAGTAGTCAGAAGGCGCATTTTATCAGTGGATGAGTATGTCCAGGGAGTACTGAGCGGTAACCGGATGATTCTATCCCGGGCGATCACTTTAATTGAGAGTAATGCACCGGCCCATTTTGAAATAGCGCAGCAGGTGCTGAAGGAATTGCTGCCTCATACCGGCAAGTCGGTTCGGGTCGGCATTACCGGCGTGCCGGGGGCAGGCAAAAGTACGTTTATCGAGGCATTGGGCTGCCGGTTGTGCGAGCAGGGCAATAAAGTGGCGGTATTGGCTGTTGATCCGAGCAGTACGGTCACCAAAGGCAGCATTCTGGGCGATAAGACCCGGATGGAGATTCTAGCCAAGCAGCCGCAAGCCTTTATCCGGCCGTCTCCCTCCAGCGGAACGCTGGGCGGCGTTACCCGCAAGAGCCGGGAAACCCTGCTGCTTTGCGAAGCGGCCGGCTTTGATGTTATTTTGGTCGAGACAGTGGGGGTCGGACAGAGCGAAACGACTGTCCGTTCCATGGTGGACTTTTTTCTGCTGATGGTTCTTACCGGGGCCGGCGATGAATTGCAGGGCATGAAAAAGGGCGTTATGGAGCTGGCGGACGCCATTCTGATCAATAAGGCCGATGGAGATAATAAGCAGCGGGCGCTGGTTGCCAGAGCTGATTATGAACGGATTTTGCATTATCTGCGCCCCGCTACCGAAGGCTGGGCAACCCATGCGTATACCTGCTCGTCCTTGACCGGTGAAGGCATTGCGGATATCTGGGATGTTGTAGAGAAATTCAGGCAGGCTACGCAAGGCTCAGGCGTTTTCACCGGCAGACGCCGTAAACAGACCTTATCCTGGGTCTATACGATGGTCGAAGAACATCTGCGGGGCTTGTTCTTTCAAAACCCCAATGTCCTTGCGTTAAAGGCCGGAATTGAAAATCAGGTGGTAGAGGGACGGATTTCCGCGACTATGGCAGTACAGCAGCTTATCCGTGCGTTTGAGCAAGAGGGCGGCCATAGCAAATAACCTGGCTGAACCAAACTTGGCAAAGCGCAGGACAACTGCTGGCGGAATACGATTTGTCCGGATATGACATCAAACTCCAGTGTGCAGCAATGCCCTGGGGTTTTTTGTTTGGCCCGCCAGACGAGGGGGAATTTACAATATTGACAAAATGCAGCAGGTTATGCAATACTTGACATAGCAAAAACTTCATATGTTGGTATAGGTGCCCGTCAGGGCTTAATAGGGAAGACCGGTGAAAAACCGGCGCGGTCCCGCCACTGTAATGGGAAGCAGGTGTAACAGATGCCACTGAGACTTCAGTCTTGGGAAGGCTGCACTATGTGATGATCCAGAGTCAGGAGAACTGCCTATATGTCAATCACCGTTTGACCTGCGAGCGATAGGGAGGGGATTAGGCGTACTGTTTTGTACTACTTCCATCCCGGCGTGAATTCACGTCGGGATTTTTATCTGTACGACGGCATAGTCTTTGCAACAAGGCAATCAATCGTAAGTATAAATTCTAACTTGATTTACAGCAGGCCGGGGGTGTTTTCGCCTCAGCTTACAGCAGATAAGGAGGCAATTGCAGGACAATGAAAAAAGCTATTTTGGTGGTTAGTTTTGGAACTACTTATCTGGATACACTACAATTAAACATTGCGGCTATTGAGGACAAAATCAGGACGCATTTTCCGGATTTTGAAGTCCGGCGGGCGTTTACTTCCCGGATGGTGATTAAAAGGCTGGCGGACCGGGCCGGGCTGCACGTTGATACGGAAGAGCAGGCGCTGGAAAAATTGCTGGCCGAGGGTTACACCGAGGTATATGTTCAGCCGCTGCATGTCGTAGCCGGGGAAGAATACGAAAAGATCAGGCGGCTTGTGGTCAGGTATGCCCATAATAAAACGTTTGCAAAAATAAGGATTGGCCGGCCGCTGCTGTACTATATGGGGCAGGAAGACCAGCCTGATGATTATTTGACGGTGCTGGCGGCTGTCGCCAAGCAACTGCCGCCAGCCGGAGAAGCGGATGCGCTGGTATTTATGGGACATGGCGGAACTCATCCGGCCAATGCCGCTTATGCTGTTTTACAGCTTAAGTTTGCCGAGGCCGGCCTGGAGAGAACTTTTGTGTATACAGTCGAGGGCTTTCCGGCTTTGGAAGGTGTGATTGAAAAGCTTAAAGAACATAAAATCCGCAATGTCCGGCTGGCGCCATTCATGCTGGTAGCGGGCGATCATGCTAAAAATGATATGGCCGGTGAAGACGATGAATCGGCCAAGTCCCGCCTGGCGCAGGCAGGATTTAAGGTGGATGTGCTACTGAAAGGCCTGGGGGAAAATGAGCTCATTCAGGATATTTATCTCCAGCATCTAAGGGACGCCATTTCCGGCAAACACTGCCATAAGCACTAACCGGCCGGCTTAAGGCTGCTTGCAGTTAAGGCCGGTGGGCATCAGGTGAGGTGATCGGGTTGAGTGACGCGGCGGAAGTTACCTTGCATACTTTATCAACCGGCGATAGTGTTGTATGGAACAAAGTTTATGAGACTGTTGCCATTAAATTTAATAAGGCGCGCAAGGTATTAAGCACTTCACAACTGAACGGCGGTTATCGCGAGGATCTACAGGGGGTGCTTCATTATCACCAGGCTTTGGTAGAGAACGGCGATGGTTCCGGGCAAGCTGAAAAATCCAGGGCCTGGCTACGGTCTTTGGCCGCCGCCCTGGCCCTTGATCCCGGCCGGACTGCCGCAATGGGCACCTCCGGGTCAATGGAGAACACCGCCATTGCGGTTAAACAGTTTCAAACGCTTATTGTAACGGCAATGGTCATCGCCGGTATAGAGCCAAGCGCCGTCCGGGCCGGCTCCCTGCCGCGCAACGCTGAACAATGCCGGCGGCAGGCAGGGCCGGTGAACATTATTCTGCTATTGGATGCCGATATGCCGCCGGGAACCGTTGCCAGGGCACTGGTTACCTGCAGCGAGGCCAAA
Source organism: Dendrosporobacter quercicolus (assembly GCF_900104455.1). NCBI lineage: Bacteria > Bacillati > Bacillota > Negativicutes > Selenomonadales > Sporomusaceae > Dendrosporobacter > Dendrosporobacter quercicolus. Next base: position 325,975 of record NZ_FNHB01000002.1, read on the forward strand.
ACAGCCGCACTGCAGGAGCTTATGGCCGACAGCGTGTATTCCTGCGGTCTGGCAACCGGGACAGGCGCAGATCAAACCATGGTTTTGGCCAATGCTGTTTCACCCCTGTATCTGGAAACTGCCGGCAAGCATTCCAAGCTGGGAGAGTTAATTGGTCAGGCGGTTAAACAGGCGGTACAGGAGGCCTTGGTTAAACAGGGCGGCATATCGCCGCAAAGCCAGCGCAGCCTTCGCCAAAGATTTCAACGATTTGGCTTTACTGATGAATTTCTCTGGCGGCAATATGCGTCCTGGACCGGCCGGCCGGCCGAAAAAGCCCGCTTTCAAGCGTTGTGGGACCGTCTGGACGGAAACCCGGCATTGCTGGCCTATTCCTCCCTGTATATTCATTTGCTGGACCAGCAGCTGTGGGGACTGCTGCCAGCCGGGCAGGTGCAAGCTGCGGGGCAGGAGCTGATTGCAGCCGTTGCCGCCAGGTGCTGCGTTTGCTGTCCGGTCATCCCAAGCCCCAAGCTGCAGGACTGTCTGCAGGCCTGGTTTGAATTAATATTCGCCTGCCTGGTGCGGCAGCCGCCGCTAAGACCGGAGGAGTAGGACGGATGGGCGGGACGGCGGGATGCCGTTCTGGGTATTTCTGTAAAAAATAAAGCTTTATTATCCTGCAAATTTTTTGTATAATGGAATTGACTAAAATAACCGGTTTATACAGTGATTGATAACATTCTTATTTAAGATTGCTGTTGATTGCCTAAACAGGCTGATGACCTTGAAACCCGCTTGCGATTTAATAACTATGCCGCGCCGCCTTTTGTGTAAACCAAGGAGGAGATTTCATGTTTCAAGACAAAACTTTAACCTGCAGAGAGTGTGGGATTGACTTTCTGTTTACTGCCTCAGAGCAGGAATTCTTTGCCGGTAAAGGCTTTATGAATGATCCGGGCCGGTGTCCCGCCTGCCGGGCGGCGCGCAAGCAAAGGCAGGATACCGGAAGATCAGGCAGCCTTGGCGCTGTGCAGCGGGAAATGTTTGATGCCGTTTGCGCCGATTGCGGCATTGACACGCAGGTTCCGTTTCGCCCCAGCGGCGACCGGCCGGTGTACTGCCGCCAATGCTTTAGCAGACATCATAATCGCTAATTTAAAGCTTCCCTGCCAGCAGGGAAGCTTCTTTGACGGCCGGCCGGTGCTCTGTAAACCCTTAAAATTCCGGGCGGATTGCAGGCATTTTTCGTCCAGCAGGCGGCAGCGAAGCAGTGCGGGCAAGGCCGCTAAAGCCTTGTGACCTTTAGGAAAGCGATTGACAATAAATTGCAGCCTGTGTAATACTTATGTAAGTTAAATTGATCAATGATGATATAGGTGCCCGTCAGGGCTTAATAGGGAAGTCCGGTGCAATGCCGGCGCGGTCCCGCCACTGTAATGAGGAGCAACCCCAAGAGCGCCACTGGGACAAACTGTCCCGGGAAGGCTGGGCGAGTGATGATTCGGAGCCAGGAGAACTGCCTATATAACAATCACCGTTATCACCCGCGAGCGATGGGGAGGCGATTTGCGCAGTTCGATCATGTGCTGAAATCGTGCCGGCGTAGTATCTGCGTTGGGATTGTTAATTGCCGGTATAGCCGCTTAAACAGTCTCCCCCGTATCAGGGTGGAGGCTTTTTTGTGCTGAGTTTCCAAGGAGGTGAGGAAGCTGCATTGATTTGACTGTGGTTGTAGTCAACATGGGAGAGGAGACTGGGTGTGAAGAAGACGAAACGATCAAGGCAACGCCAGGCCTGGCTGTGGGCAATCGTAACCGGCGGGCTGCTGCTGCAGGCGACGGCTTTCCGCTAAGTATTTTATTGAAGCTGGCTAGTCTTATGTAAAGGCTGAGCTGGATGAGGGAAGCGGTTATCAAAATGACGGAAAAAACAGCCAGCCGAACGGGTACCGGATCAAGCTGGGCTATGGAGACCAGCAATGGAGACTTAATCTTAATGGACAAAGCGCCGCCGGACGCGACCGGGACCATTTTGTGAACCGCGGCTATTGGGTCTGGAATTTTGCGGCGCATTATAAACTGTCTGATCAGGCCAGCGTTTATTTTAACGCAAATAATCTGGCGGATAAGGCTTATGAAATTAACGGCAGGTCTGATTTGTCGGCTGTCAAAGGGAACTATCCAATGCTTTCGCGCAACTTCCAGCTGGGTGTTAGATATTCTTTCTAATAGCAGGTTGAATCGACGCAGCAGCGGAATTTCCAATGAAGCAATGTCCTGGCAGACAAGCCTGCGGATGCGCCGGCAAAGCTGCTGGCGCATCCGTTAATTTCTGGGAAATCCAACCTGACCGTGGTATAATAAGAGAAAGTTTGTGTAAATGTCCGCGTAATTGGAGGTATTGGATGGAGCGGGAAAAAAGGCTCAAAATGAAAAAGCTGGAGACTGGGCATTTGCAGCAATTTAACCAATTGCTGCGGTATGTTTTTCAAGTAACCAAGCAGGACTTGCAACAGGTAGGCTGGGAGGAAAGGGAGATTACCCTGGCTAAGCTGCCGGTGCTGGAACAGGCCGATGTGCTGGGGTGGTTTGACGGAGATAAGCTGGTATCTCAGGTTGCGGTATATCCCTTTCAGGTAAATATCTTTGGGAAAATCTTTGCTATGGGCGGACTTACCGGGGTGGGCACTTATCCTGAGTATGCCAATCTGGGCCTGATGCACAGCCTGATGGGACAGGCGCTGGCTGATATGCGGGAACGAAAACAGTCCATCTCCTATCTCTATCCGTATTCCATCCCCTATTACCGCCGTAAAGGCTGGGAGATTATTTCCGATAAAATGACCTTTGAGGTCAAAGATTTCCAATTGCCCAAATCCAGGAAGATGCCGGGCGAAGTAGAGCGGGTCCAGATCGAGAGCCCGGCTGTCCGGGCAGTGTACGATCAGTTTGCCCGTCAGAGTCATGCCGCCATGATCCGCAATGACCTGGCGTGGGAGGAATACTGGCGCTGGGATCCTGAGGATATGACTGCCGCCGTGTATTATGATGAGGGCCGCCGTCCCAGCGGTTACGTGCTGTATTGGATTTCTAACGAAGTATTTCATATTAAGGAAATGGTATTTACGCATGAGGAAGCCCGCCGGGGCTTATGGAATTTTATCAGCGCCCATGTTTCGATGGTAACCAAAGTAGTAGGAACTACCTATACCCATGAGCCTTTGGCCTTTCTGCTGGAGGACGCCGATATCAAGGAGACGATTTCTCCATACTATATGGCCCGGATTGTTGATTTGGAACTGTTTATCGCGCAGTATCCCTTCAAGCCGCAAGCGGTGGAACGGGTGTGGCGCTTTAAGCTGAATGATCCGCTGCTATCCTGGAATCAGGGGCTGTTTACCATTCACGTGGCAACTGACGGCTCCGCCAGTCTGAGCAGGGGCGGAGGGCCGGTTGAAGCGGAACTGGATATTCAGACAATGACCACCATGCTGCTGGGCTATAAACGGGCCGATTATTTGGCCAAGATCGGGCGGCTCAACTGTAATGTGGACGTGGTTCCATTGCTGGATAGCCTGATTGGCCGTCAGATCCCGTATTTTTCGGATTACTTCTGATTTACTTGGCCGGCGGGGCCGGGGTTGCCGATAATGGCGAGACTATTTTGCGCAAGACAAGGCGGAGAAGGGCGGAATAACGTCAATCCGGTTTAGGTGAATCACGGTACCAGTCATGATATAATTAAGAAGAAAAAGTTTGTGCAGATGCCGCCGGTATCGCAGGAAACGGTGTAGCCGCTTGGCGTAAATATCGTTGGGAAAATTACGCGGCGGGCTGCATATAGGGCGGCCTGTCTGTCAGAAAGGCCTTAGAGGGGGCGGAGATGTGTGTGGGCAAACCAAGCGGGAGCAGGAAGAAAACTACCGGATTTTAACGGAAAATATGGAAGATGTAATCTGGCGCTTTGATGTTGCAACCATGACTCTGATGTATGTCAGTCCTTCAATTGAGCGGTTGCGCGGCTATACTCCCGAAGAAGTGACCGGTAAACCGCTGGAAGAACTCGTCACACCGTCGTCCTGCCGGGAACTGCTGGAAAAGTTGCCGGGCAGGCTGGCGCTGCTGGAGAGCAATTGTTATCAGGGGGAATTGACTTTTCTGGGCATTGTTGAGCAGCCGCACAAAGATGGCGGGACAATCTGGACGGAGCTGTCAACCCGCTTTATCCGCCGCGAAGACGGAAAGGCGGAGGTCATTGGGGTAAGCCGGGATTGCAGTGTACGCAAAGTGCAGCAAGAGGAATTGGCGGCTTTATACCGGCGGTTGGAGGAAAGCGAGCAGTTTTTGCAGGCAATGATCGATGCCGCTCATTGCTGCTTGGCCTGTCTGGACCGGGAGGGCCGTCTGCTTCATGTAAACCGGCAATACGCAAAAATGATGGGGCTGGCGCCGGAACATATGCAGGGCCGGCGCTTTGCCGACTTCCTGCCGCCGGAAGTGGCTGCGAAGCACGCCGTTTTGCTGGACGCCTGCCGGCGGGGGCAAACCGTCCCTTTTCTGGATGTATGCCGGCCGCCTCTGACCGGTGGAACTGGTGAATTAAACAGCTATTATGGCGTTTACCAGCCCTTTGCTCAGGCCAATGGCGAGGTCGGTAAAATGGTTGTCGCTTTAATGGATATTACCGAACAAAAGTCGATGGAGCGGCAATTGGCTGAGGCGGAACGGATTGGCCGGACCGGCAGCTGGCAATACCATTTGCCGGACGGACGGTTTAGCTGCTCGGAGGGCTTACTGGCTTTATTCGGCCTGGAGGACAGACGGCAGCCGGTTGATTATGAGGAACTGCTGGGCCTCCTGCAGGCGGATGATGTTGAACGGCTGCGGCTGATGTTCAGACAGCTGCTGAAAGACCAAACGCCGGTCCGGGCGGAAGCCAGGCTGATGCTGGCCGGCGGGGGCCAGCGGGTGGTGCAGGTGACCGGCAATGTTTTGACCGATTGTAACAATCAGCCTGCTTCGATTATCGGGACTGTCGCCGATATTAATGATCACAAGGAATTGGAGGCTCTTCATGCCGGGGTGGCGCTGCGACTGCGTGAGTTTGCCCGAGTGATGCCGGGGCTGGGCATGATTGTTGACCAGGACGGCCTGATTCTGGAATTATTTGATGAACATCAGTTATTGGCCGGTAAGCTGAGTGAGCGGCGGCTGAATAAGCTGGGAACGGACCGGAAGACCGGATCCTTATTGCTGACCATTCAGCAGGCAATCCAGAAACAAACCCTCCAATTTGGGGAGTACACGCTGACCACCAGGCAGGGGGAGCGGACTTTTGACGTCAGGATTGCCCCGATGAGCTGCCGGATTGGCGGTAAATTTACCGCGGCCTGCAATCTCACTGACATTACCGATCAAAACCGTACCAAAAAGTTATTGCAATTGTCCTATGAAAAGCGGCGGCAGCGTGATTTATTAAATGGGTTGATTGAGCAAACCATCCTGCCGACCACGCAGGTGCTTGATTCCGCCTGGCAGGTCAGGCTGAACCTGGCGCAGCCGTTTTCCTGCTTCCTGCTGATCCTCGAGCGCTGGCAGGATGCGGATCATGATTACTGGCAGGCGCATCGCCAGGAATTGCAGTTTATGCTGGAAAGGCTTACCGATGTCCTGCAGGCTGGCAGCGCCGACGCTGTTGTCTGGGAAAGCCGGGAAGGGGTGGCTGTACTCTGCCCGGCTGCAGCAACGGAAAAGAGGACGCCTTGCCGCGAATTTGAAATTGCCAATGAGCTGAACCGGCGGCTGAAGGAACAGGAACCTTCGGCCTGTTGGCGGATCGGCATTGCCGAATTTGAGCCCGATACCTTTAACCAGCTTGCCCGGGTGTATGCCCAGGCCCGTAATGCAGTTCAGCTCGGACGGATTTTAAACCCCGGGAGCGCGGTGCATCATTATTGCGACTTAGGCGTTTTTCAGTTTTTTCCGGCGGTGACCAATATCGACGAAGTCCGGAATTTTATTCACCGGTCGCTGGGTAACCTGTTGACCTACGACGAAGTCAAAGGAACGCAATTGCTGGATACCCTGCAGGAAATTTTGCAAACCGACAATTTGAACATTGTGGCGGCAAAGTTCGGTGTACACCGGCAAACAGTAGTATTCCGCAAGCAGCGGATTGAAACGATTCTGGGTTTTTCACTGGATTCCTTTGAAACAAGACTGACCTTAAGCATGGCCTTTAAACTGCGGCAGGTTTTTGGCGCAGAGAATGACGGCTAGCGGACAAGCCATCGTGTTTTCCTGAATGGAGGCCGATGGCTTTTTTGTGTGCGGCGGATGGCCATAAGCAGCCAATGTCTGCCAGGCAGCTATATGTGACGTATAAAAAATACAAGTGGATTTTGTATATGATGACGTATTGCTGAATAGACAGGAGGCGGCTATACTATAGGATAGATAATGATAATAACTATCATTATTCGACAATTGGAATTAAAAAATATTTTATTTCCAGATTGGTATTGTCAAAATGGATGAGGAAGAGGTGTTGGTTATTTTAGGGAAGAATTTAAGGTTTCTGAGCATACTGGTCGTTGTTGCCCTGATGGCGGTGCTGGGTGGGTGCTCTTCCGCCGTTGATTCAACAGTGGCGAAAAAAGAACTGGTATTTGCTAATTTCCGGGATATCCGGGATCTGAATCCCCATATTTACAGCGGGGAAATGTGGGCGCAGAATATGCTTTACGAGTCGCTGGTGATGAATACCGAGGAGGGCGTGGCCCCCTGGCTGGCGGAAAAGTGGGATATTTCCGAAGACGGCCGGGTATATAATTTCTACCTGCGCAAGGATGTCAGTTTTTCCGACGGGGAGAAGTTTAATGCGCAGTCCGCCAAATTGAATATTGACGCTATTCTGGCCAATAAAGAGCGTCATACCTGGCTGGAGCTGATCCGGGTGATTGAAAAAGTTGAGGTCGTGGATGATTATACGCTGCGTATCGTTCTGAACAGCCCTTATTATCCGATGCTGACTGAACTTGCCGTAACGCGGCCCTTTCGTTTTATTTCCCCTAAATCAATGAAGGACGGGCAGACCAAAAACGGCGTGACTACTTATGTGGGCACCGGCCCCTGGATACTGTCGGAGCATAAAACCGACCAATATGCGGTATTTACCGTCAATCCCAACTACTGGGGACCCAAGCCTAAACTGGAAAAAATTACGATGAAAGTAATCCCGGATAATCAAACCAGGGTTTTGGCGCTGCAAAGAGGCGAGCTTGATTTGATTTACGGTAAAAATATGATTGACGCCGACTCTTTTGGGCAACTCAGCAAGGATGACAAATTTGTGACAATCATGTCCCAGCCCACGTCCACGCGGATGCTGCTGATGAATACGACCAGCGGCGCGCTGGCCGATCTCAGAGTGCGTCAGGCCTTAGAGCACAGCATTAATAAACAGGGCATTTCCGAGGGGATTTTCAATGACAGCGAAAGTGTGGCCGATACCTTGCTGGCCAAAACAGTGCCGTACTGCAACATTGATTTAAAGCCGTACGCTTTTGATCCGCAGCAGGCGGAAAAACTGCTCGATGACGCCGGCTGGAAAAAGGCCGCTGGACAGCAGTTTCGTCAAAAGGACGGTCAGCCGCTGGTTGTCAGGCTGCATTATAACAGCAACAGCGTGCTGGAAAGAACCATATCCGAGTACATTCAAAGCGCGGTGGCTCCGCTCGGCATAAATCTGGCCATTACCGGTGAAGAGGAGCAATCTTACCGCGACCGGCAGAAGGCCGGAAATTTTGATATTATCTTCAATATTTCATGGGGAACGCCGTATGATCCCCAGTCCTCGCTGGCCGGGATGAAGCTGCCGGTGTATGGCGACTATATCGCCCAGCAGGGCCTGAAGGATAAAAAGGCGCTTGATCAGGCCATTACCGATGTGCTGGTTTCGACGGATGAAACCAAACGGCAGCAGTTATATACCTACATTTTGACCACATTGCATGACGAGGCGGTCTATATACCTCTGACGTATGAACGGAACCGGGCTGTTGCGGTCAAAAGCCTGAAAGGCGTTGCCTTTAATCCGTCGCAATTTGAAATTCCATTCGAAAAAATGTATTTTGAATGATTGGACTGGCAGTGAAATAAGCAACAGGCAAACGGCTGGCGGTTTAGCCAGCCGTTGTTTTAATGCCCGGAAAAAACGACAAGGAGCAAGATAAAATTGCGGACCTATGTGATCAAAAGATGTTTGGCGGTAATCCCGCTGCTGGTGGCAATTTCCTTTCTGTCGTTTACGCTCATTGCGTTGGTGCCCGCCGATCCGGCGGAAGTGGCGCTCAGGGTCAATGAGATCATACCGACACCGGAATCAGTTGCCGCCATGCGGGCTGAATTGGGCCTGGACCAGCCTTTTTTGCTTCGTTATGTTCAGTGGCTGGGAAGGGCGCTCCAGTTGGATTTTGGCAAGTCTTATATTAATGACCGGCTGGTGATTGATGAAATTCTGCGCTGCCTGCCGGCGACCCTGAAATTGGCGGCCGCGGCGCTGCTCTTGGTTATTGCGGTCAGCGTGCCGGTGGGCGTTTTGGGGGCGCTTTACGCCAACCGCCTGTTCGACCGCCTGCTGAGAATCATGGTATTCATTGGCACGGCCATGCCTGGCTACTGGGTGGGCTTGCTGCTGATCTGGTTTTTTTCCATTAAACTCAATCTGCTGCCAACCAGCGGCAGCGGCAGTTTGCAGCATTTGCTTCTGCCGGCCGCGGCGCTTTCCCTGACCTATATTTCCACCTATGTCCGGCTCATTCGCAGCAATATGCTGGAGAATATGCGGGAGACGTATGTGTTGTACGGACGGGTAAGAGGGCTTAGCGAAAAGCGGATTCTGCTGCGGCATGTGCTGAAAAACTCACTGCAAACCAGTATTACCGCTTTGGGCATGAGTATCCCCCAGTTATTGGCCGGCACCGTAATTATTGAGAATATTTTCGCCTGGCCGGGTGTTGGGCGGCTTTGCATTTCGGCAATTTTTAACCGTGACTATCCGGTGATTCAGGCTTATATTTTGTTGATGGCGGTATTATTTATTTTGTGCAATTTGATCGTGGATATTGTGCATCACAGCCTTGACCCACGTCTGCGGGAGGGAAGATAAAGCATGACCGATATGATTAGGCGTCTGTCCAGGGATTATCTGGCCTTAGGCAGTCTGGCCGTGATTGGCGTTACTTTGCTGGCCGGGCTGCTGGCGCCCTGGCTGGCTTTACATGATCCCAATCAGGTGGATGTGCTGCAAAAATATGCCAGCCCGTCGCTGGAGTATCCGCTGGGCGCGGACCAATTGGGCCGGTGCATTTATTCCCGGCTGTTGTATGGCGTCCGGACGACTGTTTTTCTATCTTTGCTGACAATGGGGGCAACCATCACCGTGGGCGTTTTTTTCGGGCTGGTGGCCGGCAGTTTCCGGGGCTGGGTGGATGAGGGGATGATGCGGCTTTGCGATGTTATGCTGTCTTTTCCCAGCCAGGTCATGATTCTGGCCATTGTCGGCATGCTGGGGGTCGGCATCGGCAATGTGGTACTGGCCAATATTCTGGTAAAATGGGCCTGGTATACCCGGATGATTCGCAGTCTGGTGCTCAAATACAGCGAGAAGAATTATATTCTGTTTTCACGGGCGACGGGCAGCAGTAAACGGTTTATTCTGGCCGAGCATCTGCTGCCGAACGCCGCGCCGGAAATTATCATTCTGGCCACTTTGGATACCGGCTGGGTTATCCTGAACTTGTCGGCGCTGTCTTTCCTGGGCCTTGGCGTACAGGCGCCAACCGCCGAATGGGGGGCAATGCTGAGCGAGGCGCAAAAGGTAATGACCATTCATCCTGAGCAGATGCTGGCGCCGGGATTGGCAATATTGATCTTAGTGGCGGCCTTTAATTTATTGGGCGATAGTCTCCGGGACGCTCTGGATCCAAAGGAGGAGTGCCGATGAATAAAATATTGCAGGTACGCAATCTAACCGTAAGGCTCAACCGCCATCCCCATACTGAGCTGGTCAGCAATGTATCATTTGAGCTGGCTGAAAATAGCTGTCTGGGAATTTTAGGGGAAAGCGGCAGCGGCAAGACCATGTTGTGCCGGTCGATGCTGGGCTTGCTGGACGAGAGTTTTACCGTTACCGGGCAGGCTGTCTTTCAGGGGCGGGATTTATTACAAGCCGCTCCGGAAGAACTGCGCCTGCTGCGCGGCAGTAAAAGCTGCATGATTTTACAGAACCCAATGACTGCGTTTGATCCGCTGTGGCGGGTTGGCGCGCAAATGACCGAAACTTTCCGCAGCCACCGGGCGCTGACGGAGAAACAGGCTGAGACCCTGGCAATTGAGGTATTGGGGCGAATGCAGCTGCGGGAGCCTGAGCAAATCATAGCAAAATATCCGCACCAGTTAAGCGGAGGCATGCTGCAGCGGGTAATGATCGGAATTGCCCTGGCGCTTGAGCCTGACCTGATTATTGCCGATGAACCAACCACAGCGCTGGATTCGGTCACGCAATTTGAAGTGATGGAAGAATTCTGCCGGATACGGGAGCGGCTGCACACGGCGATGATCTTTATTTCTCATGATTTTGGAGTGATCAGCCGGATTGCCGACCGGATTCTGGTGATGAATAAAGGCCGGGCAGTGGAGGAAGGAAGTAAAGAAGACATATTTTGCCGGGCTGAGGAAGAGTATACGCGTTATTTGATTGGCACCAGAGCCGCACTGATGAAAAAATATCACCAGGCTTTACGGGGCGGCGAGGCAAAGGAGTTGACGGCTTGTGCTGCTAAAGGTACAGGAGGTTTATAAGGATTTTAGCCAGGGCGGCTTTTTTAGCGCAGCAAAGAAACCCATCCTTAAAGGCGTTTCCCTGGAGCTGGCCTGCGGCGAGTGCCTGGGACTGATCGGGGAAAGCGGCAGCGGAAAAAGCACGCTGGGCCGGATGCTGATTGGCATTGAGAAGCCCGACTGGGGCGAAGTATTGTTTGAGGGGAGAAACATCTACCGTTCCCCGGGCTGGAGACAACAGCCGGACTGGCGGCGCAAAATCAGCGCAGTGTTTCAGGATTATACCTCGTCGGTAAATCCCAGGTTCCGCGTTGACAAAATTATTACCGAGCCGCTGTATACCCACCGCCTGGCCAGCGGTTCCAAGGCGATGGAGCGAGCGGTCTATTTGCTGGAAAAGGTCGGACTGGGCGGAGATTATCTTAAGCGTTATCCCCATCAGCTAAGCGGCGGGCAGCTCCAGCGGGTTTGCATCGCCCGGGCGCTGGCCACCAATCCGGCATTTATTTTGCTGGATGAACCGGTCAGCTCGCTGGATGTGTCGGTACAGGTTCAGGTTATGGATTTGCTGGACAGTTTAAAGAAAGAATTTCAGTTGTCTTATCTGTTTATCAGCCATGATCTGGCGGCTGTGGCCTATCTGTGCGACCGGGCCTTATTTTTTGCCGAGGGGCGGATTGTTGAAGCGGTAGAGCGGATAGCGGAGCTGGGACAGGTAAAAGAGGCCTATTCCCGCAAACTCCTCTATTCGGTGCTGGATTTTTCCGATCAGCTGGCTGATTACCGCTGCGGACGGGAGGAAGGGAGCCGGCTGGCATGAATGAATGCTGCACCGCTTCGGTCGTATGGTGCGGCTGTCTGACTGCCGGTGACCGCTGCCCGGCAGCCTGCGATGCGGTGATCGGGGGCGGGAAATGGGCGGACAAGGCTTGACAAATTTAGGCTTTTTATGCAATACTTTGTATGCATAAGGTTATGTGCAAGTATGTGCCTACAATTAAATTATCGGTATAGGTGCCCGTGAGGGCTTAATAGGGAAGTCCGGTTGAATGCCGGCGCGGTCCCGCCACTGTAATGGGAGAGCAATTCCAAGAAATGCCACTGAAACGCAACCGTTTTGGGAAGGTTTGGATGCGCAATGATCCAGAGCCAGGAGAACTGCCTATATGTCAATCACCGTTATTACCTGCGAGCGATAGGGAGGAGATTTGTACAATAGTTTATTGTGCTTATTTCGTCCCAATACAGTTATGGCTGCATTGGGACATTTACTTTATACATCGGACTAAAGGAGAACACATGCAGGAAAAAACAACGGTGATTGGCCTGGCTGATCACAAAAAGTTTATGGCTTTGGCCGTACCTCTGACCATCGCCACTTTAACCACGCCTTTGCTGGGGGTGGTGGATACCGCGATTATGGGCCGGCTGCCGCAGGCTGCATACATTGGCGGGGTTTCCATTGCGGTACTGATTTTCAACACGCTGTATTGGATTTTGGGCTTTTTGCGGGTCAGTACCTCCGGGTTTAGCGCTCAGGCCGTTGGCACCGGCGATAAACAGGCGATTACCCTGGCGCTGCTGCGGCCAATGGTCATTGCCGTCAGTCTCGGATTGCTTATTGTCGCCTTGCAGTGGCCGATCAAGCAGATTGCTTTTGCGTTGCTGTCGCCCAGCGGGACCGTTGGCGCGATTGCCGCCGCCTATTATGACATACGCATTTGGAGCGCTCCGTTTACCCTTGGCAATTATGTGATTGCCGGCTGGCTGATGGGCCGGGCAAAAGTAAAGCTTTCTCTGGCCTTGCAGATCTTTATGAATGTACTGAACATGCTGCTGGCCGTGCTGTTTGTGGCCGGTCTTGGCATGACCGCCGAAGGCGTGGCGGCGGCCACGCTGATTGCGGAAATTGCGGCCGCCATTGTCAGCGCCGTCATTCTGCTGCGCACCGGGGCAGTCGATGTGCATAACCTTTCGCTAAAAACGGTCATTGACCCGGCCGCGTTTATCCAGATGATGAAGGTCAACCGCGATTTGTTTATCCGGACAGCCTGCCTGCTGACGGTCTATAATTGTCTGGCCGCCTACGGCCTGCGTTATGGTGACACCATTCTTGCAGGCAATGCCGTTTTGATGCAGCTGCATTTCGTTATGGCTTATTTTCTCAGCGGCTTCGCCAATGCCGGAACGGTACTGGTTGGCCAGGCAATTGGCGAAAAAAACAAGGCTCTTTATGTCAAAACCGTCAGGCTGACCGCCTTTTGGGGCGGTATTACGGCCTTGCTGCTAACGGCAATTGTAGGATTATTCCAACGGCCGCTGATCGAACTGTTTACCACAATTGTTGAGGTGCAGCAGGTTGCGCTGCAATACATGTTCTGGATTGCCCTGTTTCCGCCGGCCGCTTTCTGGGGTCTGCAGCTATACGGGATCTTTGTGGGAGCAACGCTTGCCGCGCCCATCCGCAATTCACTTCTTTATTCCCTAGCTACTTATTTTGTCTGCCTGTGGCTGGCTGTTCCCGGAATGGGCAATCACGGCATCTGGCTGGCCTTTACGGTTTTTAGCCTGGGGCGGTCGGTGTTTCTGTGGATTTACCTGCCGGGACTTAATCGGCGCATGGGCAAGATGACCGCTTAGCCGTAGCATGACCGAGAGGCTGCTGCAGGATTGCAATGGCTTACTGCCGTCCGCAATAGAAATTTATCTAACGAAAGGTGGACAAACATGAGAAAACGTTCTTATCTATGGATTATTGCCGCATTGACCGGCGTTTTGATGCTGACGCTTGCCGGCTGCTCTGCCGATAAGCAGAGCAGCAGTCAGGGCCAGGAGAAGGTGCTTAAATTTATTACTGTCTGGCCGGCGAATACAATGGATCCGCATCGCTGCCACACCAGTTTTATTCTGAATTCAGGGACCACGGAAACGCTGATCGGCCTTGATCCCAAAACAACCGAACTGTATCCCTGGCTGGCTGAAAGCTGGAAATCCGACGACGGACAGCACTGGGAATTTAAGATCCGTAAAGGCGTTAAATTCCACAACGGCAAGGATGTTACGCCTGAGGCCGTAAAGGCCAGTCTGGAACGTTCCATTGCCGTTAACCCGGGGATAAAGGCTGCGCTGAAGATTGCTTCGATTGAGGTTGCCGGCGATGTTCTAAACATTGTCACGGAACTGCCTTACCCGGCGCTGCCTTCGGAACTGGTTCACTATAATGCGGTCATCATTGACGTTACCGCGCCGGAGGATAAACCGCCAATTGGCACAGGCGCGTTTATGTTTGCCTCCTTTGATATTTCCAAAGAGGCTCAACTGGTGAAATTCCCGCAGTACTGGAACGGCCAGGCCAAGCTTGACAAGGTAATCATGACTGCAAATGACGATGCCAATGCCCGTATGCTGGCGCTGCAGTCGGGGGATGCCGATGTTATTTACCGCCCGGCGATAGAGACTTTGCCCACACTGCGTAACAATGACAAACTGGTAGTGGAAAGTATGCCCGGCAAGCGCGTATATCACTTGATTTATAATTATTCCGGGCAAAATCACGATTTGTGGGCCAATGAAGAGTTCCGTAAAGGGATAGATGCCCTGATCAACCGTCAGGAAATCGTGGACAAGGTTATGGGGAAAGAGGCGATTGTCGCTTATAATCCGTTCCCCGGAAACTATCCTTTTACGCCGGAGCTAAAACCACACGTATATAGCGTGGATGAGGCCCTGAAGCATTTTCAGGCCGCCGGTCTGACCGTGCAGAACGGCAAAGTGCTGAGAAACGGCCAGCCGATCAAATTGCGGATGGCGACTTACATTGCCCGGCCGGAATTGCCTCAGATTGCCCAGATTGTTCAGTCGTCAGCCAAGCAGGTCGGCATTGAAATGGAAATTCATGTAGCGGAAAATATCGACGAGTTTTTACCGCAGGGCAACTGGGATTTGGTCACCTATTCCCTACTGACCACTACCCGGGGCGACGGCTCTTTCTTCCTGAATGCCGCGTTTTCGCCGAAAGGCATGCAAAATCATGGCCGGCTGCATGTACCTGAACTGGTTGCTCTGATTGATCAGTATAATCAGATAATTGATAAAGAAGAGCGCAATGTAAAGGCTAAGGCGATTGCAACCATGATTGAGGATCGGGCTTATAACGCCTATATCGCTTCGCCCTATGAAACTGCCGCTTACCGGAAAAACGTGAAAGGCTGGGTGACTCCGTCCAATGAATTCGAATTCCAAATGGTTACCAAAGATTTGGATATCGTTTCGCAATAAACAGTGGCTGCTAAAAAAGCTGGGCGAGGGCCTGCTGCTGTTTTGGATCATTTCCCTGGTCAGTTTTGCGATTGTTCAGGTGGCTCCGGGGGATGCGACATTGTCGCTCCTCCGGATTGACACCATTGCCATAACGGTCGAACAGGTCGAGGCTTTGCGGCAGGAAATGGGGATGAATGACCCCCTTTATCAGAAATATGTCCGTTATATGGCTAACCTGTTCCAGGGTGATCTGGGCGAGTCGGTAATGACCGGGCGAACGGTTGCGGCTGAATTGATCCAGGCCTTTCCGGCGACCTTTCTGCTTGCCGCTACTTCGCTGCTGCTGACCGTGTTGTTGGTGGCGGTGTTTGGGTCGCTGTCCGCGCTTTACACCGGAAGCTGGATTGATAAGTTCAGTACGGCTTTTTGTCTTATGGGCGCTTCCATTCCTACTTTTTGGCTGGGCTTGCTGCTGATTGATTTGTTTTCGGTCCGGCTGGGCCTGCTGCCGGCGGTGGGTATGGCTAACGGCGGGCTTGTTCTGCCGTCTCTGGCCTTAGCCATTGCCATTGCCCCGCCGTTCATTAAAATTTTCCGCAATAGCTTAATAGATTGCGCCAGACAGGATTATATCCGGGCGGCGCGGTCCAGAGGGATTTCTGAACGGCTGATTTTCAGCCGGCATATTCTTAAAGGCAGTCTTATTCCGGTCGTCACCATTCTGGGCGTAAGCCTGGGTAGCCTGCTGGGCGGTTCGGTGGTGGTGGAAGTTATTTTTGGTCTGCCCGGCGTCGGCAAGCTGGCAATTGAGGCGGTGACCCGGCGGGATTATGCCATAATTCAGGGCTTCGTCCTATCTATTGGCCTATTGATTTTTTTCATTAATTTAATGGTGGATTTGTCTTACCGTTATTTAAACCCGGCAATATCCCTGAAGGAGGCTGAACGCCGATGATGCGCAATATTTCCTGGGGCGTCTGGTTTACGGCCCTTCTTCTCCTGGTGATTTTATTCGGGCCCTGGCTGGCGCCGCATGATCCAAATCTGGTCGATCTTTCCAAGCGCTTGCAGCCGCCCGGCGCAGAGCACTGGTTTGGCACCGACCAGCTGGGCCGGGATATGCTGTCGCGGATTTTGACCGGAGGGCAGACCACAGTGGGAATCAGTATGGCTGCGCTGGGACTGGCCATTCTGGTCGGCGTCCCGGTCGGCCTGCTGGCCGGCTACTGGGGAGGCCGGGTAGACTGGGCGCTGATGCGTCTGGTCGATGCTTTTATGGCTTTTCCCGAATATATTGTCGCCATTGTTATCAGCGGGTTGTTAGGCGCCGGTTTTTTAAATTTAATGTTTGCGATTTTGGTGGTTAAATGGGTGGGCTATGCCAGGCTGGTGCGCAGTGTGGTATTGCAGGAGAAGTCCAAGGATTACCTGCTGGTTGCAAAAATCAGCGGCGCCGGCGCCGTTACCACGCTCCGCCGCCATCTGATTCCGCATGTGCTGGGGCCGGTACTGGCTTTGGCCACGCTGGACATCGGCAAAGTCATTTTGCTTGTGGCCGCTTTATCTTATATTGGCCTTGGCGTTCAGCCGCCTCATCCTGAATGGGGATCCATGCTAAATGAAGGGCGGGCTTATTTTACCAGAGACGCCTATCTGATGATTGTGCCCGGCTTGTCCATATTTGTGGTGGTGTTTGTCATGAACCTGCTAGGCAACCGGTTGGTGGCCAAATTTGGCTCAGACCGTCAAGGGGAGGCTGACAATGGAATTACTGAATGTTCGTGAATTGAAAATATTTTGCCCGGATAACCGTTCGCTGGTTCATGGCATTAGCTTTTCCATCCAGGCCGGCGAGTGGTTTGCCCTGATTGGTGAAAGCGGCAGCGGCAAAAGTATCAGTGCTTTTTCCCTGGCCGATTTGCTGCCTAACGGGCTGCGGCGGGAAGTACGGCAAATCACGCTGTCGGGGCAGGCGCTGACCGGACTGTCGAAGGACGAACTGCGAAATATCCGCGGTACTGATATTGCCTATGTGTTTCAGGACTACCAAAGCGCTTTTACCCCCTATTTTACTTTAGGCAAGCAAATGGACGAGGTCATGCAGGCGCACACCGGCTGGAGCGCTGCTGAACGGCGGAGCAGAGCGCTGCGGGCGCTGGCCGAGGTCGGGCTGGAAGGACCGGAGGCTTACGAGCGCTATCCATTTCAATTGAGCGGCGGACAGCTTCAACGGGCAGCGCTTGCTTTGGCCATGCTGATGGAACCAAAACTGCTGATTGCCGACGAACCCACTACTGCTCTTGATGCCATGAGCGCCGCTACCGTGCTGGATCTGATTGCCAGGCTGAAAAAGGACAAAGGCTGTGCCGTGCTGTTCATTACTCATGATCTGCGTTGTGTGCGCCGTTATGCGGACCGGGTGGCCATTATGCAAAACGGTTTAATTATAGAAAGCGGCGAGAAAAAAGAAGTTCTGGACAAGCCGCGGGAAACCTATACCCGCAATTTGCTGGCGTCGGTGCCGCCAATCCACAATGTTCCGCGCCGCCTGCCTGTATTAGGCGATGAATTGCCGGAGGGAGAGATATTTTGTGCCGCTACAGCAAACAGTTGAAGCAAGCCCGGAAGTGCTGCGGGTAAAGGATGTTTGGAAAACCTATCACGGCGGACACCAGGCGGTTAGGGGAATTTCGCTGACCATCAGGCGGGGCGAATGCTTAGGTCTGGTGGGTGAAAGCGGGAGCGGCAAAAGTACGTTGGCCCGCTGCCTGCTGACCCTGGAACGGATGGACCGGGGTGAAATCTGGCTGAACGGGCGTCCCCTGCATAACCTGAAGCCAGCCGAACTGCGCCAGGCGCGCCGGGAGATGCAGGTGGTGTTTCAAAATCCCGCCGCCTCCTTTAACAGCAAGCTGACGATTCTGGATTCCTTGCTGGAACCAATCCGCGCCCAGCGGAAGGGCTGCCCGGGCTTTTTAGGCAACCCGGGCGCAAATGAGCGGGCAATAGCCGGAGCTTTGCTGGCGAAGGTTCATTTGCCGGCAAGCTATTTGAACCGCTATCCGTCCGAACTCAGCGGCGGCCAAAAGCAGCGGGCGGCCATTGCCAGAGCCATCAGCGTCGAGCCGTCCCTGATTGTGCTGGATGAGCCGACGGCCAGTCTGGATGTCTCTATTCAGGCGCGGGTGCTTAACCTGCTGAAAGATCTGCAGGAAGAGTTGGGCTTGTCCTATCTGTTCATATCCCATGATCTTAGCGCTGTCAACTTTATGAGTCATAGGCTGATGGTGATGCAATATGGACAAATGGTTGACCATTGTGAAGGAAAAGATCTTTTTGCCGTCGAACGTCATTCTTATACCAAACAGTTGCTGAAACTTTTTACGGCAAACTAGACTATGGTGCAAAGGAGAGTTGTTTGTTTGGATAAGCGGGATTTAGTGATTCGGCCTATTCGGGCCGAAGATATTGGCGCGGTACAGGACTTTTTATTTACCCAGCTGCAGGAGCTGTTCGCCCAGGACGGTCAGGCGGCCATTACGGATGATGTCTGGGGACTTGGTAAAACCTATCTGGAGCCTGACAACTGCAATATGTGGGCAGTTTTTACACCGGAGGGAACTGTCGTTGGCACGGCGGCAATTTGCGCCTACAATGGCAGAATTGAATTGCTGAAGGGCCGCTATCATCTTCCGACAACAGCCGAAGTCGGGCGTTGTTATATTGATGCCAAGCTAAGGCGGCAGGGTATCGGTTCAAAGCTGGTTGAAGCAATGACGCAATTTTGCAAAGACCATGGCTACCGGACCATGTATCTGCATACTCACCACTTTTTGCCGGGCGGCTTTAATTTTTGGCAGAAACAAGGGTTTGCGATCACCATTGACCAGGGCGGCAGTTTGGAAATTGTCCATATGGAAAAAATCCTTTGAATCTGAATAAAGCGATATTTGCCTGTACAGGTTATAAATATCTAACATAGAATGGAATGAGGCTGTCACACGATTTTAGTGCGACAGCCTCATTTGTTCTAGATGAAAAAATTGACAGCGTTTACATAGGAATGTTATTATGTAGGAAGATAATTGATTGGCTGCGCTGGAAAGAGACGTCGGCAGAGGTTCTGCAACTTTTGTGGGTCTTAGCCAAGCGGATGTTGTACTGTTTAGCCAACAGCAGCCGGGTCAATATATATTGATAATGATTATTATTACATATGGAGGTTTGCCGGAAATTGACTTCATTGGTGTTGGATCGTACCGGCAATGTTTAGAATAGATACAGGAGGACTGAATTGCATTTGAACAAAATTATGGTTTTATTATTGGTTGGGCTGCTGGCGGTCGCCGTCACGGGCTGCGGCAGTAAAGACACCGGCGGCAAACAGGGGAAAACCGGGCTGGTTTATGCAAGCACCAAGGATATTCGCAATATTAATCCCCATTTGTACGGCGGTGAACTGGCCGCCCAGAATATGGTGTTTGAGCCCTTGGTGATCAACACCGCCGAAGGCGTTAAACCGTGGCTGGCCGAAAAATGGGCTGTGTCGGCTGACGGGAAGGAATATACTTTCTATCTAAGAAAGGATGTTAAATTTACGGACGGCGAACCCTTTAACGCTGAGGCGGTCAAGCTGAATTTTGATACTGTTCTGGCAAACGGCAAACGGCATGCGTGGCTGGAGATGGTGAAGCAAATTGATTACGGTGAAGTTATTGACGAATTTACTTATAAGCTGGTGCTGAAGCAGCCCTATTATCCGCTGCTGGAGGAACTGGGCCTGACCCGTCCTTTCCGGTTTATTTCGCCTAAATCCTTTATGAACGGCACGACCAAGGATGGCGTAAATGGCTATGTCGGTACAGGACCGTGGATATTGAGCGAGCATAAGGAGAATCAATATGCTGTATTTACCGCCAATAAGGAGTATTGGGGAGCTAAGCCCAAACTGGATACGGTACGCTGGCAGGTAATGCCTGATCATCAAACGATCCTGCTGGCGCTGCAAAAGGGCGAAATCGACCTGCTGTTTGGCTCTGATGGTGATATGATTGATCTTGATTCGTTTAATGCGTTGCAGAAAGAAGGCAAATATCAGGCGGTGTTAAGTCAGCCCATTGGCTCCAGAGCCATTTTGCTGAATGCTTCCCGGCCGGTAACCAAGGATCTTAAGGTGCGTGAGGCGTTTCAATATGCGATTGATAAGAAACAGATCGCGGAAGGCATTTTAAATGGTACTGAGACAATTGCGGATACCTTGCTGTCGCCAACGGTGCCTTATGCCGGCGTGCCTTTACCCGCCCGTTCTTTTGACAGGGAAAAGGCAAAGCGGCTGATGGATGCCGCCGGCTGGATTACAGGGCCGGATGGATACCGTTATCAAGGCGGGAAACTGTGCGAAGTGACAATTTCTTTTAACTCCAACAATGCCCAGGAACGCACAATCAGTGAATTTATTCAGAGCAATTTAAAGGAAATCGGAGTTAAACTGCATATTTTGGGTGAGGAAAAGCAGGCCTTTCTTGACCGGCAAAAAACCGGCGAATTTGATTTGCAGTATTCCCAGTCCTGGGGGCTGCCTTATGATCCCCATACCTATGTATCCTCCTGGCGATTACCGGCCCACGGCGATTACCAGGCCCAAAAAGGTATTGCCCGCAAAGCCTGGCTGGATGATACGGTCGGGACAATCCTCAGTGAACAGGACAGGGATAAACGGCAGAAGCTGTATGATGAGATATTGACTTATGTTCACCAGGAGTCCGTGTATCTGCCGCTCACTTATTCGCGGATTAAAGCCGTGCATGTTGCGGCCTTGAAAGGCGTTACCTTTAATCCTTCACAATATGAAATAGCATTTGAAAAAATGTATTTTGAGTAAATCGGTATTTTCATACAGGAGTAATGGAAATTTCCATTACTCCTTTTGCTGACCTTCTGGAGGTAATGATGAGAACTTATCTGCTGCGGCGGGTGCTTACGATTATTCCGATACTCATCGGGATATCCTTTTTGGCCTTTATTTTAATTAATTTTAGCCCCAGTGATCCGGCTGAAGTGGCGCTGCGGGTAAATGAAATTACCCCGACGCCGGAGGCGATTGCCGGAATGCGGGCAGAGCTGGGGCTGGACAGGCCCTTCTTTATCCGCTATGCAGACTGGCTGACAGCTTCGCTGCAGGGTGATTTTGGCAGGAGCTTTGTCAATAAGAAGCCGGTCCTTGAGGAAATAAGCCGGGCGCTGCCGGCTACACTGCTTCTTTCGGCTGCAGCTTTGACCATTACCGTTGTCCTTAGTGTGACTGCCGGGGTTTTATGTGCAATCTATGAAGGCAGCCTTGGCGACAGGCTGATCAGGGCGTTTGTTTTTTGGGGAACAGCGATGCCCAGTTTCTGGGCAGGACTGCTGTTTATCTGGCTGTTTGCCGTAAAACTGGATCTTTTTCCTACCAGCGGCATGAATGGCCCTGTTTCCATCGTGCTGCCTGCCGTTACTATGGCGCTTACCTACATTTCCGTTTATATTCGTCTGATCCGCAATAATATGATCCAGAATAAGCAGGAAAATTATGTGCTGTATGCCCGGGCCCGCGGCTTAAGCAAACAGCTAATTAACCAACATATATTAAAAAATTCCCTGCAGTCGTCGCTTACCGCCTTTGGTATGTCTATTCCCAAGTTCATTGCAGGGACTGTTATCATCGAGAATATTTTTGCCTGGCCGGGTATTGGGCGGCTATGCGTCACCGCTATTTTTAACCGCGATTATCCTGTTATTCAGGCTTATATATTACTCATGGCGGTACTGTTTGTTGTTTGCAATTTACTTGTGGATATCGTTAGCGCGTGGATTGATCCGCGCCTTAGGCAGGAGGGATAAAATGGTTTTTTGGCAACGGCTGAAACAGGATAAACTGGCAATGCTCTGCCTGGGCATTGTGGGCGGCGTTTTTTTGCTTGGCGTGCTTGCGCCGGTCATTGCGCCGCATGATCCCCTTGCTCCCAATCTTGCGGTTAAATATGCCGGCGTCAGCCCGGACTATCCGTTTGGTGCGGATCAATTAGGGCGCTGCGTGCTTTCCCGGCTATTGTATGGAATCCGTACTACGGTTGGATTATCTCTGGTGACCATGGCTGCCACCCTGTTGATCGGAACTTTGCTGGGACTGACCGCCGGGTTTTTCCGCGGACGGATTGATGAAGGCATTATGCGGCTATGTGATGTTTTACTGTCTTTTCCCAGCGAGGTAATGATTCTGGCGATTGTGGGCATGCTGGGACCGGGCCTGACCAATGTGGTCATTGCCAATATTGCCGCAAAATGGGCCTGGTATACCCGGATGATCCGTTCGCTGGTTATTCAGTATACGGATAGAAATTACCTCCGTTTTGCCAAAGTTGCAGGCTGCAGTACGGGCCATATCATGCGCAAGCACTTACTGCCCGGCGTGCTTAGTGATATTGTTGTTCTGGCCACACTGGATACCGGCTGGGTAATTCTAAGTATTTCGGCGCTGTCCTTTTTGGGGCTGGGTGTACAGGCGCCCATGCCGGAGTGGGGAATGATGCTCAATGAAGCTAAAAATGTCATGATCACCCATCCGCAGCAAATGCTGGCTCCCGGTCTGGCTATTCTATTGGTGGTTTCGGCGTTTAGTTTTCTTGGCGACAGTATTCGCGATGCCCTGGACCCTAAATATAACCGGCATAAGGCGGTGAACAAATGAGCTTATTGAATGTGCGAGGGCTGACGGTGCGTGATCTGCGCAACGGTGAGGTGCTGGTGAACAATGTTGATTTCGCTTTGCAGGCCAATACTTGCCTGGGAATTGTCGGTGAAAGCGGCAGCGGGAAGTCGGTTACTTGCAAGGCCTTGATTGGTTTGACCAATCCCTGGCTGGAGACTACGGGAGATGTCCGGTTTGCCGGAAGCAGCCTATTGGCCGCACCGGCTGAGAAACTGCGTCAAATTCGCGCGAAGCGCATCTGTATGATTCTGCAGGATGCCATGACGGCGTTTGACCCGTTATATACAATGGGTGATCAACTGATTGAAACCTTGCGGGAAACACTGTCCTGGGATAGACGGCAGGCTCAGTCTGCTGCGTTAGAAGCGCTGGAGAAAATGTGTATCCGTGACCCTGCCGGTGTAATGCAGAAATATCCTCACCAACTATCCGGCGGGATGCTGCAGCGCTGCATGATTGCCCTGGCGCTGGCAGTTAGACCGGATATTGTCATTGCCGACGAACCGACAACTGCGCTGGATTCTATCAATCAGCGGGAAGTGGTTGATGAGTTCCGGCGATTGCAGGCGGTTACCGGGACGGCAATTATTTTTGTTTCTCATGACCTGGGTGTTGTGGAGAAGCTGGCCCAGCAGGTGCTGGTCATGCAAAATGGCGAGAGGGTGGAATACGGGGCTGCGGCGCAGGTTTTTTACAACCCGCAGCATGAATATACCCGCTACCTGGTTGATACCCGGATTGCACTGACCAAACCTTTCCGGGATGCAATGATCCGGAGGTGCAAAATATCATGCTGACTGTAAAAAACATCGTAAAGAGTTATGCCAGGCCCGGGATCGGCTGGGGACGTAAACGGCAAATAATCCTGCAAGGCATTTCTTTTACAATCAGGCCGGGAGAGTGTGTCGGCCTGATTGGAGAAAGTGGCAGCGGCAAAAGTACATTGAGCCGTTTGGTTCTTGGTCTGGAGCAGCCCGACAGCGGCGAAATCACCATTGAAAACCAAGGCGTTCGCAGTTGGCGCAGCAGCCATCCCGGTCAAATGAGTGTGGTTTTCCAGGATTATACCACTTCAGCCAATCCCCGGTTTACGGTGGAGGAAATCATTGCTGAGCCGCTGGTTATGCTGAATAAGCCTGCGAGGGCCGTAGTTACGGCGCTGCTGGATAAGGTCGGCTTGCCGGCCGCGCTGCTGGGCCGGTATCCTCACGAACTTAGCGGCGGCCAATTGCAGCGGGTCTGCCTGGCCCGCGCCATTTCCACCCGGCCGCGTTTCCTGGTGCTGGATGAGGCCTTAAGCTCTCTGGATGTATCTGTGCAGGCGCAGATACTGGAATTGCTTAAGGGGTTAAAGGCTGAGCTGAATCTTACCTATTTGTTTATTGCCCATGACCTGCAGACAATTACCAATTTATGTAATCGTGTATTGTTTCTTTATCAGGGTATGATTGTCGAAGAACTTGCCAGCTCGCGGTTATTTGAGGCGAAAAATGACTACGCCAGGCAATTGCTGGCTTCAGTAATACCGTTTGGCGGCTGTCCGGCCGGCCGTAGCAGCCATTCCGGTGAAATGGGTCAATAACTGAATGGTTTATGTCTGTCGTTATTTGAAGCTTAAGCAATTAATTTCTGCTTGAAATATCCCCCGAGGGGGGATATAATGAAATGGCGGTAATTGATGGAAAAATAACGAGGATCAACTGACAGGAGATTTGCACATGCCTGAAGCGGGTGCCGGAACTACATGGAGAGAGAAAGTCAGAGTGGTATTGGCGCTGGCTGTTCCAACCGTAATTGAAAACTTTCTGCTGACGGTCGTCGGCTTTGTTGATACGCTCTTTGTCGCGAAAATCGGCTTGCACGAAGTTGCCGCCGTTGGCGTAACAAACGCTATTGTAGCTATTTATATTGCAGTATTTATGGCGATGGGAATCGGGGCGTCTTCGCTCATTGCCCGCTGTATCGGGGCGGGGGATATTGTCAGGGCCAGCGCTATTGCCAGGCAGTCAACCTGGCTGGCGATTTTTTTAGGCTTGTTCGCCGGCGTGGTCACCTTATTGTTTGCTGAACCGTTGCTGCGCTATATGGGGACCGAGCCTGATGTGATGGCCGCGGGGGTAACGTATTTTCAGATTGTCGCAATACCATCGGTGCTTATTTCCCTGATGACGATATTTGGCAATATTCTGCGCAGCGCCAGTGATACGACATCCCCAATGAAGGTTGGCGTGTGGGTTAATTTGCTGCATATTGCGCTGGCCTATCTGCTGATCTTTGGAAGCGGGGAATGGGAGGGCTGGGGAATTGCCGGCGCTGCCTGGGCCACAACGATTTCACGGCTGGCTGGTGTTGCGGCGCTTTATGCTTATATTCAAAAATCCAAGGTGGCTTTTTCCTTAGCTCAGGGCTGGGCTGGTCAATTTACCCGGCCGTTGCTGCAGATATCCGGCCCGGCAGTTGCCGAACGTTTGATTATGCGGTTAGGGCAGCTGTTTTATGCCGGACTCATTGTCCGGCTGGGAACAGATGCCTACTCCTCCTTTATTTTTGGCGGAAATATTTCTCAGTTCTCATTTATGCCGGGATACGGTCTGGCGGTTGCGGCGACAACGATTGTCGGCAACCATGTTGGCGCTGACCGCAAGCAGGATGCCTACCGCTATGGCATTGTCATCATGGGGCTTGCCGCTGTCTTTATGGGAGTGATCGGGGTTATTTATTTTATTTTTGCGGCCATGGCCGGCGCCTGGTTTACCAACGATCAAAATGTCATTGACATGGTGACCATCGGACTGAGAATTGACGCCTTTGCCCAGCCGTTTATTGCAGTCAGCCTGGTAATCGCCGGCGCGCTGCAGGGCGCCGGCGATACCAAGAGTCCGATGTACAGTACGATTTCCGGTATTTGGCTAATTCGCGTTATTGGCATATATGTGCTTTGCTTTATCTTTGAGCTGGGGATTGCCGGCGCCTGGCTGGTAAATCTGATTGATTATGTCATCCGGTCGGGGTTTTTGTTTTATCGATTCAAAAAGTTGCTGCATTCTTAGTTAAGGAGTATCGTAGACAGGGACAGTGTCCTTTTTTGGAATACTGCAAGATGCACTTGACAAATGAAACCTTGTTGGATAAGATTAACCCGTAACAACAAATTAAATTTCGGTATAGGCGCCCGCAGAGGGCTTAATAGGGAAAAACGGCGAAGGGCCGGCGCGCGGTCCCGCCACGGTAATGGCAGAGCAGTCCAAGAGAATGCCACTGAGATTTAGCTTGGGAAGGTTTGGATGAGCAATGATCCATAGCCGGGAGAACTGCCTATACATCAGTCACCGTTTGACCTGCGAGCGATGGGAAGGGGATTTGCATAGTTTTAATATATGCTTATTT
Source organism: Dendrosporobacter quercicolus (assembly GCF_900104455.1). Taxonomy (NCBI): domain Bacteria; kingdom Bacillati; phylum Bacillota; class Negativicutes; order Selenomonadales; family Sporomusaceae; genus Dendrosporobacter; species Dendrosporobacter quercicolus. The sequence continues at coordinate 352,192 of NZ_FNHB01000002.1, forward strand.
CGATTCGGCGTGTTTAAAAACGCCGGATTTTTACGTTATGCCAAAAAGCATTCGCAGCGAATGCTTTTTATTATGATTAGAAATGATAAGGTTGAACCCTAACTTAAAGGAGATATTATGTTTAGTGTGAATGAATTGGCCTGGCTGTTAAGAGAAGCCGTGGTTCATTTGATCAGTTTGGCAAGCATTTTTATTTTTTTACGGGTAGCTGACTGGAATATAAAGCACTGGCCGGATTTATCGGTTATAGCGGTGGTTGCGGCAATCATGACAGTTTATGTTTATTATCAATACATTCTGACAGGCAGCATTGTAGTGGCTTCCGAGCTGCTGGCCCTGTTTTCCTGCGCTGTGATTATCGGGATTCACTGGTATTTTCGCTTATCGCTTAATGCTATTTTGGTTATGGTTATTCCGGTTATTATCCTGGTAATGCTGGGAATGGGACTGTAAAGCAAGCTTGAATTGCGGTTTGCAGAGGACAAATTCCGCCATAGATATTGCAAAATCAGCCTTATTATGCCATAATTCTCATATAAAGTGAAAATTTTATATTTGGTATAGGTGCCCGCAGAGGGCTTAATAGGGAAGACCGGTTAAAGGCCGGCGCGGTCCCGCCACTGTAATAGGGAGCTAGTCCGGATATGCCACTGAGGCCATGGGTCTTGGGAAGGTGCGGATGAGCAATGAACTAGAGCCAGGAGAACTGCCTGTATAGCAATCACCGTTTGACCCGCGAGCGATGGGGAGGGGATTTGTGCAGTTTTATTGTGCTTATTTCGTCCCGGCGTAAATTTACGCCGGGATTTATTTATGCGAAAATCAATGTGTACAAACCTCCCCTTAATACAGGGAGGTTTTTTTATGCGCTGATCACATACCGGGTTTATTTTCAGGAATGACGTAACAGGCAGGTAAGCATTTTTTGTATTGTGACAGAGGGAGAGAGACGATGAATTTAAACGTGAAGAAAAAATTTTTACTGGGACTGGTTGTAGGAATATTGGGTCAACCAGCCTGTAGTTTTGCCAGCGAGGCGGCGGAGTTTAATTTAGACGAGGTAATCGTGACGGCGCTTAGAGTGGAATCAAAAGATTTGGAGACTCCGGCCTATGTCAATATTTATACAGAGGAGCAGCTGAAAAGCACGGGAGCCGCCAACGTACTTGAGGCGATAAAATTTACGGAAGGAATGATTTATCATTCTATGGGCCCCGGCGGGCAATCCTGGGCCGGTATGACATCAAAGGCAGTAATTCGCGGCTCGGAAAAAGGGACATTAATATTAGTTAACGGCGTTAAAATGAATATGGACGGGAATTATAACCTGGAGGATATTCCGCTGCAAAATGTGGAACGGGTTGAAATATTGAAAGGAGCAGCTTCTGTTTTATATGGCAGTGAGGCCTTTGGCGGGGTGATCAACGTAATCACGAAAAAAACCGCGAACAATAGTATTGCCTATTCCCAGGGGAATTTTGGGCAGAAGAATCATTCTATTTCTCTACAGGCGGATCAATTCAGTATTATAGGCGCAATGCAGGAAATGGACCGGGTTAAAAGATTATCGGCATCAGGTTATGGCACCGGCGGCAGCGAAAAGCGTTCTTTTCAGTGGTCGTATCAACTCAATGAGCAATGGAGCTTTACGCACGGCCATATTGAAAACGAATACAGCTTTGAGCAATATGCCGGGTCAAAGCCCAATTTTGACTGGAATACCAGGAAGCAGGCCTCTCAATATGAAGACACAAAAGATTATTTGCGGCTTCATTATGACGGTGCGCGCTGGGATGTAGGGATTTACAGCAATCTTCAGCAACGTGATTATGACAAATATACCAGTCTGAATACAGCCAGTGCCAACCATAGCAATAGCGAACGATATAAATTTGCCGAATACGGTATTGATGCTCAGACTACATGGAATGCTTCCGGTGTTAATTTTCTGGGCGGCTGGGGCTATTCACATGCTCAGTATAAGAACAATGTCAGGCTGCCGGCTGCCGATAAACTTCGCTTGGATAAATCGCGTGACAGTTATTCAGCGTTTTTACAAGCCTCAAAAGAGATCGGCAATGATACCACTGTAATTTTGGGTATACGCCAGGACTATGTTGACACCGGCAGCGATACAATTTCAGCGTTTTCGCCGCAATTTCAACTACTCAAAAAACTAAATGAGCATAAATCGTGGTATATTAACACCGGGAAATCGTTCAAGATGCCAACATTTAATCAATTGTATGATACTTCAGGCGATCTGACCGGTTCGAACGCGGACTTACAGCCTGAGGAGGGCTGGAATTATGAAACAGGCCTAAAGTGGGAGGGGAACAGCAGTACGTTTAAAGCAGCCTTATTTTATATGGATTATGAGTCAATAAAATATATTAACCAAAATGCCAACATTCCTGATGCCGACTCTTATTATATTCCGGAGAATACCCCTTATAGAAATAGCGGGATAGAGCTTAGTTATCAAAAACGGCTGAATGGAGCTTTCAGCTATCTGGTTGGTGCCAGTTATGGAAATCCTGAGATTAAGAATAGCAACTCAAACGGCAAATGGATTTCTCAGTATGGCCGGCTGCAATTTAATACTGCTCTGCGCTATTCAGAGGATAAATGGACCGCAAACCTGCTGGCAAACTATTTTGCCAACAGAGCGTTTACCGAAAAACCACAATTTCCGGTAACTCTTACTGTGGCCTATGCGATGGATGAACGGAGGACCGTCAGCCTGGTTGTGGATAATTTGCTTGACCGGCGCGATATTAATACCCATAGCACTTCTTACTATTACTCGTTGCCGCGTTCTTACCGTATCGGGTATACCCAAACCTTTTAAAGACCGTGATAAAGTGACATGGACCCCGTCCGGATACGGGCGGTAGTCTTGTTGACAAGGTATTCTTTGCGTGTAATACTTTACATGTGATGGGCAAAATAGCCGGCGCTAATGTGAGCCGCGGGACTTTACTATCTTTCGGCGTGTTTTATTTACATAACATTTATAGCGATATAGGTATGTGCGGAGAGTTGATACAGACAGGGGTGAGACGACTGATAACACGAACAGGCAGGCAAATCAGCCGGGCTGCTTTATTCTCCGGAATGGCCCTGCTATTGGCGATAGCGGTTTTGGTTTCGCTGGCCTGGGGGCAGGTACATGTGCCGGTGGCGGCAATGCTGGGAGTCCTGGGCCAGCAGCTGGGCCTGCCGGGGGGACAGCAGATGGTCCTGACGCCGGAGCAGACGGCGGTTATCTGGCATATCCGCCTGCCGCGCATTCTGGTTGGTTTGCTGGTGGGCGCAGGATTAGGCGTATCAGGGGCGGTCATGCAGGGGGTCTTCGGCAATTCCCTGGCTGATCCGGGCATTATCGGCGTGTCGAGCGGCGCAGCATTCGGGGCGGTGATTGCTATTGCTTTGGGAATCGGGGCAAACGGCATCTATTACCTGCCGTTGTTTGCTTTGCTTGGCTCACTGCTGGCGCTGAGCATTACGGTGGGGCTGGCGCTGCAAAAGGGCAAAATACCGGTAACCACGCTGCTCCTATCCGGTGTAGCGGTCAGCATGCTGTTTGGCGCGCTAACTTCCGGTATTTTAACCTTTATCAATGAATACCGGCTGCGTGAATTTTTATTCTGGATGGTGGGCGGACTGGATTACCGGCGCTGGGAGCATGTTTTTCTGGCTGCCGGACCAATTTTGGGCGGGATTGCTATTTTATGTTTTCTGGCCAGGCAGCTAAATGTTCTGGTTTTGGGTGAGCAGGAAGCCAGGGCGGTCGGGCTACCGGTTCTGGCGTTGCGCTTGCTGCTGTTATTTGTTTCCGCCGTAACCACGGCAACTGCTGTTTGCGTCAGCGGCATTATCGCCTTTATCGGTTTGGTAATTCCCCATATGCTAAGGCTGGTAATTGGCCCGGAGCATCGAATTTTGCTGCCGGCCTGCGCGCTTTGCGGCGGGCTGTTTCTGCTGGTCTGTGATACCCTTGGACGGCTGCTTATTCCCCCGACTGAAATCGGGGCGGGAATTATAACCTCTCTTTTAGGTGCGCCGTACTTTTTATATTTGCTGAGACGCAGCCAAAGGGGGGCGGGCTGATGCAGGCGGACCGTCAACCGGTACTGGCGGCGGAGCATATTTCGGTCCGGCTGGGGGACCGGAATATTCTGCAGGATATCAGTTTCACCGTCAGCCCCGGGGAATTTGTTGGTATTATTGGCCCGAACGGCGCCGGAAAAAGCACTTTGCTGCGCAGTTTGCGCGGCTTATGGCCGGTGGCGGCGGGAGCGGTTAAAGTCAATGAATGTCCTGTCAGCAGTTTGAGGGACAAGCAGTTAGCCCGGCTGATCGCTTATCTGCAGCAGGACGTGAATGTGACTTTTGGTTTTACCGCACTGGAAGTTGTTCTGGCCGGACGTTACCCTTACCTGCAGTGGTGGGAGAACGAACGGGAGGAAGATTACCAAATTGCCGGCAAATACATGGAGTTCACCGGCGTACGGCATCTGGCCGGAAAACCGGTGGATAAAGTTTCCGGCGGGGAACGGCAGCGTATTTTCCTGGCGAAGGTGCTGGCCCAGGAGACGCCGTTGATTTTTTTAGATGAACCAACCGCCAGTCTTGACCTGGTTTACCAAGAGGAAATTTTCCGGCATTGCCAGACAATCTGCCGGCAGGGTAAAACTGCCCTGTTGGTGGCGCACGACATAAAATTAGCCGCTAAATTTTGCTCCCGTCTGATTTTGCTGGCCCAGGGCAGGGTGGTGGCTGACGGGACGCCCCGGCAGGTGGTCACGGCTCAAAACCTGGAAACCGCCTATGGTTTGCACTCGGCCGTATTTACCAATAAGGTGACCGGGCATCTTGATATTCATACCTATGTGGCGGGAGCCGGGCCGTGTTCGGGTCAGAGCGTTCATATTATTGGCGGCGGCGGCTCGGCCGGCGGCATTATGCGGTCCTTATATGAAAAAGGCTGTTGTTTAAGCGGCGGCGTGTTTCATCAGGGAGACAGCGATACGGATGCGGCGGAGGCTTTTCAGGTCGATTATCTGGCCGGGCCGGCATTCGGGGCGATTGACGAGCGGCTTGCAGCCCTCAACCGGCATAAGGTTGCCTGCGCCGACTGGGTGGTATTGACCAATCTTTGCTATGGCCAGCAGAATATCGACAACCTGGCGGCGGCTTTTCAAGCGGCCAGGCTGACGGTGATTGAAGATACCGCTATTGACGGGCGAGATTTCACCGGCGGCCGGGCCACTGCGCTGTACCGGCGGCTTATTGCCCTGCCGCAGGTTGAGGTAATGACTACGCCTGAATTTCTGCTTCGTCTGAACAAGGCCGGGACGGAATGACAGAAGGGGGTGATGTTGCTCTGACGGCAAAGACCGCGGCAATCATGGAGGAAACCAGCAACGTCCGGCGCTGATTATTGGCGTGCCGGCGGGGTTTGTTGGGGCCAGTGAAGCCAAAGAACAGCAGATGCCGGACGGAAGAGTCCCCTATATCGTCGTCCAGGGCAATCAGGGGGGAAGTCCGATTGCGGCTGCGGTTGTCAATGCCTTGCTGTATATAATTCACTAGCGCCTGAGCGGGACAACAGCCCCGGAATTTAGACTTGACAAAGCGCTGCTCAAAATGTAATACTACACGTGAGTAGAACAATTGCATATGTTGGTGTAGGTGCCCGGTTGGGCTTAATAGGGAAGTCCGGTGCAATGCCGGCGCGGTCCCGCCACTGTAATGATGAGCAACCCCAAAAAATGCCACTGAAACTGAGGTTTTGGGAAGGTTTGGCAAGCGATGAATCTGAGCCAGGAGAACTGCCTATATGACAATCACCGTTACAACCTGCGAGAGATGGGGAGGGGATTTGCGCATGATCGGCAGTTGTGCTGCTGTGCTTATTTCGCCCCGGTATATTGATTGATACCGGGCTTTTATGTTCAATAATAAAAGCATCCCCGCCGGGGATGCTTTTCGCCGTTTTAAAGGGACAGGCTTTTTGAAATCCTGAATCCCCGGCCATTGGCCGGTTTGCGCGGCATGCGTCATTTAACCGAACGGTTATGGAACAGCTTTATTCAATTACAGGAAATGCTGGATCGATGAAACCCTGTTCCTTTCCTGAAGCATGGACAAAAGTTCCCCTTGCTTTTAGGCAACGAACGGTACGATAAACTAGGGCAGTTTGAAAGCACGCCCTGGGGAAAGGAAGGCTGGCTATGCTGCAACTCGTTAATTTATCGAATCATTGTTCAGAGGCGGAGCTGATTCACCATAGCGCCGATGTCCTTCAGGCCTTTTTACACCATCATCGCCTGGATGGAGTTGAAATGATGTTTTGCGGGCCTTGGGACGCCCGGGTTCATCGCCAGGAATGGATTCATGGCGTTCATTTGCGATTTTGGCCCAGCTGGCTTGATTTCTGGCATGGGAATCAGGCTGAGCTGCTCCGCCAGTTTGGCAGCCAGGCCGAAATCAGCAGCCTTTACGGCGGCCCGACCCGGGCGGAATGGCTGCAGGTATACCGGGACAATATCCGTATGGCCTATACTGCCGGAGCAAAATATGTGGTGTTTCACGTTTGTAACGCCCGGATGTCCGAGCTGTTTGACGGGCAGTTTTGCTACAGTTCCAGGGAAGTGATCGCTGCGACAGTTGAGGTGATCAACGTTTTGGCCGAGGATATTCCAAAAGATCTGGAATTGCTGTTTGAAAATTTGTGGTGGCCGGGTCTCACACTGGAGGATAAGGAGCTGACGGCAATGCTGTTGGACGGCGTAAAACACGGCAATTGCGGCATTATGCTGGATACCGGTCATTTGATGAACACGAACCTGGAACTGACCACGGAAGCCGAGGGCGTGGATTATATTCTGGAGACAGTGGAAAAACTGGGTTTATACCGGCATTATATCAAAGGCCTTCATTTGCACCGCTCCCTGTCCGGCCAATATGTGAAAGAAAACTGCCGGCAGGCGGTGAAATCAGCGGAACCGGCTGATATCTTCGCCCATATAGCAAAAATTGACGAGCATTTGCCGTTTAGTTCTCCGGAGGTGCGCCGGATCATTGATTATGTGCAGCCCCGCTATGTGGTTCATGAGTTTATCAACAAGAATATGGATGAATGGTCGGCCAAAGTCAGGCAGCAGCAGAAAGCGCTGCAATTAAAGGAGGAAGGTTAATTGAAACGATTGGGGTATGCGGCGCTGGTTTTCCTGCTGATTGCAGCATTGAGCGGCTGCGGCGGGTTCCAGGGCGGGCCGGCCGATATGCCGCAGTCTGCTCATGAGGTGCAGGATGGCCAGGGAAAGACTCTTAAACTGCCGCATAAACCGCAAAGAATTGCCTCGCTGTCGATTGGTACGGATGAGGTGCTTGTGCATCTGGTTGCGCCGGAAAGAATCGCCGCTTTAACGTACCTGGCCGATGACCCGGGGATTTCCAATATTACCGCACAGGCCCAAAGCATCGCAACCAAGGTGAGGGCTAACCCGGAGCAGCTCATTGCCTTGCAGCCGGATTTGCTGCTGGTGCCTGACTGGCAGCCGCAGGAGCTGATTGATACGCTCAGACAGGCCGGTTTGCCGGTATATGTGTATCATGCTCCCAATACCATTGAGCAAATAAAACAAATGATCGGGGAACTGTCCAGGGTGGTAGGGGAAGAAGCAGCCGGACAACAGTTAATTGCCGGTATGGACAGTGAATTGGCCGCTGTCCGTCAGCAGGTTGACCGGGTTGCACCGGATAAGCGCCTGATCGTCCTTCAGTTCTCGCTGCTTGGCGCCACCGGCGGAACCGGCAGCTTGTTTGATGATATCTGTAAATACGCCGGGGTTAGAAATGGCGGGGCGATTGCGGGGCTCGGCAAATTTGATCTGATGTCCAAGGAACAAATGATCAAGGTGAATCCAGATGTGTTGATCATGCCAATGTGGGATTCTACGGGCCGGAACAATATCGGGCAATACCGGGAAAAAGTCCGGAGCGATCCGGGGCTGCAGTCGGTAAAAGCCGTAAAGAACGACAGGCTGATTCCGGTGCCTGACCGGTTTCAAAGCAGCGCCTCTCATTATATTGTCGATGGCGTTCGCGAAGTAGCCAGAGCGGCGTATCCGGAGCTGGACTGGCAATGACGGACAGGAATCGCTGCAGGGATGAGCGCGGCTGAGTTGACTGTAGGGAAAATGGCGACGGGATAGGAGCGGCGGATGAAACTTTATACGTTATCAACCGGGGATGTGGCTTACCGGTTTTATAAAAGCATTCTAATATTGTTTAACAGGCCCCGCAAGGTTCTCAGCACATCAGTGCTGAATGGCGGTTACCGGACAGATCTGGCGGCGGTATTTAACCATGACTGTAATCCCGGCGCCGGTATGGCCTGTACAATGAAAGCTCCGGACTATGAAGGACACCTGAGGATTGTGTCCGCCGAGCTTGGCGTTGACCCGGCTAAGGCAACCGGGATGGCGACAGCGGCGTCAATGGATAATGTTGCGATTGCTGAAGAACGGTTCGGACAGCTAACCGTTACCGCCCTGGTGACCGGCGGGGTGGAGGTCAACGGCGGGCGGGCCGGCGATCCGGCCGAATACTACCAGCCCATAGAGAAGGCTGTTCTTGATCAGCCTGGTACAATTAACATTTTGCTCTACATTGACGCAGATTTAACACCCGGCGCGCTTACCCAGGCACTGGTCGACTGTACCGAAGCCAAGGCGGCCGCCTTGCAGGAACTGATGGTCGGCAGCAACTATTCAAGCGGTCTGGCAACCGGTTCGGGAACCGATTCGACGATCATTGTGGCTAATCCGGTCGCAGCCATGGTTGTTGAGAAGGCCGGCAATCAGTCCCAATTGGGTGAACTGATCGGCCGGGCGGTAACAAGAGCGGTAAAAGAGGCGCTGTTCAGACAAAGCGGTTTATCGCCTGAACGGCAGTACAGTGTACTGAAACGGCTGAAACGATACGGAGTCAACGAAGAGGAACTTTGGCTTCAGTATCGGGCTGGTTCTGAGTCCCCGGTGGCTAAGGCCCTGTTTATGGATGAACTTTATCAGCTGGATAAACAATCGGGTTTTGTTATTTATACTTCATTATATGTGCACCTGCTGGATCAGCTTGACTGGGGGCTGTTAGGGCCGCGGGAGGTGCAGCCCGCCGCCGTTCAATTGCTGGAACTGGCGGCAAGGTTAAGCGAGGCGCCGGCTTGCCCGCCGGTAAGGCCGGCGCTGCCAGGGCTGATTGCAGCCTGGCGCAACATGCTGGTGCAGGCGCTGGACGGCAGGCTTCAGGCCGGGTCAGACGAAGGATTGCCGCAGTATGCAGCGGGGCTGAACATGCAGCAGGGTTGAAGGACTGGCGAACTGAAGACGAGGTGAAAGGGATGACAGCAGAGAGCAGATTTCCGAAAGCGGCGGCAATATCATGCCTGATTCACCTGTTCGTATTGGCGGGACTGGGCTGGCTGGCCGGGCCATTCTTCCAGCAGCCGGTGATTGCCGAGCAAATCATTGAACTGGAATTGGGGGTTGCGGGACAAGACGGCCCGGCTGGCGGCGATACAGGGACGCCGCCCGGGGAACAGAGCCAGCCGGTGCGTAGGCCTCCGCACTCTGATCAGCGGCAAACCGCCTCTGAACTTCCTGAATTACGCCCCGGGGATTCACCGGCCCCAGCTTCTCCTGAAGCGATCGCGACGGAAGAAGCTGCAGCATCCGGTATGGGGAACAGCGCCGGGGGAGCGGTCTCAGCCACTGCCGGCGGCGGTGCCGCCGGCAGTGGCGGCAGCGGCGGGAGGCGCGGGACGGGCGGTGGGGGCCTGGCCCCGCCGGGCATTTTAAGCCAAGTAGAGCCGGCTTATCCCAACGAAGCCCGTAATGCCGGCCAGGCCGGAACTGTTGTGCTGCGTATTCAAGTTTTGACCAATGGCCGCACCGGCAGTATCAGTGTTGCAGCTTCATCCGGTTATGAGCTGCTGGACAGGGCGGCAATCGATGCCGTGAAAAGATGGCGGTTTATACCGGCGAAAGACCGAAGCAGCGGTAAGAGTGTTGTTAGTTATACCACTTTACCGGTGGTTTTCGAGCTAATGAGTAATAACCGCAGCGCCCGGTGAGTGCAAAATACAGATACTCTGTACGGGAAAAGGCGGCAGGGTGGTGACGGAATTATTATACGGCTAAGCCGGTGGGCTATATTAGTAATTATTTTGGCCTGTTTTTGGCCGCCTCCGGCAGGACTGGCAAAGGACAATATCCTGCTGGAGGGAAAGTTTCCTTATTATCTGGGAAAAGACCGCGGCTATGTCATGCCCGGCGAGCAGACCCATTTGTTTATCAGCGTGGAAAATCGCACCGGCGCCGGGCAGTTGACAGCCGTCCGGCTGTTTTTGCCGCCCGGCCTTAGTCTGGCGGATGCCGCCGGAAACTGGACGGCCGGGGAGCGGGACGGCCGGCGTTTTGTTGAACAGTCCCTGGCCCTGGCGGGCGGCTTTGATCAGTGGTTTGACTTGGTGCCTATCGTGATTGACAGCCGGCTGGCGGCCGGCGCTTACAGTTTGGAAATAGCGGCCGGAGAGCGGCGGCAAATGCTTGCCTTCGTTGTTGACGGTCAAAACGTCGCCGGCGGCGGAGAAAAAATTGCCATCACCGGTCTGGTACTGCCTTTGGACAAGGATGGTAAGCGTGATGAGCGGCTTAGTCATAATACCCTGACGCTGCGTGATCGCAGCCTGGATTATTATAAAAATTTTTTACGGGGCAAAGGTGCGGCCAATCAGGAAATTGAAGCTATGCATCCGCTGACCCATCTGGGCATTGATATAGAGAATCCTGCCGGCTTGCAGCAGCTGGCGGTTGTGACAACACGGCTGTTGGACAAAAATACCCGGCAGCCGGTGCCTGGCTTGTTTACGCCGGGGACTACCGGTGAGGATAAAAATGCGGGAGCTTTGGCCGGCACGGAAGGCAGTCTGACGGTTTTTGCGGCAATAACCGGCGAGGCCGCCCAAAGAATTCAGGTGCCGGTATATGTTGATGAACGGCTGCTGAAAAATGGTGAGTATATTTTGCATACCGAGCTGTCGGGCGGCGGAACGCCGCTCAGCCGGGAGCTTGGATTAACGATTGTCAAAAAGGACAATAAAGCAATGTTCAGCGTGCTGCTGGCCGCCCTGGCCCTCCTGGCGGGCGCTGTTTTTGCCGTTCGCCGCCTGAAACGCCTGTTTGCGGGGATGAAGGTCCGCTGGCTGATCACCATCGCTTTGTTCGGGGCGGCGGCGTTTGTGCTGGTCAATATTCCGGCTGCTTTTTTGAGCGATTTGTTTCATGTATTGCTCGGACCGTTCGGGGTGCTGATCAGTGGTTTTTTCAGCGGCGTAGTTTTATATATGCTGGTTGTTTCCCTGCTTGTGCTTATTCCCCGTCCCGGGACAGCCGCTTTGATGCTGACGGTCAGAATGCTGCTCAGCCTGGCGGCCTTCGGTCATTTTTCGCCGGTCATGCTTATGTCCTATGGAGTTTGTGCGCTGTTATTGGAAACACTGCTTTATTTCAGCGGATTTTACCGCAGCGGCCTGGCCGAAGCTGCGCCCGGTAAACCGGATTTTTGGCGTAATGCCTTCATTTTGGCCGCCGTCTGCGCGATTGCCGACAGTGCGGCTACCTATACCGGTTTACAAGCGTCCGCCTTTCTATACCGGATGTATTACGCCGAATGGTACGTATTGCTGCTGGTGATTATGAATGGCTGCGTGTATACTGCGGCGGGCGCAATTTGCGGCACTGTACTGGGCAGCCGGCTGGCCAGGGTGGGAGGGGATTAGCTTGCAGCATTTGGTCGAGGTGCGCAATGTATCATTTACTTACCGTCAGCGGCTGACGCCCAGCCTGGTCAATATTAATTTGCAGATTGCCGCCGGCGAGTTTGTTTTGATTACCGGCTCCACCGGCTGCGGCAAAAGCACGCTGCTGCAGCTGTTCAATGGTCTGATTCCCCATGAAAACAGCGGCTGCTTACAGGGAGCGGTTTTCATTGACGGGCAGAATACGCGGGAGCATGATATTGCTGTGCTTAGCCGCAGTGTAGGGATGGTTTTTCAGAGTCCGGACGATCAGATTTTCTCGGCCACGGTCTTTGAGGAAGTCGCCTTTGTCCTGGAAAACATGGGGCTGCCGGCCCCGGTGGTTGCCGGGCGGGTGCAGGAGAGTCTGGCGGCAGTTGGCTTGGCAGGCAAAGCCGGGGCAGAGGTCGGTCAATTGTCAGGCGGCCAAAAACAGCGGCTGGCCCTTGCCGCCGTTTTGGCGGCCAACCCCAAGGTGCTGGTGCTGGATGAGCCGATCAGCCAGCTTGATCCTCAGGGAGCGGCCGGAGTGCTTGGAATTTTAACCCGGCTTAACGACAGACACGGCATTACCGTCATTATTGTTGAACACCGGCTGCATGAGGTACTGCCATTGTGCAGCCGGGTGGTCATTATGGATGGCGGCGCGATTGTCTGGCAGGGACCCTGCGCCGGACTGCTGGAGCATACCGGCGTGCTGGCCGCACACCATTTGCGCATTCCTCAGCCGGTGGCGGTATGCCGGGAGCTGGGGGTGAACCCCGGGTCGTTTGCTGCGGGGGCTGCCGTTAAGGCCATTCAAGCGTTGTATCCGGACATTCCAAGGAAGAAGCAGACGGCTGAGGCTGCTTTTCCGGTTCCGGGGCAACCGGCGGTCGAACTGGAGAATGTAACGTTTGCTTATCAGCCGCAGGCTGAGCGGGTTTTGCACGAAATCCGGCTAACCATACCCTGCGGTCAGTTTGTGGCGCTGATGGGGAATAACGGCGCCGGGAAATCTACTCTGCTGCAGCAGATGTGCGGCCTGCTGCAGCCTGAGACCGGCTGGGTAAAGATACTTGGCAAACCGGTAAAGCAAGGGAGGCGGCAGGTCGGCATGGTGCTGCAAAATCCTGACTTGATGTTGTTTAATCAAACCGTTGCCGCTGAAATTGGTTTTGGCAATGGCGGCCGGCCGATAGATACGGCCATGCTTGCGCAGCTTGACTTAGGCGGGCTGGTTCGGGATTTCCCCCTGGCGCTTAGCCGCGGCCAGCGTTTGAGGGTGGCAATTGCGGCCGTGCTGGCCCGTCAGCCGGCGGTTGTATTGCTGGATGAGCCGACAACCGGGCAGGATATCGGGCACATTGACGATATTGTCCGGCTGTTGCAGCAGTATGTGCGGTGCGGCGGGACGGTAGTCTTTTGCACGCATGATACCGAGGTGGCGGCCGGAATTGCCGACCGGCTGATTGTATTGGATTGCGGCCGGATCGCTGCTGACGACCATCCCCGGAAAGTGTTTGCCGATGAGGACCTGATTGTCCGTTTGGGGCTGAAAATACCTGCAGTGGCGGCTATATCCGCCCGGCTATACGGTGGAACGGCCTTAACCGTGCAGGAGGTGGTGCGTTATGTACAACAAGCAAATATGGCGGACTGAGTCCGGCCGAACCCTGATTTACGCTCTGGATGCCAGGACCAAACTGGCGGTTATGCTGACGATGGCGGTTCTGGCAATACTGATTGACAGTGCCGCTACCTTGTTTATTCTATTGATTTTGACGCTGCTTTTGCATTTTTGGGCGCAAATGCCGGCCGCTAAATGGCGATTGCTTAGTTTATTGATCTTGTTTGGCATCTGGGGCTCAATGGCCAGTCAGGCGCTGTTTTACAACCAGGAGCCCCGTACCGTCGTCGCTTGCCTGCTGCCGGCGGGCATACCGGTATTTGGTCAGTTGAGCGGCGGTTTGTATATTTACCGGGAAGGGCTGGAACATGGCGCTGTTCAGGCTCTCAGAACCTCCATTATGTCCGCTCTGGGACTGCTCGTCTGCTGGACCACCAATACCAATCAATTGCTTAAAGGCTTTCTGGCCTGGAGAATGCCGTACGAGCTTGCCTTTATGCTGATCACCGGGCTGCGCTTTCTGCCGGTGATTGCCGAAGAAACCGCGACTGTATTGACCGCTCAGCGGCTGCGGGGCTTTGAGCCGTTAAAAACGCTGTCAGTCCGACATTTTTTGCAGTCGGCAATGCAGACCCTGTTTCCTATTCTGGCCCGGACTGTCCGGCGGGCCGCAACCCTGGCCCTTTCTGTACAAAGCAGGGGCTTCGGGCGCGGCAGCCCCTGCTTGGCCGATGCTGCGTGGCCGGTACGGCAGAAAATTGCCGTTTATTTTTTATTGGCCGGTACGGTGGCGGCAATGATCGCAAAACTCATGTACCTGCTGCAATATAACGGCCTTCTGTATGTGGCCGGCTGGCGCGTGCTGTATGATGTAATGAAAGTGTGGCTGTGATGATGGATAAGCTGATAGGCTGGCTGCCGCCGGCGCTGCTGGCGATTACGCTGAGTTTTTTGGGAATGCATATTTTTTATGCCGGGGCGCTGCCGGCGGCATTTTCTCCCGGGCAGCCGGCGAGCGTTAATGACGCTTATCGAAGGGTCGCCGATATTCCCTTAGGAAAAGTGGAGGTTTTCAACTACCGGCGTATGGGCTTTACGCATGGATTTGTCCAGTTTTCTCCGGACGGCCGCTATCTGGCGGTAGGGACGGAAAATGGCGATATCGTCATGATGGGGACAGACGGCCGCCAATTGTGGCGGAAGCAGCTGGGGCTGGGCAAAATCAGTGCGCTGCATTTTGCCCGCGACAGCCGCAGCCTGCTGATCGGTGAAACCAGCCAGCAGGGCAGCCTGCTTAACTGGGATGCCGAAACCGGAGCAGAATTATGGCGGCAAAGCTCTGTGGAGCAATTGGGCGTTGACCTTAAGCAAAAGACCTTTCCCGGCATTGTCAGTATTACCGCCGATCAGGCCGGCAATATTTACGCCGCCGGACAGCGGTATAGCAAATATGCCGACGGACGCAGCCAATATTACGGACGGATTTACCGTTTGTCGCCGGCCGGAAACATCACCGCGATGTTTCCGGCGGACAGCAACCTGGATTCCTGGGTCAGCTGGCTTAGCGTTGACGACGCCGGTGATAAGCTGGTCTTTGGCACCGCCAATTGGGATGCCGGCAGTTCGGTTCGTTTTACCGATACCATGTATTGCCTGGATGGGCGTCTCGGCTCAGTTTTATGGAGTAAGAATATTGAACCGGTGCCTCCGTATCAAAACACCACTATGCGCTCCAGTCCGGATATTTCGGCCGATGGCAGGTATGTTGCCGGTGTTTCCAGCGACGGGCGGGGCTATTTGTTTGACGGCGATGGCCGGAATATCTGGCAGCGAAGTATCAGCCGTCCCCGGACAATCGCCGGGGTCAGCATTAATGCCGTTGGCTCCAATGTGCAATACACCGAATTCGGGGTTGTTTTGACTACCGGCAATACCTATAACCGGGCCAACTGGCAATTGCCCACGCCCGTTGAGCATCCCGGCGGCAATAGTATGTTTGTTTTTGACCGGCAGGGAATGCTGCTAAGCCGGTATACCACCGGCGGCATGATTGAGCAGTTCAGTGTCGGCGGCGATCAGGCAGTTCTGGCCGTTGGGCGGAACACTAAAACCCGGGATACCGGCATACATGGCCTGTATGTGTTGTCCTTACCGGACTTGGCGCTGATTTCTTTTTTCCCCATGAACGGACCTTGCGTCGGCGTGGCCGTCAGCAGTGATCAACGGTATATCGCAGGCGTCGAGGCTCCCCTGCAGCTGGATGACGGCAGCATTACCGGCACTTACCGCCTGCTGCTGTTTGAGCGACGCAACTAGTGCCTTGACAAAGTTAAATCCTGGGCTTAGCCAGCGTATCTTTTTTGCAAAAAAATCTACACTGTCTAATCCTAATTCACAACTTTGCCAAGACACTGATACGCCAAATCGTTAACCTTTGCCGATTTGCTGGTTGACTAGTGGTAGTGATTCCTCTATAATTTACTATGTGTTCATCAACGGGAGTTAAAAAAAGATAAGAAGCAAGGCGGGGAATATGGAGAAGAAAATGGGGTTGACTGATTTTGTTTATGCGGCGCTGTTTGCCGCTTTGACCACTGTTCTGGGGTTTATTTCCATACCGTTGCCGATCAGTCCGGTGCCCATTTCGGGGTTAAGCCTGGGCATTATGCTGGCCGGTACGATTTTGACTGTCAGGCAGGCGGTGTTTAGCGTGCTGACGCTGGTTTTGATGGGCGCGGCGGGTGTGCCGGTTTTTTCCGGGCTGACAGGCGGCATTGGCGTTTTGCTGGGGCCGCGGGGCGGCTATTATTTCGGCTTTTTGCTGGGGGTTGGCCTTATTGCCTGGTTAAAGGGCCGGGATAATCAGCTTTGGCGTCTGGCTTTGGCCAATTTGACCGGCGGGGTTGTTCTTGTTTATCTGTTCGGCGTGTCCTGGTTAAGTTTTATTACCGGCATGGGTTTGGAAAAAGCATTGATTGCAGGAGCGCTGCCGTTTATTCCGGGAGACTTGTTTAAGGTTGCAGTCGCCACGGTGATTGGGGCAATGGTCAACCGGCAGCGGCAGAAGTTTGGTGGAAGCCGATGAGTGAGGCCTACCTGATTGGCGGGTTAAGAACGCCAATCGGTAAAACCAATGGAATCTTAAAGGGCTTTCTGCCGGAACAGCTGGCGGCCGGTGTGCTGCAGGAAATCATCAGCCGTTACGGCCTGGCCCCGCAAGACATTGATCAGGTTATTCTCGGCAATGCGGTAGGACCGGGCGGTAATATTGCGCGAGTGGCGGTCCTGGAAGCGGGCTGGCCTTATGCCTGCCCGGCGCTGACGGTGGATACGCAGTGCGGGTCGGGGCTAAGCGCCGTCGAGCTGGCGGTTGCGCAAATCAGGTCCGGGCAGGCTGAACTGGTCATTGCCGGCGGCGTTGAGAGCACCAGTATGGCGCCGCGCCGCCAATTCAACGTTAACGATCCCCGGTTTGCGGGTGAAGCTGCCTTTTACGAGCAGGCGCCTTTTTCGCCGCCGGCGGTGGGCAACCCCGGTGTGGGGGAGGCTGCTGAAGCTCTGGCCCGTCAACTGGATATTTCGCGGGAAGATATGGACAAGCTGGCTCTTTTAAGCCATAAAAAGGCCTGTCAGGCCAGAGAGCGCAAAGTGTTGAAGGATATCATCCTGCCGCTGGCCTGGCAGGGGACTATTCTCCGGGATGATGAATGCCTGCGGGACAACATGAGCAGCCGGCTGCTGGCCCGGATGAAGGGCGCTTTTGCGGCAGGCGGCCGGATTACGGCCGGCAATGCCTGTTTAAAGCATGACGGGGCGGCGGCAGTGCTGATTGCTTCCAGGGCCGCAATGCAGCGCCGGGGACTTAGGCCCGGGGCCTGTATTGCCGGAACGGTCAGTACAGGCTGTGACCCGAATGTATTTCCCCTGGGACCTGTAAATGCAATTCGCCGGCTATTGGATAAACAGGGCTTGCGGCCGGAGCAGCTTGATGCGATTGAAATTAATGAAGCCTTTGCCGTTAAGATTCTGGCCTGCTGCCGTGAACTGGGGCTTTGCTTGGAAAAGGTCAACCAACTGGGAGGCGCTTTGGCCTATGGCCATCCTTACGGCGCTTCGGGGGCGATGATCTTACTGCATCTGCTGACCGTCCTGGAGCAGGGCGAGGGACGGTTTGGCGCGGCCGCTATTGGGGCGGTGGGCGGAATCGGCGTCGCCGTCCTGCTGGAGAGGTGTTAAGTTATGTTGATTTACCAGTCATTTGAGCTTGTGGCTCAAAAGCAGCCGGAAAAGATTTGTCTTATAAACGGCAACAAGCGCTTTACTTACCGGGAATTTAACCGGCAAATGGAGTATTTGGCCAAACGGCTGGCCGCACAAATTCAGACCGGGGATCGGGTGCTCATCCAGTTATCGGATCCTGTTGCTCAACTGTTGCATTTTTTCGCTGTCGTCAAAGCCGGCGGGGTTGGCGTTTTGATTGATGGCGCGTCTCCGGCGGCTTTGTGTGCGGAGTTGATCAAGCGGTATACGCTGCAGCATCATATTCAGGACGGCTTTCAGCCAGCGGCTGCGGTGGCTCCAGCGCTTCCGCCAATTGACCGGAGCGCTGTTTTTTTAGGCGCGTTGAGTTCAGGAAGCTCGGGAACGCCGAAAATTATCTGGCGGGATCATCAGAGCTGGACCAGCGCTTTTGCCGCCCAAAGCAGGGTATTTGGAATAGACGGGGCGGATATTCTTTATCTGGCCGGGAATCTTAGCTATACGGCCAATCTCAATGCCTGCCTCCATTTGCTGGCTGAAGGAGGAACGGTTGTCTTTGCCGGCAATCCCCGCACCTGGTTTAGGGAAATGACGGCGCACCACGTTAGCGCCGTGTTTATGGTTCCTGCGCATTACCGGACTTTGCTTCAACTGGTGCCGGAACCGGTTGGTTCGGTAAGATCACTGGTGACGGCGGGAGCAAAAATGGATGACGGCGCTGTCCGGGCTTTAACCGGCTGTTTTCCCGCGGCCCGGATAGTTGAATATTACGGAGCCAGCGAGCTTGGGCATGTAAGCTACGCGGTGGCGGCGGATCTTTTGGCCCGCCCTCAATCTGTGGGCAAAGCATTTCCGGGCGTAACGATTACGATTGAAGATGGGGTCATTTGGGTGGAAAGCCCCTATCTGGCTCCGGCTTACCGCCCCAAAGCGACGGTTAACGATTTAGGGAAAATCGATGAAAATGGATATCTTATCTTGCTCGGCAGGCGGCAGGGGCTAATTAACTTTGGCGGGGTCAAGGTCATTCCCGAACAGGTGGAGGCGGTTTTGCGCCAATGTCCCGGTGTTGCCGATGCTGTTGTCGGCGGGGTCGAAGATCCGGTCAGAGGGCAAAGGGTATGCGCGTGGATCGTCAGGCGGGATCCGGACATCCAGGCCGCTGATATCCGGGCTTTTTGCCGTAGCCGCATCAATCGTCAATGCTGTCCTCAAATCATTGTTTTTGTCGAAACAATTCCAGGTTTGGCGAATGGGAAGGCTGACCGGTTGAAATTAAAGGAGAATTATCAGCGCAGTCCAAAATGACAGCCGCCCTTCTGCCGGGTGTTTGGCCGGCAAGTCTGATTGGCAACAGCCAAACGGAGTGGCGGCCGGTCAGCAAGCGCCGGCTGACAACAACACCGGGATACGGGATGCCGGCGCGCAGGCTTCTTACGGGAGGATTGAATGAACGATATAAAAACACTGCTGCCCCAGCGTGAGCCGTTTTTATTTATTGATGCGCTGCTTGCGGCCAGCTGCAGCCAGATTGTCGGCGTAAAAAAATATGAGCGGGACTTTCTATTTCGCCAGGAGCTTGATGGCAGATTCATCGTTCCGGGGGCAATTCTGGTCGAAGGGCTGATCCAGTGCGGCGGCGCCGGACTGGCCTGGATGGGGCTGACCGGCGATGAACTGTGGGGACTGGCCGTGCTGGAACGGGTGCGGTGGCGGGCAGTCGTTGAGCCGCCGGCGGTTGTGACAATGAAGGTAAGCACGCATAAAATAACAAAAAGAATGCTGCGCCAAACCGGAGCCGGTTTTTGCGGGGATCAACCGTGCCTGTCCGCAACCTGGTGCTGCGTAAAGTTCCGTTAAACAGGCCGTTTACTATTGACAAATGGAAAAGGCCGATTCATAATTAACGTATGAACGTATATTCATACGTTAATTATTATTTAGGCAAAAGAACCAGTGCATACGATCAAGTAGGTTGGAAGTGCTATTTTCCCGGATATGAGGGCCGGCGCAATTGTCTGGAAGGAGGATAACAGGATGAGTGAAAGAACGGGGCGGGCAGTAAGTTTTGCGGAGAAAGAGCAGGCGGCTGACAGGGGCTGCTGCGGGCCTGAACACGGTCATTTCCATGCACATGACCACTGCCATGAAGAAGAATCCCAGGCGTCTGACGAGGGGTGTTGCGGACACGGGCATAGCCATTCGCATGGACATGACCACTCCCGCCAGGAAGAATCGCAGGTGTCTGCTGCGGGGTGCTGCGGGCACGGGCACAGCCATGCGCATGGGCAAGAGGCTGGCATATCCGGCAATCATGCGCCGGGCCATCCCGCCAATTGCGAGTGTGAAATCTGCCACCCCCATGCCGATTATTGTGATATCTGCGGGGAAAGCCTGGGCAACTGTACCTGCCGGATGCCGGATGAAGACTGCGTCAAGAAGGTCTATCTTCTGCAAAATCTGGGCTGTGCCAATTGCGCCGCCAAGATGGAATACAAAATCAGGGAACTGCCTGGCGTAAAATATGCGGTGGTAAGCTTTGTTACCAAACAACTACGGTTATCGGCGGCGGATCATGAAAACATTCTGCCTCAGATCCAGGCGATTTGTTCTGAAATCGAGCCGGATGTTAAGGTATTGGCGCGCAAGGAAAGTGTTTCCGCCGGCTTACAGACCAAAACTTATCTGCTGGAAAATCTGGGCTGCGCCAATTGCGCGGCAAAAATGGAAGAAAGAATCAACGCGCTGGAGGGAGTAGCTCAGGCTACGATAACTTATGCAACGAAGCAACTGCGGGTAATTGCCAAATCACCGGACGAGCTGCTGGCTGCGATGCAGGAAATCTGCACAGCCGTGGAAGCCGGAGTGAGAATTGTGGAGCGCGCCCCTAAAGGCAAGCCGGGGGAAGCCGCTGATGCGGTTTCGGCGCAGGGACAAACACCGGCATTCTCGGAGGAAAAACGAGCTTTACTGGAAATTGGCGCCGGCGCCGGGTTGTTTATTCTGGCGCAGTTCGTAGGGGCTGTGCCTGAGCCGGCGCTTGTACCGTTATTTGTTTTGGCTTATGTGATTTTGGGCGGGCGGATCGTATTAACGGCATTGAAGAACCTGACCCGGGGCCACATTTTTGATGAAAATTTTCTTATGACGATAGCAACTTTAGGTGCATTTGCGATTAAAGAATTTCCCGAAGCGGTTGGCGTTATGCTGTTTTACCGTATTGGTGAATATTTTGAGCATAAGGCTGTGGCCAAGAGCCGCGGGCAGATTATGGACGCGGTCGATATGCGTCCGGAAGTGGTCAACCTGCTTATCGGCGAGGAAGTACGCATTAAACATGCCGAAGAAATTCATGTGGGAGATATCTTGCTGGTAAGGCCAGGGGATCGCATACCGCTGGATGGTGTTGTGATTGAGGGCGAAAGCCGGATTGATACTTCGCCGGTGACGGGCGAACCGGTGCCGGTGCGCGTTACATTCGGCGACAATGTCACTTCCGGCTGCCTGAATACGTCCGGTGCTTTAAAAATCCGGGTGGAAAAAATTCTTGAGGAATCGATGGTCAGCCGCATCCTGGACGCAGTGGAAAACGCCGCCGCCAACAAGCCGCAGATTGAGCGGTTTATTACCCGCTTCGCCCGCGTCTATACGCCGGTTGTCGTGGCCGGCGCCGCCGCCACCGCAATTATTCCGTCCCTGGTCACCGGCAACTGGGATTATTGGATTTATACCGCGTTGACTTTTCTGGTCATCAGTTGCCCGTGCGCACTGGTACTGAGTGTGCCGCTTAGCTTTTTCGCCGGTATTGGCGCCGGCTCGAAGAAAGGGATTTTATTTAAGGGCGGAGCGTCTCTGGAGGCAATGCGGCAGGTTAAGGCCGTGGTGATGGATAAGACAGGAACCATTACCCAGGGGAATTTTATTGTGCAAAGCGTGGTTCCGGCGGCGGATATTGACGCTGATTTACTGTTAGCGCTAGGCGCCAGCAGCGAATTGTCCTCCAACCATCCCATTGCGGTCAGTATCACGGAGGCAGCCAAAGAAAAAGGCCTGGCGCTTGAACGCCCGTCGGCTGTGGAGGAGATCGCCGGGAAAGGCGTTAAAGCAACGGTCGAGGCAGGCGAAGTATTATGCGGCAGCCGCCGGCTGATGGACATGTTTCATGTTTCCCTGGCGGAATATCAGGGCAAGCAGTTCGGCACAGAAGTGTTTGTCGCTGTAAATGGTAAATTTGCCGGCTATATTCTGATCGCCGATACGATTAAAGAGGATGCACCGGCGGCCATTGCCGCCATCAAAAAACTGGGGATTATTACGGCCATGCTGACCGGCGATTCCGAGAGCGAGGCCCAGGCAGTGGCTGCAGCTACCGGTATTGATGATGTGCGGGCGAAACTGCTGCCGCAGGATAAGCTGGCTCAGCTGGAGCAGCTCCGGTCGCAATACGGCGATGTAATGTTTGTCGGCGACGGCATCAATGATGCGCCGGTACTGGCCGGCGCCAATGTCGGGGCGGCGATGGGCAGCGGCGCGGATGCGGCGATTGAGGCGGCCGATGTCGTATTTATGACCTCTCAGGTGCAGGCGATTCCTGAAGCGCTGGAAATTTCCCGCAGCACCAACCGGATTGCCTGGCAGAATGTCACGGTTGCCCTGGCGGTAAAGGGCCTGGTCATGGTTTTGGGCTTGGCCGGTTTTGCGTCCATGTGGATGGCGGTATTTGCCGATACCGGCGTATCCATATTGTGTGTGCTAAATTCCATGCGTTTATTATATGGCGGCAAATAGCCGCAAAAATTGGCCTCGCGGGGTGTCCTACAATGCTTATGTTGTATGACACCCTGATTTTATTAGTTCTCTTTTCTTTTCATAAGCATAAGTATATACAAAATGACAAAACCTGGTTGCCGGTTGAGCAAAATGGAGGTGCGCTGATGCTGTCACCAAGTCTGGAGGATTATCTGGAAGAAATCTACCGTTTGTCTTTGACCACCGAAACGGTCCGGGTTACCGATATCAGCCGCAAGCTGCGCGTTTCGACCCCGTCGGTAACAAAAGCAATGCGGCGTTTGCTGGCCAAGGGGTTTATTACCCATCAGAAATACGGTTTGATTGGGGTAACCGAAAAAGGCCGGATAATGGGCAGTTTTTTGATTGAACGCAATCAGACTTTACAGGAATTTTTAATGCTTATCCGGGTGCATTGCGATATTTCCGCCGAGGCTGAATCGATTGAACATTATCTTTCCAATTCAACGATTGATTCGTTTAAGTCGCTGGGCCTGTTTATGCAAAATAATCCTGATGTATATAAGCGCTATCTGGAATTTATGGAGTCGCCGACCGCTCCTGCTGAAGCTTCACCGGTCGAGGCGGGCATTGTTCCCGATGATACCGGGGATGATTCAGCCTGAGAAAAAATGAGGGACCAATCCCGGAATTGGCCGAAAATATCAAAAAACAGTCTGTATAAACCATTACAAGGCTGAAAAGGGCCCGAACGCAAGGGGATGCAGGAAAATCAGCGCTGTTTATCGCGCGGAATTTTTGCATCCCCTTGCGTTCAGAGGTATAAAGAATACTGACTTTTTAGGCCAAACCCAGCAGGCGGGCTGTTTGGGCGATTACAAAACAAACGGTCAGGCCGGTAACCGCAGGCAGCAGGAAGGTTAAGAACGTCCATTTGGCGCTGCCGGATTCTTTATAAGCGGACAGCAGGGCAGTGGTGCAGGGCCAGTGCAGCAGGCAGAACAGCATGGTGCACAGGGCGGTCAGCCAGGTCCAGCCATGGCTGATGAAAATTGCTCTCAGTTCAGCTAAAGATTCAACTTCAATTATGTACCCGGTCGATAAATAACTCATCAATAAGATGGGCACCACAATCTCGTTGGCGGGCAGGCCCAGGATGAAAGCCAGCAGGATAAAACCGTCCAGGCCGATGGCATAAGCCAAAGGCTGCAGAAATCCGGCCAGGTGGAGGAGAATGCTGGCGTCCCCTATGTATATGTTGGCTAACGCCCAGGTCAGAGCGCCGGCCGGTGCGGCCATGATTACGGCCCGTTTCAGTACGAACAGGGTCCGGTCGATCAGTGACCGGTAAAAAACGGCGCCAAACTGAGGCCGGCGATAAGGCGGCAGTTCCAGAACCATGGAGGAGGCTTGCCCTTTCAGTATGGTGTGCGACAACAGCCAGGATACGGCAAAGGTAATCAGCACACCCAGCAATACCAGGCCGGTAATCATCAGCGCGGTAATTTGCGTCGTATATTCTTCGGCGAAAGTGCCGCCGACAAAAATGGCGGCAATGGCAATGAGTGTGGGGAACCGGCCGTTGCAGGGAACAAAGTTGTTGGTAATGATGGCAATCAAACGTTCCCGCGGCGAGTCAATGATCCGGCAGGAAACGATTCCGGCGGCATTACAGCCAAAACCCATGCACATCGTAAGAATCTGTTTGCCGCAGGCTTTGCATTTTTTAAAGATGCTGTCCAGATTAAAGGCCACCCGCGGCAGATAGCCAAGGTCCTCCAGCAGGGTAAACAAGGGGAAAAATATGGCCATTGGCGGCAGCATGACAGAAACAACCCAGGCCAGGCCGCGATATAAACCCAGTACCAGCACGCCGTGAAGCCATGCCGGGGCGTTTACCGCCTGAAAGCAGCCGGTGAGCACATCCTGCAGGCCAAATAAGACGGTGGCCAGCATTGCTGAAAACACATTGGCTCCTTCAATCGTAATCCAAAATACTGTCCCTAACAGGGCCAGCATAATCGGATAACCGAACAACCGGGAGGTCAGCACATCGTCGATCCGGGTATCCCAGCCTTTGGCGGCAGGCGGTTTAGTTACCGTTTTAGCGGCGATGGCTTCGGCGTTGGCATAGATATCGGTTACGATTTTGTCGCCAAGCTTGTTGTCATTGCGCAGGCGGATGCATTCCGCCTCGAGGCAGACCTCGGCCAAGGTGGTGATTGGCTGTACTTTCATCCGGCGGCCTCCCTGTTCGCGGGCCGGCGATTCAGTTCCAAATGGCAGCTGATGCTGTCAACAAAGCTCTGGTCGCCATCCAACAGCCGGAGCGCTATCCACCGGGCGGGTAATTTGCTGTAGATCAGGCATTCGATTTTTGGCAGCAGCAGCAGCAGCGCTGTTTCAACTTCCGGTGAATAGCTGATTTGCCTGGGCGATGTCTGTCTGGCGCCGCTGGCTACTTCATACAGAGCGGCCAGTAAATCATCCAAGCCTTCTTTGCTGCGGGCCGCCGCAGCTATTACCGGTACGCCCAGCTCCTGCTCCAGGGCGGCGATATCGACCTGAATGTTTTTCTTTTTGGCTTCATCAATTAAGTTTACACACACAACTACGTTTGGCGTGATTTCCATCACCTGCAAAGCTAAATTCAAATTGCGCTCAAGGCAGGTGGCATCCAGGATAACCAGCGTTACATCCGGCTGGCCGAAGCAGATGAAATCCCGGGCTACTTCTTCTTCCACCGTATGAGCCAGAATCGAGTATGTTCCCGGCAGGTCAACCAGCAAAAAGTCCTGATTCCGGTAGGTAAACGTTCCCTGGGCGTTATCGACGGTTTTACCCGGCCAGTTGCCGGTATGCTGGCGCAGGCCGGTAAGCGCGTTGAAAACAGTGCTTTTGCCGACATTCGGATTACCGGCCAAGGCCACAACCAACTGGCCTTCCGCCGGGAGAATTCCGAAATGCTCGCGCAAAACCCGTTGGCGGCTGGCTGGGCAGATGCTCATTGCAATCCCTCCTGTTGGACAAGGTATACCTTAATTTGAGTGGCGTCTTCATGCCGCAAGGCAATCACCGAATCCCGCACCTTAAACGCGATTGGATCGCCCGAAGGGCTGCGGCGGATACATTCTACGGCTGTACCGGGCACCATGCCCATATCCAGAATTCTTCGTCTTAACAGTCCGTGAAGCTCTATGGCTGCAACCCGGCACGACTCGCCTGCGGTTAGGGCTGATAAGGCAATGGGGTGCTTTGCATTCACTTGGCAGAACCTCCTATTGCTATTAGCTCCAGGCAACAATAACGTGAAAAAAAATTGCTGTTGTATAGTAACGGGCTTTGGCCAGGTTAGCTGTAGTTTTAGCGAATGTTACCTGTCTTTTGTATGCTATGATGAGTCCTTGGCGAGTGTTACCGCCGGCGGCAATTTTTGCTGCGCGCAAAAGGCTTTTCCGCCGCATAAGCGGGCGGTTATGTTTCCCCTGCCCGCCCCAATGGCGGCTGCGAAAAAATGTTTGACTATTCAAACTACAAATGCTATGATTAGCTTACTGAATATCCTCATTTAACTGAATACGCGGTATAGGTGCCCTAAGGGGCTTAATAGGGAAGTCCGGTGTAATGCCGGCGCGGTCCCGCCACTGTAATGGAGAGCAAACCCAATAAATGCCACTGAGATGATCATCTTGGGAAGGTTTGGGGAAGCAATGATCCAGAGCCAGGAGAACTGCCTATATGTCAATCACCGTTATACTCACGAGCGATGGGGAAGGGGATTTTGCACAATTGTGTTTATCATCTTCCTGGCTGCCTTTTTATAGCCAGGTTTTTTATTGATATTCAATTTTGGTCAAAAAACCTCCCGTCAGGGAGGTTTTTTTACACTCTAAGCGTATCTTGCGTGGAGAGTTTTCATTGCTCATAAGGTAGAATGTTTTGGTTGCGCCTGGGAACGCAACGCCGTCCTGTATGCTTACAGGACTTCCCTTTTTCAATTCTCAATTTAATATAAAACGGCCGGGAAAGGAGATGCGCAGTCAGCGGCGATAAATGGAATTGTTTCTAAACCGGATAGGCTATTCATTTGGAAAGGACGAGGACAAGCAATGAAAAATTTAATGAGATTTAGTTTAAGTATTGCCTTGCTTTGCGCTGTGGTATTTGGTTTTGGCGCAATCAGCGCAACTGCAGTTGAGGCGGCGTCCAAAAAGGCGATTGTTGTGACCAGTTTCGGGACAACCTTTGACGATCAGCGCAGGGACAGTATTGAAAGCGTGGAAAACAAAATTAAGACCGGCTTTCCCGACTATGAAGTACGCCGGGCATTTACTTCCAAAATTGTGATGAAACGTCTGGCTGAACGCGGTATTTACGTTGACAGCCTTGAGCAGGCGTTGGAAAAGCTCCGGCAGGAAGGCTATAAAGAGGTTGTCGTTCAACCCACCCTGTTCACTCCCGGTGAGGAATATGACAATAAGATCGTTGCGGTGGTGCATCAGTATGCCCATGCGTTTGATAAACTTGTCGTCGGTCGTCCGGCGGTGACTTTTACCGGCGCTCACGGGACGCCCAATGATTATGCGATTGCCGCAAAAGCCTTAAAAACTCAGCTGCCGGTACTGCAGCTGGCTGACCGCGCGGTAGTATTTATGGGGCATGGCTCGCCGAATCATGTAAACCCTGTTTACAGCCGCCTGCAGGAACAGCTTGACGCTGCCGGGGCCAATGCGGTTATCGGGGTTGTTGAGCCTACCGGACCGACCATTGAAGATGTACAAGCCAGTTTGAAAGAGAGAGGCGTCAAAAGAGTAATTTTAATGCCCCTCATGGTGGTGGCCGGCGATCATGCCAATAACGATATGGCCGGGGATGAGGAAGATTCCTGGAAAAATATCCTGCTTGCCGACGGTTATCAAGTGAGCGTTTATGTTCACGGCTTAGGGGAGAATGCGGCCTTTCAGGATATTTACGTTCAGCATGTACGGGATGCTGTGTATGGAAATTACCAAAAGGCTCATCATGGTTCGAAAAAATAATTGATCAGCAGTTAAGCCTGAGGCAGCCCTGAAATTTTTTCAGGACTGCCTAGGGTTTTTTGTCTTTTTATATGGTATACTTAATTTTGGTTTTTTTAACCATTTGGCTAGCAAAACCAAATTCGCGCCAGCGGCTTTGTTATTAGGAGGTATTTATGTCAGGAGTTTTTTATGGTGTTGGTGTAGGTCCGGGCGATCCGGAACTTTTAACAGTCAAAGCAATTAAGGCAATTGAAGCGGCAGATGTGATTATTGCTCCCAAAACCGAAAAGAAAGAGGGGAGTGTGGCTTTAACGATTGCCAGCCCCTATCTGAAACCGGATGTGGAAATTCTGACACAGGTTTTCCCGATGGTCTCCGACACCGAAATTTTAACCGAAGCCTGGGCAAGCAACAAACAGACGATTTTAACGCTGTTGGCCGCGGGGAAAAAAGTGGTTTTTTTAACTTTAGGCGATCCGATGTTTTATAGTACCTATATCTATGTGTTCCGCCTGCTGGGAGACTCCGGCTATCCGATTGAAACCATACCGGGTATCACCGCTTTTTGCGCAATTGGCAGCAAGCTGGGCTATCCGCTGGTAGAGGGAAACAACATTCTAAGCATTATTCCGGCGACAATAGAACAGGATAAGCTGGATAAAGCTTTGGCGCTGTCTGATAATGTTGTATTAATGAAGGTTTATAAAAACTATCAGGATGTGGTGGCAAAGCTTAAGCGTCACCAACTGGCCGACAACGCGGTGATGATCAGCCGGTGCGGTTTGCCGGGCGAAGAAGTGGTGCATGAACTGCACACGGCCGGCGATAAAAAAATAAATTATCTCTCCACTATTCTAGCCCGGCGGATCTAGCCAGGCCTAATGCAGTGAATACTGACGGTCTATTTTCCGCAAGCCTTCGTTGTCGTCGGTCGGCATACTCCCGGTATGCCTCCCTCCTCCGCCTTGTCTTGCGAAAAATAGCCTCGCCATTATTCTACCGTTTTAAGGCTGACAAGGTACTAATACCGTGCGGCGGGAATGACGGAAAATCGAGGTGGCTGAAGTGCTGGTTACGAAATTTACCAAACTGCTGGTGGTCGGCTTGGCGCTGGCGGCGGTATTGACGGGATGCGGACGCAGTCCGGCGCCGGAAACGGGCGGCAATAGGACAGCCTCCCCGCCTTTTCTTTCGCTGACGGATGATGTCGGGCGGGCAGTGGCGTTACCGCGGCAACCGGAAAAAATCATTGTGTTGTCGGCGTCATTTTTAGATTTACTGTCTGCGGTTGACGGCAAGGTTATTGGCCGGCCCAGCTCCAAGACCGGTGAAATCCCGGCTGCTGCCCAGAGCGCTGAGGAAATCGGTTATGTTTATAATATTAATATTGAAAAAGTAGTCGCTTTGCAGCCTGACCTGGTCATTGCTTATCAGGGTATTCATGAGAAACTGCTGCCAATTCTGGAAAGTAATCAGATCCCGGTTATGATGGTAAGAATGCGTACGTATCAAGATGTTGTCGATAAATTAAAATTATTCGGCAGGATTGCCGGAAGCGGCGGCAAGGGGGAGGCGCTTGCCGGCCAGCTTGAGGAGCAGCGGGCGGCGTTGCTGGACAAAGTGCCGGAAAGAGCGGTTAAAGTGGCTATTTTACATGCTACCGCCAAAAACGTAACAGTTGAACTGGAAAACAGTATTGCCGGCAGCATTGCGCAGCAACTGCGTTTGCGCAATGTAGCAACCGGCAGCCGTCCGTTGGAAAGTGATCCCGACGCTACTCCTTACAGTTTGGAAAAGCTGGTTGAAGCGGATCCTGATATGATTTTTGTGGTTACCATGGGCCAGGCTGAGGATATTGAAAAACGGATGAAAGCTGATGTGGAAAGTAACCCGGCCTGGTCTGCCTTAGCCGCCGTGCAAAATAAACAGGTGTTTTTTCTGCCGCAGGAGTTGTTTTTGCTTAACCCGGGGCTAAAGTATCCTCAGGCTGTGGAATATATGGCCAGACTTGCTTATCCTGAGGCTTTTGCCGATGGACAGTAAACAGGACAGCGCCGTCCGGCGCTTGCTGGGGATTTCTATAAACAGGACAGCCTGGCGGCTGTTGGTTTTGACCGTGTTTGCGCTGATGGCCGTTGGCGGCATTGTGATAAGCCTGGCCAAAGGGGCCCTGGCGATTGCGCCTGAACAGGTCTGGCGTATTATGTGGTCAACGGCTGGTGACGCTCAAAGCCAGGTGATCTGGAATATTCGTTTGCCGCGGACGCTGGTCGGGGCCCTGGTCGGACTTAATTTAGCCCTGGCGGGCGCTGTTTTACAGGCAGTGATGCGCAATCCGCTGGCTGATCCGCACATTATCGGTATATCATCCGGCGCCGGTCTGACGGGCGTGGCGGTGATGATACTGTTTCCGGCAATGGAATATTTGATTACGCCCATTGCTTTTGCCGGCGCGATGGCTGCGGCTGCCGCTATTTATCTTCTGGCCTGGAAAGGCGGCATCAGGCCGATCCGGATTATTTTGGCGGGAGTCGCCGTTTCGGCGTTTCTGGGGTCGGGAATATCCGCCTTGATGATTTTTTACAGTGACCGGGTTCATGGGGCACTGATGTGGATGGTTGGCGGCTTATCGGCGCGCAGCTGGCCGCATCTTGATCTTATTTGGCCTTACTCGCTGCTGGGGGGAACGCTGGCCTGGGCGGGAGCCGCCCGCCTGAATATCCTGCAGCTGGGCGACGACATGGCCAGGGGACTGGGACTGAATGTAGAGCTGAACCGGCTGGCGCTTACGGCGGTAGCGGCTTTACTGGCGGCCAGCGCAGTCAGTGTAGCCGGCCTGTTGGGTTTTGTCGGCCTTGTAGTGCCGCATGCCGCGCGCCTGCTCATCGGCTCGGATTACCGGTACCTGCTGCCTGCGGCGGCTTTGCTGGGGATCGGGGTGGTTACATTTAGTGATATGCTGGCCCGGACGGTGCTGGCGCCGGTGGAACTGCCGGTAGGAATTATCATGGCTTTTGTCGGGGCGCCGTTTTTCCTCTATTTATTAAGGAGGGAAATGTAATGAGTATTCTTAACGCCAGCAATTTAGCGGTAAGTATTGGCGGCAAGGCAATTCTGAAAAATATCAGCCTGGCTGTTCCAACCGGGCGGATTACCGCCATACTGGGTCCAAACGGTTCGGGGAAAAGCACTTTGCTTAAAGCGTTGTCCCGGGTTTTGCCGCCGCAGGCAGGTACGGTTTTACTGGGCGGGCGCAATTTGAACAGTCTGGGCAGCCGTGAACTGGCTCGCCGCATGGCGGTATTGCCGCAGGCGCCCCAGTCGCCGCCGGATTTAACGGTACGCGATCTGGTTGAGCATGGCCGTTTTCCGCACCGCAGCTGGTGGAAAACGGCCGCCGCCGATCAGGCGATTGTTAACTGGGCGCTGGAACAGACCGGGGTACGGATTATGGCTGACCGGCTGGTAAGCACCTTGTCCGGCGGCGAGCGTCAACGGACCTGGATTGCCATGGCTCTGGCCCAGCAGCCTGAGGTTTTGCTGCTGGACGAACCTACGACGTATCTTGATATCTGCCACCAGCTCGAAATCATGCAGCTGGCTGCCAGGCTTAATGTCGATAACGGCATTACCGTGGTAATGGTGCTGCATGATATTAATCAGGCGGCCCAATATGCCGATCATATCGCAGTGCTTAAAGACGGAACTGTTTTTGCCGCCGGACCGCCGGAGGAAGTGGTAAATTCAGCTATGCTGCGCGAGGTATTCAGAGTTGAAGCCGACGTACTGCCGGCGGCCGGCGGCCGGCCGGTATTTGTTGTTACCGGGCTGGCGGCCGCCAGGAAGGATTAAATCGTACAGTGCAGCCTGGCCGCCGGGATTGCTGCTGTTACGAAAGTAAAGGCTGATGAAAACAGATGATTATCATTGAAGGACTGGTAAAAAGGTTTGCCGGCCGGACTGCAGTGGCCGGACTTAGCCTAAAGATAGCCAAAGGCGAAACCTTTGGCTTGCTGGGGCCCAATGGCGCCGGCAAAACCACGACCATCAGGGTTTTGACGATGCTGACCCGGGCCACCGCCGGACGGATACAGATCGCCGGGTTGACGCTGCCGGACAGTGAGCGGCAGATTAAGGCAATCATTGGTGTGGTTCCTCAATTTTTTAATTTAGACAGCGATTTAACCGCCTGGGAGAATCTCGAGCTTCACGGGCGGTTGCATCACCTGCCTGCACCGGAGCGGCGCCGGCGAATTGCCGAACTGTTAAGCTTTGTAGAACTTGCTGAACGGGGCGGGGACCGGGTCAATACCTTTTCGGGCGGAATGAAGCGCCGTTTGATGATTGCCAGGGCGCTGCTGCACCGGCCGCAGGTTTTGTTTCTCGATGAGCCGACGGTCGGGCTGGACCCGCAGGTACGCCGCCGGTTATGGGATTTCATACGCCGTCTTAACGGGGAAGGCTTGACCGTGCTGCTGACCACGCACTATATTGAAGAAGCGGAGAATCTTTGCAGCCGGGTGGCTATTTTGGACCAGGGGCGGCTCATTGCTATGGATAGTCCGGCCGCCCTCTGTCAGGGACTGGGGCGTTTTGTTGTGGAATGGCCGGACGGCGAGGCTACAAACTTCCGCTTTTTCCCGGAACGGTCTGCCGCCGCCGGGTTTGCGGCCACCCTGACGGTGAATGCAACCATCCGGTTGTCCGGCCTGGAGGATGTGTTCGTTGAGTTGACCGGGCGAAAGGTGGCGGAGTAATGTTTACCGATATTTGGACGGTCTTTTGGCGGGACTGGATTGTACTTAAACGGCGGTTAGGCCGTTATATTTTGTCCCGCATGATATCGCCAGTGCTGTATCTGGTAGCTTTTGGCTGGGGCTTGGGGAAAAACATTCAGACGGGGCAGGGCAGTTATCTGGATTTTATCGTTCCCGGTATTGTTGCCCTGAACTCCATGAATATCAGCTTTAATGCCGTGGGAACGCCGCTTAATATGAGCCGGCTGTATCATAAAACGCTGGAGGAATATTTAATTGCGCCTATTGGTGCGGCCGCCTTTGTGTTCGGCAAGGTATTGTCCGGTGTGTTACGGGGATTGATATCATCGGCGGTGCTCATCGTCCTGGCCTATGGTTTTGGCGCTCAATTTAGTGTTAACGGCGCCTTTTTGCTCATCCTGCTGATAAACTGTAGTCTCTTTGCCGCCCTGGCCCTGGTTGCGGCAATGAGTCTGGACTCTCACGAGGACATGGGGAATTTCAATACATATGTGTTGTTGCCTATGTCGTTTTTGTGCGCTACTTTTTTTACCCCTAAACAGTTGCCGGAGCCGGTTCGCTGGGCGATCGAACTTCTGCCGCTTACGCATGCCAGCCAGGCCCTGCGCAGCAGCGCCGCCAACAGTCCTGCGCCGGCCGAATCGCTAATCGTCATGCTGGTATATCTATGCTTGTTCCTGGGGATCGGCATCTGGCAGGTAAAACGGGTACGCGACTAAAACCGCAGTATTCTTGGCGCGGCCGCTGGAGCCTGCTGTTCAAATATGATACTATTATTGTAAAGCTTAAGACAAAGGGGGGCCTAGCATTGCACGAACGGCCGGACTGGGACAGGTATTTCTTAGAAATTGCGCAGGTGGTGGCCAAGCGGTCCACCTGCTTGCGGCGCTGTTACGGCGCTGTTATTGTTAAAGACCATATTATCATCAGCACCGGCTATAATGGTGCGCCGCGCGGAGAAAACAACTGCAGCGATACGGGGGTATGCCGGCGGGAGGAGCTCCGGGTTCCCAAGGGGGAGCGATATGAACTGTGCGTGGCTGTACATGCCGAACAGAATGCGCTGATTAATGCCGATCCGGCCGGCATGAAGGAAGCCACGATTTACATCGCCGGTTTTAACCAGGACGGCACGATTGCGTCAGGCCAGCCTTGTTTGCTTTGCCGCCGGATGATCAGGAACGCCAGGCTTGCCCGCGTTGTTTACTATGCTGCCGACGGCTGTATCGTAACCTGCCGGCCCGAGGAACTGCTGGTTGAAGTGACAACCCGGCAGGGATAAACCCAAAAGGCCAAAGGACGGCGGTTCCTGGCCGGTAGCTGGTAGTTCCCGGATAAAATTCCTTTAATTCTTATGTAAAATTTTATACAATAAATGTGTTGACAATCAATCTCATAAGGAGTATATTTTTAAATGACAGATTAGACAAACTCATGATTGGTAAGCATTTACCTTGCTTTAGAAGCTGTTTGGACGGGCAAAGTTCTCTTTTTTAACTTGAATAGGCTTTGTTTTTTTTGAGTTTAGTGAGTGATAATGATTATTGCTTATATTATGCTTTAAGCCATATTGAAGGGAGGTGAGAATTATGCGCAAATGGTTGCTGGTTTTGCTGGTACCACTGATTTTTTCTTTTATGGCAAATAACCCGGCTTTAGCGGCTAAAACCTGGAATCATGTTGTTGATAATATGGAAAAAGGCCTTAATCAGTCCCTGACGGTATATAAACAGGGCGACAATGAAAAGGCCAGAGATTTGGTCAATGAGGCCTATTTTGGGATATTTGAGAAGGACGGCATGGAACGGGCGGTCATGTCCAACATTTCCGGAAAACGTGCCAGTATAGAAGAATATAAAATCAGTACAATCCGTAAATTAATGGCCAATAAGGCCCCTGTGGCTCAGGTTGAAAAAGAAATCAAAGAATTGACCGTAATGTTGCGTGAGGATGCCCTTCTGCTGGACGGAAAGGAAGAAAACCCTACCGAGGTGTTTTTGGCCTCTTTACTGATTATTGTGCGGGAAGGCTTTGAAGCTATTCTGGTTATTGGCGCGATTATTGCATATTTAATAAAATCCGGCAATGCGGAAAAGACAAAGGTTGTTTATTACAGCTCAGTAGCGGCTATTTTACTCAGTTTTTTGACGGCATTTGCCTTTCAACAGCTTTTCAGCATCAGCGGTGCAAATCAGGAAATCCTGGAAGGCGCAACAATGCTGCTGGCGGTGGTGGTACTGTTTTCCGTAAGCCACTGGATGGTGGGCAAAGCGGAAGCTCATGCCTGGCAGAAATATATTGAAGGCAAAGTACAGGAATCGCTGAATGGTCGCAACACCTGGTCTCTGGCGGCGGCGGCATTTCTGGCAGTTTATCGCGAAGGCGCGGAAACCGTGCTGTTTTATCAGGCGCTGTTTAGCGATTCCAGTGACTATCAGACAATGATTTGGGCTGGATTTGGCGTTGGCTGCGTGGCATTGATTTTTATTTATGCACTGATTCGCTACGGCAGTGTAAAAGTACCGTTAAAGCCGTTTTTCATGGGGACTAGCATACTCATGTACGTACTGGCAATCAGTTTTGCCGGCGGCGGGGTAAAAGAACTGCAGGAGGCGGGCGTGGTTGGTGTAACGTCGGTCGAATGGGTTGAAACAATCGACCTGCTGGGCATTTATCCCACAGTGGAAACGCTGATACCGCAAGTTGTTCTGATTCTGCTGGCAATTGGCGGACTATTTTATCAAAGACGCAAAAATAAGCCTGAACTGACAACCGGATTATGATTTGCCGGCAGTAAATAAAATTAATGATAAAGGGAAAATGGGGGAGGTACATTTTGAAAAAGAAAAACTATTGGATTCTGTTGGTCGTACTGGTAAGTGCATTGTCGGTTTTTACGGCCGGATGCGGCAGCAGTGAGACAGCTAAACCAAGTGAGGCTCCGAAAACGGAGGAAAAGGCCGCAGCACCAGCTGATGCGGCGGGCTTTGAGGAATTCCCGATTGGCGAGGAACAGGAAATTGAAGGTATGAAAATTGCTGCGGTATATTTTCAGCCAGTGGAAATGCTGCCTGCAGGTTCAAGCTTAGCACCCGATAAGGCTGACCTACATATGGAAGCCGATATTTCGGCAACACCGGACAATAAAGTCGGGTTTGGCGTAGGTGACTGGGTTCCTAATCTTGGTGTAAAATACAAATTGAAAAAACTGGATGACGGTCAAATCATTGAAGGTAACTTCATGCCAATGAATGCCACGGATGGCCCTCATTATGGCGCCAATGTCAAAATGCTGGGCGCGGGCAAGTATGAATTAACCTTTATTATTGAAAGCCCGGAAAAACAGGGGCATTTACTCCATGTGGACAAAGAGACTGGTTTAGAAGGGCGTTTTTGGAAAGAACCGTTGGAAGTCAAGTATGAATTTGACTTCATTCCAAGAAAATGGTAGGGAGAAACAGGCGGTCCGGGACTTGTTCCCGGGCCTTTTTCTTAAACCAGCAAGGCAAAAAGGAGGCTTAATATGCTTCAATACCTGATACCCATTCTGCAAAACCTGGCAGCAGTTTGTATTCCTCTGGGGTTGCTCCTGGCTCTGGCCGGCCAGCATCCGGGACCAAGGCCGAACTGGTGTTGGCGGGGCATTGCACTAGGCTGTCTGGGGGCCATTTTGGTAGCAGTTATCGAATGGCGTACAGTACTGATCAACAGGGAAATATATGAAACAGCAATCCAGAGTACGGCTCTGGTTGTGGAAACGCTATTGCTGTTATTTAGCTGGCTGGCTTACAGGCGGCAGGACCGGGGAAGTATGCCTGGAAATCTGTTGGCCTTATTATTGTTTTTAGTGCCGGTGTTGTTGATCCTGCATCGGGGACCTGATGTGCTGCTGGTGCCGGCGGACGGGATCCGGCTGGCAACAACCTCCTGGGCCAGCAGCGATTCATGGCTGCAGATCACCGGTTATCTGCTGGGAATCGGCCTGGCGGCGCTGGCGGCCGTGGCGGTGGTCAGAGTGGCGAGAGCATTGCCGGCGGGAAGTGTGCTGGTCATTACAACGGCCTGTCTGCTGACAGTGATGGCGCAGCAGGCGGTGAGCGTGGTACAGGTATTGCTGGTGCGGGGCGTACTGCCGATGAAAAAGTGGCTGATGGCGTTAATGATACCGCTCATCAATGGAGTGGACTGGTTTTTTTATGCACTTATAGTAAGCGTTTTATTATTGCCGGTGTGGCTTGTTCTGTTACACCGGACAGCTGCTCAGCCCCCGGATCAGAATCTGAATCCGGCCCAGCGGCGAAAGCTGCAGGCGACCGGGCGGAATAAATTGCGCTGGGGCGCTGTCGTGGGAGTAAATCTGGTGTGTATTCTGCTGTTAACCAGCGGCGGAAAAGCCTATATTAACAAACAGGTCGAGTTGTCGCCGGCGCTGCCGGTAACCGCGGTGCAAAATGAAATCAGGCTTCCTTTAGACCAGGTAGGAGATGACCATTTGCACCGGTTTGCTTATACGGCCTCCAATGGGACAATTGTACGGTTTATTGTAATCAAAAAAAGCGGTTCCGCTTACGGGGTTGGGTTGGATGCCTGTGACATTTGCGGACCGACCGGGTATTATGAACGGGATGGACAGGTGATTTGCAAGCTGTGCGATGTGGTAATGAATAAAGCCACCATTGGTTTTAGCGGTGGCTGTAATCCTGTGCCCTTGGCTTATCAGGTGACTGGCGGCAATGTGGTTGTGGCGGTTGAAGCCCTGGAGAAAGAAAAAAATCGCTTCTAACGGGGGTGGAGAATATGTTTTGGCAGATGCTGCGAGGCGCGGTTTTACGACAGCGGCGCCGTATGGCAATGGTGGCGTTGACCATTGCGCTGGGAGTTTCACTGACGACAGCCATGCTCAACGTGATGCTGGATGTTGGCGATAAGGTCAACCGGGAGCTTAAGGCGTATGGGGCCAATATTACGGTTACACCCCGTGCAGCCTCGGTGGTAAAAGATCTGTACGGAGTGGAGACAGCGCCGGGAACGGCAGGTCAGTACCTGCAGGAGGCTGATCTGGGCAAAATAAAAACGATCTTCTGGGCGCATAATATTGTGACTTTTGCCCCCAGCCTGGTTACCGATGCCGCAGGGCCGGACGGGCAGCCTGTCACTGTTGTGGGTACCTGGTTTGACCGGCAGCTGCTTCTGCCGACCGGTGAAGTTGCAGATACCGGCATCAAGGCCTTAAAACCCTGGTGGGAGGTAGATGGCAGCTGGGTTGAGGATACCGATGAGCAGGGGGCAATGGTCGGCAGTCTGCTGGCGGGAAAACTCGGGCTGCGGCCGGGTGATTCGCTGAACGTCCGCCTGCCGGGCGGACAGCGGGAACGACTGACCGTAACCGGTGTGTTTAGCAGCGGCGGGGCCGAGGATGAGCAGATTTTTATGCCGCTGCAAAAGGTCCAGCAGGCGCTGAACCTGGAGGGGAAAGTCGGTAAAGTGGAAGTAAGCGCCATTACCACGCCGGAAAATGAACTGGCCCGCCGGGCGGCGCAAAACCCGGGAAACCTCTCGCTTCAGGATTGGGAAACCTGGTATTGTACCGCCTATGTCAGTTCGATTGCGTATCAGATTGAAGAAGTGGTGAACGGAGCCCGGGCCAAACCAGTGCGGCAGGTAGCGGAATCCGAAGGAGCTATTTTGCAAAAGACCCAGTTGCTGATGGTGCTGATTACCGTCCTCAGTTTGGCCGGATCGGCGCTGGGGATTTCCAATCTGCTGACTGCCAGTATTATGGAACGCAGCAAGGAAATCGGGCTTCTCAAAGCACTGGGCGCGACTGACGGGGCGGTGGCTCTGCTGGTATTGGTGGAAACATTGCTGACAGGGGCCGCCGGCGGAATTGCCGGTTATTTTGCCGGTCTGGGCTTTGCCCAGGTTATCGGCTGGAGCGTGTTTGGCTCCGCTGTGGCAGCTAAGGCCATGGTCATTCCGCTGGTTATGGTGCTGGTCGTCCTGGTAACGCTGGCGGGCAGCCTGCCGGCCATGCGAATGCTGTTTATGCTGCGGCCAACCGAAGTACTTCATGGCAGGTGATGTAAA
Source organism: Dendrosporobacter quercicolus (assembly GCF_900104455.1). Lineage (NCBI taxonomy): Bacteria > Bacillati > Bacillota > Negativicutes > Selenomonadales > Sporomusaceae > Dendrosporobacter > Dendrosporobacter quercicolus. The sequence goes on from NZ_FNHB01000002.1 coordinate 390,565, forward strand.
TATGATGAAATATTCTTTGTATGCGAAAATGATATTATACGCATTACTGCGACGCCGGTCCAGAATGATTGTCGCTTTATTGGCGGTAGCCATTGGCGCAACGGTATTGTCCGGACTGGTAACGCTGTATTATGACGTACCCCGGCAAATGGGCCGTGAATTTCGTTCGTACGGGGCCAATCTCTTATTGCTGCCGGACGGCGACAGCCAGGTGCTGCAGCAGCAGACTGCCCAGGCTGCTGCTGCCTTGCTGCCGCAGGATAAGATCGTCGGTCTCGCTCCGTATTTGTATGAGCGGGTGAAGGTCAATGCCCAGCCGGTAATGGCAGCCGGGACAGATTTCGCCGCAGTGCAAAAGGTCAGTCCCTACTGGCAGATTACGGGCCAGTGGCCGGCGCCCGGTTCCGGCGGGGCGGTTATCGGCGCGGAAGTGGCGGAACAGCTGGGCCTGGAGCCGGGTCAGACGGTGACGGTGTCCGTAGCGGGTATTGACGAAGCAAAGAGCCTGCCGGTGGCGGGTATTGTGCATACCGGCGGCAGTGAAGAGGAATTTATTTTTATGGAACTGCCGTTACTGCAAACGTGGCTGGACAAACCCGGTCAGGTTAGCGTGGCTCAGGTTAGCGTACAGGCCGGCGAAGCCGAATTGACGGCCTGGCTGCAGCAAGTAGCCGGTACCGTGCCGGGAATTGCGCCGCGCCTGGTCAAGCAGCTCATTCAGTCGGAAGGACTGGTGCTGGGCAAGCTGCAGGCGCTGGTGTATCTGGTTACCCTGATTGTACTGCTGTTAACGCTGATTTGCGTGGCTACCACTATGATGGCGGTCGTAACCGAACGCCGTAAGGAAATCGGGTTAAAAAAAGCGCTGGGAGCGGAAAACCGGAGTATTGTTATGGAATTTATGGGCGAAGGCATGGCGCTTGGCGGTCTGGGCGGCCTGCTGGGTATCGGCTGCGGGTTCTTTTTCGCTCATACCGTAAGTCTTCAGGTGTTTGCCCGGCCCATTGCGTTTCATCCGCTGATCGCCCTGGCCACATTCGTAGTGGCGGTGGTGGTGGCCGGGGTGGCTTGTCTTATTCCGGTCAGGATGGCGACCAATGTGGAACCGGCGATTGTGCTGCGGGGCGAGTAAGAGGAGGACTATCTCATGAATATATTGGAATTGCGCGGTATTACGATGGATTACGGAACAGTAAAAGCTTTGGACAACATTGAGTTAACGGTTAAACAAGGTGAATGGCTGGCAATTATGGGGCCGTCCGGCTCGGGGAAGAGCACGCTGATGAATATTATCGGTTGCATGGACAAGCCCTCCGGCGGGACCGTCGTTCTGGACGGGATGGACCTGTCCACCCTGGCAGGCAAAGACCTGACCGCGATACGCCGGGACAAAATCGGGCTGGTATTCCAGCAATTTCATTTGATTCCGTATTTGACGGCGCTGGAAAATGTAATGGTGGCTCAATACTACCACAGTATGCCTGATGAAGCCGAGGCGCTGGCGGCGCTGGCCCGGGTCGGACTCCAGGAACGGGCCCGGCATTTACCCAGCCAGCTTTCCGGGGGGGAACAGCAGCGGGTATGCATTGCCCGGGCCTTAATCAATTATCCGGCGCTTATTCTGGCTGACGAACCGACCGGCAACCTGGATGAAGCCAATCAGAACCTGGTATTGGAAATTTTTCAGGCGCTGCACCGGGAGGGACATACGATTATTACCGTGACTCACGACCCGGAAGTGGCAGCCCAGGCCGAGCGCTGTATCGTGCTGGGGCATGGCCGGATTACCGGTGAGCGTTAAACAGGCCGGGTATTGACAAAAAGGGAGGAAGATGTCGGATGCGGTTGGAAAGATACATGCTTATTGCAATCGTTTTTTTTCTGATAGGATTAGTGGCGGTTTTTGCGGGAATAAACCGGGCTCCTTTCCGGCAAATGCCGGGAATGGACCACCACCTGCACGGGCAACGGCTGTCGCCGGTCGTTGCGGCGGCTGCCTGCCCTGCGGACGATGGCAAAGAATGCTGCGCCGGAAGGGAGAAAACAGATGAAATATCATAAAATAATAAGCTGGGTTGCTGTAATTACCGGATTTTTTCTGCTCATACTGCCCCGGTTTATTCCTATTTGCACCGGCCTTACCGCCAGCGGCGCCCCGATGCGTTGTCATTATACCTATCAGGCTGAGTTTCTGCTGACTTTAATTGCTATTATCCTAGCCGGGGCTTTGCTGGTGTTGAAAACGGCGGAGGCCCGGATGATGACCGGATTCACGCTGGCCTTGACAGCCGTTGTGCTTGCTCTGTTGCCGGAACCTTGGGTCAGTGGAATTTGCGCCAACGGCGGCTGCGGGAAAACCGCCTTTTTTACCTTGGCGGGAACGGTTTTTCTGGCGGTCAGCGGCGCGGTGATTGTCTGGCTGAATTACCGGCGATACCGTGAGGAAGACTAAATGACTGCCCTTATCTGGAAGAGCCTTTGTCATCGGAAACTACAGAATGCGGCGCTGATTTTTTCCATTGCCGCCGGAGTTGCCATTCTTTTTTGCATGTCCGCCATTTATTATGGCGTGGATAAGGGCATGGAGCTTTCCCGGCAGCGGATGGGCGCTGACCTTGTCGTCATTTACGGGGGCGCCAGGCTGGATCCCAGTTTTTATTTGTTTGGCGGGGTGGCGGATAATTCCTACATACCGGCCGATACACTGGATGCTGTTCGCGCTGTTCCGGGTATTGTCCGGGCCACACCGCAATTTTTTACCCAGAAACTGTCCGCCGACTGTCATGATATCGGTACCCGAAACCGGATGATCGGCTATGCGCCGGACAGTGACTGGATTGTCGGACCCTGGCTGAACAAAGCAACTAAGCGGGAAATGATGAACGATCATGAAGTCATACTCGGTGCGAAGATCCCGACTTGGACCCAAAACAAGATTTCCATTCTCGGCAAATGGTATGACATTATCGCCATTGCCGAGGAAACAGGAACCACGCTGGATTATTCCCTGTTTGTCAGTATGGGCGAAGCGCGGCGGGTGGCTGCAGCCAATCCGCGCCTGCAATCATCCTGGCAGAAACATGGCGCGCCGGATCAGTGGATATCGGCCGTGCTGGCTCAGGTTGAGCCGGGCGCCGATATCGACCGGATTGTCGATCGCATTCAGCAGCTTGGCTATGTAAAGACCATTGTGGCGGCGGAAGTTAAATCACGTATTCAGGATCAGTTTGCCGTGCTGGGGGTATTACTGGGAGGCGCGGGGGTTCTGGCCGGACTGGTATCGCTATTTCAACTTTTTGCCCGGTTTTACACGCTGACCTGGGAACGGCAGGCTGAGTGGGGCCTGTATTTGGCGCTTGGCGCGTCAGGACGCAGTATTGCGCTGCTGATTACCGGCGAAGCGGTAATGGTTGCCTTGGCCGGTTCGGCGGCGGGATTAACGCTTGGCGGGATTCTATATCATATTGGCTTGACGGTGCTAGACGCTTATCAGGCGTTTCCTTTTGTTCCGGCTTCCTGGGCGGGACTGGGGTTATTAGGTTTAACGCTAACCGCAGTTTTTACCGGGTTAAGCGCGTTGGCCGCGTGGCTGCCGGCGTATGAAGGCAGCCGGATGGATCCGAGTACGATTATGACCCGCGGCGAATGTGATTAAGAATAGGGAGCTGCGCTAGGGGGGGAGCTGCTGTGAAATATTTGCTGGAAGTGCGGGAGGTCAGTAAAAGCTATGGTGAGGAGCGGATTTTAGATGCTGTTTCGCTGGTGCTGGAGCCGGGTAAGTCTCTGGCGATTACCGGGCAGTCAGGCGGCGGTAAAACCACACTATTATCGATTATCGGCCTGCTGCAACAGGCCACTTCGGGCGCAGTGATCGTTGACGGATGTGATGCCGGCGGGTTGGAACCCAGCCGTCAGGCAGCGTTGCGGTCCGCCTGTTTTGGTTTTGTTTTTCAACGGGCACGATTGATTCATTCCCTTACCGCCCTGGAAAATGTTCTGGTTCCGGCCTGGCTGACCCGGGCCGGGAAGGCGGCCGAAGTGCGGGCGCGGGAACTACTGGGCCGTTTTGGCCTGGAAGAGCGTCTTCATTACCGGCCGCAGGAACTAAGCATCGGACAGCTGCGGCGGGTAGCGCTGGCCAGAGCCCTGCTGCTCAAGCCGAAAGTGATTCTGGCGGATGAACCAACCAATGATCTGGACCCGGCTATCGCGGCCGAAGTAGCGGACTGTTTGCTGGAAACCTGCGGGAGTGGCGCGGGGCTTATTTTGGTGACCCATGATCCCGGTCTGGCAGCCAGAGCGGATATAAACCTGCATTTGCAGCAGGGATGCCTGTTTGAACAAAGGAGGACTGTGCATGCGTAACTGGATAACCGGCCTGATTTCTGTTCTGCTGGTTGCCGGCCTGCTGGCCGGTTGCGGCGGAAGCAAAAAGCAGGCGGGGGAAATAAGCTATAAGGACGGAACCTATACGGCCAGGAGCGGTCCCGATGAGCGGGGCTCAGTGGGAGAAGTCACACTGGTTGTTGAAAACGGACGGATCGTCAAGGCTGATTACCGGAGCCTGAAAAAGGATGGTACGCCGAAAGATGAAGATTATGGCAAAACCAACGGAAAAATTGAAAACCAGGAATTTTATAAAAAAGCCCAGCAGGCAGTGAAAGCTTCGGGGAGTTATCCCGTCAAACTGCTGGAAACACAGGACGTGGACGCCATTGATGCAATCGCGGGAGCCACCGTTTCCTACCAGCAGTTCCGCGAAGCTGTAAATAAAGCGCTCGGTCAGGCTTCGCCGGTGGACGCCAAATCCGGCGCCAGCATATCGCTGAAGCAACTCGCGCTGGACCGGATACAAAAAGTATTTAAGTAAAACCACCGCGTGGGTATCTTGCACCAGCGGTAAGTTTAATGGCTGGTACTAGACTGTCCGGTGCGGCCGGCGGCAAGGGAAGTGATGGTATGACCACTAATGTCCATCAGCTAATGCGGCTGGGGCTGTTTACCACTGTGGCTTTGATTCTGGGGCTGATCGAATTGCGATTGCCGTTTTGGCCGGTATTGCCCGGCTTGAAGCTGGGCCTGGCGAATCTGGCGACCTTGCTGGCCCTGGACGTATTTAATGCCCGCGGCGTGCTGGCGATAGTGATCGCCCGCACCTGTCTGGCAGGGTTGTTGGGGGGCGGATTTGGTCCCGCTTTTGCCATGAGCCTCAGCGCCGGGCTAACGAGCGCTGTGGTTATGCTCTACGCGTACCGTCACTGGCAGCCGGTACTGTCGATTGTCGGCGTCAGCGTGGCTGGCGCGCTCATGCATAACTTTACGCAAATTACAGTCGCCGCCCTGCTGGTGGGCAGCACAGGGGTGTACGGATACCTGCCGTATCTGGTGCTGGCCGGGACGCTGGCCGGGACTGGGCTGGGATATGCTGCGGCACTGGTTATCAGCCGCCTGCCATCGTGCGGTTCAGCGTTCAGGCTGACGGACTGAGCTCCGGCGGTCAAAGGGGCGGTGGAAGAACGGTAGCAGGAGTTACAGGCGGAACTGCGCGAAAAAGGTACTAGCGGGCAATGCCGTCTACTTCCGGTGGTTCTGTCGACACCACAGTGACGATAATACGGTAGGGCAGATTAACAATTTGTTGCGGCGGCCGGCTGATCCAGCCGGTTTTGACGCCAATCTGCCGGAGTGAATCATCCTGACGGATGCGCACCCTGCCATCCCGGGCTTCGATGATCGCATATTCTGTTTGACCACCGATGCGTAATTCACGGGTATAACCGGCGCGCAGCGGCAGCGTCTGAACAAGCTGGCCGTTGATGCGCACCTCAGCCAGCCTGGCCGGCGGCTGGGGCCGGAAGATCCACTGATAGACAATAAAACTGAGTGAAGCCAGCAGCAGAAACGCAATCAGTCCTTTGTCACCGCGGGTAAGACCTGAGTTTACCATGATCGACTCCTTGGGAATATATTTGTCATAATCATTGTATAAGAACTTGTCTGGCCTGTAAACCGCCCTGGACGCGCTGTCCATTCCGCGGCCCGGCAGGCGGAGGAATGAGAGGCGGCGTACCTATGCGTAAACAATATCTGTGGCTGCTTGCAGTTGTACTGGTTATGGCAGGTAGTTTGAGCTTCGGCTGGTTTACCGGACATAACGGGCAACTGCAGCCGTATCGTGAAACCCGTTTCCTGATGGATACCGTCATTGAAATTACCGTCTACGGGCCGGAGCCCGAGTCAGCAGTTCAGGCAGCCTTTGCTGAATTTGAGCGGTTGCAGGCCATCAGCGATCATTTTAATCCCGGCAGTCAGACGGCGGAAATCAACCGGCTGGCCGGAGTTGATAAAGTCATGGTGGATCCGGCTCTGCTGGACATGCTGAGCCGGGCCGGTGAAGTAGCCCTGCAGACCGGCGGTGCTTTTGATGTTACGGTCGGTCCTCTTACCGGGTTGTGGGGCATTGGCCATAAAGGCGACTACATCCCGACAACGGCGGAAATTGACCAGGTTCTGCCACTGGTTGACTATCGCCGGGTGGTGGTGGACAGGACAGAGAATACGGTGTTTTTGCCACAGGCCGGTATGCGGCTGGATTTGGGCGGTATTGCCAAGGGATATGCCATCAATCAGGCTGTAGACATCCTCCAGGCACGGGGCATTCGCTCGGCCTTGATCAATGCCGGCGGCGATATCCGGGTGATTGGGCAAAAACCCGGCGGCGCGCCCTGGCGGATTGGCGTACAGGATCCGCGCAACAGCGACAGACTGATTGCCAGAATTGATCTGACCGAAGGGGATACCATGGGGACCTCGGGCGATTATCAGCGCTATTTCATTAAAGACGGAGTACGCTATGCTCATATTCTGGATCCCAGGACCGGGCGGCAGCCACAGGAAGTGGCGAGTGTGACGCTGGTGTATAAATACGGGCGCACCGGTTTGGTACCCAGTTCGGCCTTTCAGGTTCTCGGCGTGGAACAGGGGCTGGCCGTTTTACGCCGCTTTCCCGGTGTTGAGGCTATCTTTGTCACCGTAGACGGACGGATTATCACTACACCGGGGTTGGCGGACAAGGTGAATGACCAATCAATGGAAGCTTTGCCATTAACGGACTCTGGTTGATTAGGATATTTTGCAATCCGATTGATAAGGAAATTCCTTATCAATCGGATTGAGATATATATTAAGGGAGGCTCCAATAAAAACGGTTTTTCGCTGAAATATTGCGGTTACGACAGCGCTGGCGAAGTCACAGGGGGGATATGGGAAATATGTAAAAAACAGGGGGTGTTCTTCCCCGAAATGTACTGGAATACCTTGACAGAGGAAAACCTGTCATTTATAATACAAACAATGAAAACAGTTATCATTTTAAGTGAGGAGGAGTTCATTTGTGTCCAAAAAGTTAAGCCAGTTATTACCGGGAGAATACGGTATTGTAAAGAAAGTTCACGGCAGTGGAGCGATAACCAGACGAATTATCGACATGGGTGTAATTAGTGGAACCCGTATTAATGTACAAAAGTTTGCACCGCTGGGTGATCCGATAGAGGTTAAACTAAAAGGGTTTAATATGTCATTGCGTAAAACTGAAGCCGATTTAATTGAAGTTGAGCCGGCGTAGTAAAACCGCAGGGAGAGTGAAGGATAGTGTCAGAACCCAATTTAATTATTGCTTTGGCCGGCAATCCCAATTCAGGCAAGACAACGATCTTTAACAATCTTACTGGCGCCCGGCAGCATGTCGGCAATTATCCAGGCGTAACAGTGGAAAGGCGCGAGGGATTCTGTCGTTATCAGGGACGGAATCTGACGATTGTCGATTTGCCTGGTACTTACAGCTTGACAGCGTATGCGTTGGATGAGCTTGTAGCCCGTCATTTTATTATTGAGGAAAAACCGGATATTATTGTAAATATTCTGGATGCCGCCAATCTGGAGCGCAATCTGTATCTGGCGGTACAACTGCTGGAATTGGAAAGACCTTTGGTGCTGGCGCTGAACATGGCGGATATGGCCGACAAAGCCGGACTGAAAATCGACGATAAGGCTCTTGGCGTTAAACTCGGCTGTCCGGTAGTGCGAACTGTCGGCAATAAGCAGCAGGGGATGGAAGAGCTTCTCAGGGCGGCGGTAGCTTTAGGAGAGAAAAAGCATGACGGCGCCTTTATGGTTGATTACGGGCCTGAAATTGAGCAGGCTGTAGCCAAGGTTGTGGACAGTCTGGCCGCAGTACCGGGCCTGGCATATCCGAAACGCTGGCTGGCTGTTAAGATGCTGGAAAATGACCGGAATGTAATTGAAAGTATCGGCGCCCGGGAAGGGTGTCAGAGTGTTATTGCACAAGTTGAGGTTTTGCGGCGCGAGCTAACCGAAACAACGCAGCAAGAGCCGGAATTGGCGATTGCCAACCGCCGGTATGGCTACGTGGCAGCGGTATTCAATAGCGCAGTGGTTGCCGGACGGGGCGAAGCTGCCAGCACTTCCGATAAAATTGACGCTGTTCTCACTAACAGAGTATTGGGCCTGCCAATATTTTTTGCACTTATGTGGCTATTATTTAATGTAGTATTTGAGCTTGGCGTCTATCCTCAGGAATGGCTGGAAGCCGGTATCGGCGCATTCGGCGACTGGGTGGGACAAACTATGCCTGAAGGCGACCTGCGTTCGCTGGTTGTTGATGGTATCATTGGCGGCGTGGGCGGCGTTCTTTCCTTTTTCCCGCTTGTTTTGCTGCTGTTTTTGGGCATAGCCATTTTGGAAGACTCCGGTTATATGGCCAGAGCGGCTTTTGTCATGGATCGGGTAATGCGGGCAGTCGGCCTGCATGGCAAATCCTTTATTCCGTTATTAATCGGTTTTGGCTGTACTGTGCCTGCCGTCATGGGAACCCGGACGCTGGAAAACAAGAATGACCGGATGGTTACGCTGCTGGTTGTGCAATTGATGAGCTGTGGCGCCCGTTTGCCGGTGTATACGCTGTTGATTGCAGCTTTTTTTCCGGCTGAATCGGCGGGAACAGTATTGTTTTCTATTTATGTCCTGGGCATAGCATTGGCGGTCATTATGGCCTATGCGCTCCGCAAAACGCTGTTTAAAGGCGAGGCTGAGCCGTTTGTTATGGAACTGCCGCCTTACCATACGCCGACCCTGCGCAGCATACTGTCCCATATGTGGGAACGTGGTTATCTCTATTTGAAGAAAGCCGGTACGATCATTCTGGCGGTGTCCATTGTGGTATGGTTTTTGACCAATTATCCGGCCGAGGTGGAATACAGCAAGGATTTCGAGCAGCTTTCGGCGCAGGCTGCAGAACACTTTGAAGGTCATGTGGCCAGGGATATTCTGGCTCCGCTGGGCATTGCCAGCCTAGAGGACAATACTGAACTGTCGGCAATGATTGACGATATAAAAGCGGTTGAAGAGGATTTCGCCGCGCAGGCGGAAGAAGCCGGCGAGGATGAAGTTTTGCTGGCGACGCTGGAAGCTGATAAAGAAAGCAAGCTGAAGGAATTTGAAGCAACCGGAGCGGCGCTTTATCCCTTTGCCCAGCAGTATCTGGAATTTGAAACTGAAAAAGACGAGGAGCTGGCTGCACTGGAAGGGGAACAGTCCAGTGAAAAACTGGCCGGCAGTTATGCCGGACAATTTGGTCACTGGATTGAGCCGGTAATCAGACCATTAGGCTTTGACTGGAAGATTGGCGTAGGCTTATTTGCGGCATTTACGGCCAAAGAAGTGCTGGTGAGCACACTGGGGACGATTTATAGCCTTGGTGAAACAGACGAAACTTCGGTTAGTTTAAAGGATGCCATCATGGCTGACCCGCACTTCAGCCCACTGATTGCCTACTCTTTGATGGCTTTTGTACTGCTGTACGCACCTTGCCTGGCGGTACTGGCGGTAGTCAAACGCGAAACAAACTCCTGGAAATGGGCGATATTCAGCAGTGCTTACGGAACTGCCCTGGCCTATATCGTTTCACTGGCAATTTACCAGATTGGCACTCTGTTAGGCTACTAACACAACGGAGGTTAACTATGGAAAACTTTGTTCTGGCGGCAATTGTTTTGGCGGCAGCAGCCTATTTAGGCTGGCTGATCTGGGGAACGATCTTTAAAGATAAAGGCTGCCAGTGCTCTTCCGGCGATTGCTGCGGCAAAGGCAAGGATCACGGCGGTTCCAAGGAAGAGGAGAAGCAAGACAGTTGATAGAGATTGCTGGAGGGAAGCAGTATGAAACTGGAAACGAAGTTGCGTATCGCATATCTCTGCATTGCTTTAATTCCGCTGGCCCTGGTCTTTGGAATGACAAGGGATTCGCCTGTCTATTATGACAAATATTATAGTCAGGCAATGGCGGCGGCGGTAGCCGTCGCCATTTTGCTTGGTCTAGCCAGTCCCTGGTTTACCGGCGGCTGGTTATTATGCAATCAACTGAATATGGTAAGGGCGTTCTGCGCCAGGGTGAAAAACGGCAATTACCGGCATGTGCTGCCGGTGCCGAATGAACAAAGTGACTGGGACGATGAAAATGAAATAATTGCGCTGATGCGGGACATGAATTGGATGGCCCGGCAGATTGCCAGCCGCGAACAGGAATTGCAACAGAGTATTGCTGAGCTGAACCAGTCCCGGCAACAGATATCCCGGCAAAAATCAGTGCTGGAACAGGCCAATAACGAGCTGATTGAAACCCAGATTTCCCTGAAGCAGCGGACTACGGAATTAGAGCAGGCTTGCCAGAACATGCAGGTAATGGCAATGACCGATCCTTTGACTAAAATTGCCAATCGCCGCTGGTTCTTTCACGAACTGGAACGAGAATTCTTCGCATTGACGCAAAACCGTGAACCGCTTTCGCTTTTGATCCTGGATATTGATCATTTTAAAAGGGTTAATGATCAGTATGGTCATCAAAATGGCGACCGGGTATTGGTTGACTTGGCTGCAATTGTCCGACGGGTGGTGAGAACAATTGACTTGGTGGCGCGGATTGGCGGTGAGGAATTTGCCGTGCTGCTGCCCGGTACTGACGGTAACGGCGCTCAACGGACTGCCCGGAAGATTCAGCAGGCCATTGCCGGAGCCGCTTTTGCCTTAACTGACCGTCAACAGATTAAAATTACCGTTTCCATTGGAATGTGCAGCCTGGCCCGACCGCCATTTCCCACACTGGACTCATTTTATAATTTCGCGGATCAGGCATTATATCAGTCCAAAGACAGCGGCAGGGATGCTATTTGCGTGTATGATCCGCAAGCGGCTGCTGTATGCCGTTTGGATCGCAGCAAAGAACGGGGAGGAAATGGGCTATGTCATCGCAATCCTTTTTGTTAGACGATTTACACCAGCTAGTAGACGCATTGGCGGCAGCTTTGGATGCGAAAAGTTCTTATACCCTTGGTCACTCGGAGCGGGTAGCCGATCTCGCATTGTTGCTTGCCCGGCGTATTGGTCTTACTGAAATGGATCAGCAACTGATCCATATTGGCGCTCACCTGCATGATATCGGTAAAATCGGCGTGCCGGATGAGGTGCTGAATAAGCCGGGCCGCCTGACTGATGAACAGTTTTCTATGATCAAGCAGCATCCGGTCATTGGGTATCATATTGTAAGTAAAGTTAGTTGGTTTGGCGGTATTTCCGGTATTGTGCGGCACCATCACGAGCGGTTTGACGGCAAAGGCTATCCTGACGGTCTGGCCGGGACGAACATACCGTTAGGGGCCAGAATTGTAGCGGTTGCCGATGCTTTTGACGCTATGATTGCGCCGCGCATTTACCGGAAATCCTTCAGCCCGCCCGAAGTCTTAACGGAAATTATCCGCTGCACCGGCAGCCAGTTTGATCCCGCGGTGGTGGAGGCGCTGTTAGCGGAGCTCAACAATGAGAGCTCCTGGCGGAATTTTAACAAACTAACGATGCTTGGTTAGTATTGTGCCGGCAATTGCGACCCGTTTTTTTCCGCTATCATGATGTCCCCCTTGCCGGGGACGTTTTTTCTTTATTCCTGTCCGCTGCAGTTTCCGGCCAGTGGCAACCACCGTCTCATGTTTGTTTTTATGCTGATCAACTGTTTGGTATAAATGATCAATAAATGAGAATTCTTACTATAAAGGTTTGATCTTATTCTATAGTTACACAAACAGCATAAATTTGTAAGAAAAGCTCTAAATTTGCAAATTGAAAATAACCGGCATGGTATGATAAACTTTATTCAGTATGATTTTATTGCGGGGTAATCTTAATGTTTGAAGCTATCTATTTGCCAAAACTGAATAATCTTTCACCAACCTTGCCGTCCACTTTGCTGAAGATCATGGAAGAGGCCGGGGAATTGGCCAGAGCAGTGCTGCAGTTCTTACCCTATGAAGACAGTCCGGAGGCGCAAGCCTTTCCTAGTCTGCTGAGTGAGGTTTCCGGAGAACTGCTTGATGTGGCCCAAACCTGCGTTACAATGATCTTTGTCATGGAGGATTCTTACGGTATTCAGGCCGATGCACTCATTAGCGGCCATTTAGCCAAGCTTGAGCATAAAGGCTATTGGTTTGATAAAGCCCAGGTCTACCGGATCGAAACGGCGGGAAATTTTAAATATCTGGCCTTGCCGCGCCTCAAGCTGAATGGCGTCACTTTGTTGACAACGGTGTGCAAAATTCAGGAAGAAATTGGTGAAATAACGCAATATCTTGGTAAAAAAACGGGTGCATCGGGTGAAAAACAGGCATTGCCGGGTGATACAGCCTTCGTCGGCTGCGCCAGGGAATTACTGGATGTTGCGCAGTGCTGCTTTACGATGATGTACATTTTGGCGGAAAAATATCAGGTTGATATAAAGATGCTGACGCAGCAGCATATTGCCAAACTGCGCAGCAGGGGCTATTGCGCCTAGTACCGCACGATACCCGGCCTGCCTCCGGCTTGACATTGATTGACAGTATGGCCGGACTGCGGTAAAATAGGTGTGTTGCATTGAAGTGAGGTGCTGAATTTATGCAGACATATATTGTGGCGTTTACGGTGGCTTTGGCTGTTGCTTATTTCTTGACCCCCAAAATCATTGCAGTAGCCGTGAAAACCGGAGCTATGGACGCTCCTGATGCCCGTAAGGTGCATACCAAACCCATTCCCAGGATGGGCGGTCTGGCAATTTATGCCGGCTTTGTTTTGGCGGTGCTGGCAAGTATGCATGTCAATCATGAGATTCTCGGGCTGTTATTAGGTGGAACGGTAATTCTGATTGTGGGTATTATTGATGATCTTAAACAATTGTCAGCCAAGGTAAAACTGCTGGGGCAAATTGCCGCCGCCGCTGTTTTGATCTTATTTGATATCCGGATTGACTGGATTACCAATCCGTTTGGCGATATGGTATATGTTGACTTCTTATCTATCCCCCTGACTATCCTGTGGGTCGTGGGGCTAACGAATACGGTTAATCTTATTGACGGTTTGGACGGCTTAGCCGCCGGGGTATCAACCATTGCTTCGGTGACTATTTTACTTGTGGCCTTGCAGCAGGATTTTTGGATTGTGGCAATCTTAACAGCCGCTCTGGCCGGCAGTGCGCTGGGGTTCTTACAGCATAACTTTAATCCGGCCAAAATTTTTATGGGCGATACGGGGAGCATGTTTCTCGGCTATATGCTGGCGGCGATATCGGTGATTGGCGCGGTAAAAAGCGCGGCGACGATTGCCCTGATTGTGCCAATTGTTGCGCTGGGCCTGCCAATTATGGATACTGCCTTTGCAATTATTCGCCGTTATATGAGCGGCAAGCCGATTTTTAAGCCTGACCGGGGACATTTACATCACCGGCTGCTGGAAATGGGCCTCAGCCAAAAGCAGGCGGTTTTGCTGATGTATGTGATCAGCGGCTGTCTGGGCCTGAGCGCGATTGCTCTTACTGAAGTGAACAAAGGACTGGGCGTCCTGATTATTCTGGCTATTGTGGCGGTTGCTTTCTTTGGCGCCCGCAAAATTGGCGTTCTGAAAGCCGCAAAATCAGCGCAAAGTCACTGAGTGTACCGGGCAGGCTCCGCCTGCCTATTTTTATGTAAAATATTAACCACAGAGGACACAGAGTACACGGAGGAAGGCGCGATGCCATCGCGCAGATATATCCCTTATTCCGTTCCCTCTGTGTACTCTGTGGTTAAGCAACATCAAGTATCATCGTGCTTTGGCGGAAGGGGTAATGACGATGTCGCGGCTAAAAATAATGACCATTTTCGGTACGCGTCCTGAAGCGATAAAAATGGCGCCGGTAGTGCTGCAACTGGCAAAATATCCGGACATGATCGAACCGGTTGTAGCCGTGACGGCCCAGCACCGGGAGATGCTGGATCAGGTGCTGAAGCTGTTTGCGATTAAACCCGATCATGATCTGGATATAATGGCCACAGGGCAAACCCTGTTTGATATTACCTGCCGGGCGATGCAGGGCCTAAATGCCGTACTGGCGCAGGAGAAGCCGGACATGGTGCTGGTGCATGGCGATACAACAACGACGTTTGCCGGCGCTTTGACCGCGTTTTATCACCAGATTGCGGTTGGTCACGTTGAAGCCGGCCTGCGCACGCATAATAGGTATTCACCCTACCCCGAGGAGATGAACCGTAAACTGACCGGCTCGCTGACTGACCTGCATTTTGCCCCGACCGGCACGGCACAGGCTAATCTGCTGCAGGAGGGCGTTGATCCAGCCGATATCTTTGTTACCGGCAATACCGTAATCGATGCTCTGCTGGCGACGGTTGATCCTCAGTACCGGTTTACCTGTCCGCTGCTGGCCGGTATTAATTACACTGACCGTAAAGTGATATTGGTTACCACGCATCGCCGGGAGAATCTGGGTGAGCCAATGCGGCATGTATACCAGGCCCTGCGTGATATTGTCCGTGAGTTTGCCGATGTGGAGGTTGTTTTTCCGGTGCATCGCAATCCTTTGGTCCGGGACGTAGTGAATAGCGAACTGGGTGGCTTGGAACGCGTTCATCTAATTGACCCGCTGGAGTATCAGCCCTTTGCCAATTTACTGGCCCGTTCTTATTTGGTTTTGACCGATTCCGGCGGAATTCAGGAGGAAGCCCCGGCTTTGGGCAAGCCGGTTTTGGTTTTACGGGACACAACAGAACGGCCTGAAGCAATTGAAGCCGGTACGGTGAAACTGATCGGCACCGACCGGGACCGGGTGTACACCGAGACCCGGCTGCTGTTGACCGGACAGGCTGAATATGAACAAATGGCAAACGCCTGTAATCCTTACGGTGACGGATGTGCATCCAGGCGTATTGTGCAGGCCATTCTCTGGCGGAAGGGACTCAGCGCCGGCAGGCCCGGCTCTTTTTGCCGCGAATGACCTCAGACTGCTGCTGTTGGCTTATTGCTAATAGATCGTCAATCTTAAAACTGTGAGTATAGTGGCAAGGGAATATTCCCTGTCAGTATCTCTACTGTGCGGCAGTATGTTTTCTTCAGCGGACGGAATGATTAAATTGCGGCTGGAATTATTAAATTATTGTAACAAAAGTTATTGAATAAGTTCCTGCATTACGGCAGGACTTGTTAATTTATGCTAGAATATTACAATTATTCTAAAGTTTAGCGTAATGCTTATGACGGTAAAGATTGCCGCCTTATGCTGCGAGGCCTGGCAGAGGATAGGGCAGGCGATTGCTGGGAATTTTACCGTAAAATTCACTTGGCCGGGGTGACCCTGATGGGCAGGAACAACAAAAATCCGGTTTTTGCCGCTTTCGGCCTGGCGGCATCAATCGGCCTGAATATCGTGGCGACAGTAGCAGTAGGGTTATTTGGGGGCCGGTGGCTTGACCGCTATTTTGCTACATTTCCCTGGTTTACGGTGGGTGGTATTGTGCTGGGCATGTTAGCCGGCCTGTGGTCTGTCTATAAGAGAATCATGCAGGAGTATTCCTGACTTTTTGCCAGCCTGGTCTGCGGAATGGGGAGCCTGACAGTTATGGGACAGGATAGACAGCAGGAATTAACTGAATACCGGGGCGAAGTTAAGCGAACTATGCTGAGCATGGCCATCTGGGGAGCACTGGCGATTGCTGTGTTGTGCCTGGCCGGACGGCAGTCCCTGATACCGGGTTTTTTGCTGGGGTTGAGTGCGAGTTTGGGATATTATGCCCTGCTGAGTTTTAGAGTGAGGCAAAGCGCGGCGCTGCAGCCGGAAAAAATCATTGCCTATATGCGGGCCGGCTGGCTCATTCGGCTAAGTTTCCTGGTTATGGTTGTGATTGTAGTGTTGAAAATGCCGGGAATTGATTTCCTGGCGGCGATGCTCGGCCTATTCTCTTTTCAAATTATCATGCTGGCGCAGAATATCATTGTTGTAGTAAAAAGCCTGAGAACATAAAAAAGCTCCCGGGCGGGGAAATATCGGAAAAAAGGAGTGGATGCGCAGATGGGACATGGTGAAGGTCATGCCATTGGAGTACATAAGGCCGTCGAGTTTGCCGGGCTTACCTTTCATATGGACACGTTGTATATGACTTGGCTGACAATGGCAATTATCATTGTTCTGGCTGTTGTCGCAACCCGCCGGTTAAGCCTGGTGCCGAGCGGGTGGCAGAATTTTATGGAAATGGTCGTTGTTGAGCTGCTTGATCAAATTGAGTCAACGATCGGCCCTAAGGGACGAAAATTAGCGCCGCTGCTGATTACCTTATTCTTATTTATCCTGGTAAGCAACGAATTGGGGCTGGTTCCGGGATTTACCTCGCCAACCGCCGATCTCAACACGACGCTTGGCCTGGCTCTAATGGTGGTGCTGCTGACGCACGGTTTGTCGATCGCCAATAAAGGTCTGGTAAACTATGTCAAGCATTACTTTCAACCCTATTTTCCATTTGTGTTTATCAATGTTGTAGAGGAACTGGCCAAACCGGTAACATTGTCTTTCCGGTTATTCGGCAATATTCTGGCCGGCGAGATTCTGCTGGTTATTCTGGGCATGCTGGTGCCTTATTTTGTACCGACGATTTGGCTGGCGTTCAGCGTATTCGTCGGCATTGTACAAGCATTTATTTTTCTGGTGCTTTCCATGTCTTATCTTTCCAGTTCGTTGCAGGATGATCAGCATTAACAGATGCCCATCACCAGCAACTGGAGATAATAGGTTATTATGAACTTTTGGTTCTAGAAAAAAAGGGGGATTTTATTGTGGAACAAGCAATTATTATTGCAGCATCGGCCATTAGTGCAGCGTTAGCGATTGGGTTGGCTGCCATCGGAGCCAGTATCGCCAACGGTAACGTAACTTCCAAAGCCATTGAAGGGATCGCCAGACAGCCGGAAGCCAAAGGAACTATTTTGGTGCACATGCTGATCTCGGTCGGTTTGATTGAGGCTATTCCGATTATCGCTGCCGTTATTGCTATTGTTTTGGTATTTGCTAACCCGTTCATTTAAGTAAATGCTGCGTAATTGAGCGACTGGCCGCCGGTTTACCGCAAGCCAGCCGCTTCCCTGATACGCGCCGAAAGAGGAGGGGCCTCGTTTGATTGATTTAAATGCGACACTTTTTGCGCAAATTATAAATTTCCTGCTGCTGGTGGCAATTCTAGGCAAGTTTGCTTATAAGCCGTTAATGAAGATTTTAGCTGAACGTCAGTCGAAAATCCAGACAAGTCTGGATACTGCCGAACAGGAC
This sequence comes from Dendrosporobacter quercicolus, assembly GCF_900104455.1. Classification (NCBI taxonomy): domain Bacteria; kingdom Bacillati; phylum Bacillota; class Negativicutes; order Selenomonadales; family Sporomusaceae; genus Dendrosporobacter; species Dendrosporobacter quercicolus. The sequence goes on from NZ_FNHB01000002.1 coordinate 408,247, forward strand.
CGGTTGGCTGCCGAACAATTAAAACAGGACTATCTGAACCAATTGGCAACTGCCCGCGCCCAGGCGCAGGCAATTGTGGAAAAAGCCACCACGCTGGCCGAGCAAACCAAAGAGGAAATTTTACGGGAGGCTCAGGCTGAAAGCAGCCGTTTGCTGCAAAAAGCGCAGGAAGAAATTGGCCGTGAGCGGGAACAGGCAATGCTGGAATTTAAGGGCGAGCTGGCTTCCCTGGCGGTGGCCGCAGCCGCCAAAATTATTGCCCAGAACCTGGACGAAAAAGCCAACGCCAAGTTGGTAAATGAGTTTATTAATGAGCTTGACAGCGAGAAGATAGGTGGTCTGCCATGCTAAGTCAGCTCGCGCAAACTTACGCCCAGGCCATCTATGAGCTGGCCGTACAACGAAAGATGCTTGATGCGGTTCAAGCCCAGCTGGAGCTGGTAACTACTGCGGTTGCCGCTCATCCTGACCTGCGGGGGTTCCTTGAGCACCCGCTCGTTCCACCGCAGGCCAAGAAGGATACAATGACCAAAATATTCGCAGGTGAGTTGACTGACTTTGTCAGCAACTTTTTACTTTTGCTGATCGATAAGGGCCGGGAAACCATATTGCCGGCCATTGTCCGGCAATACGTGGATATCGCCAACAAGGCCCGTAACATCACTGTGGCTGAAGTGATTACCGTTAAACCGCTAACGCCGGAGCAGAGCAGGCTGCTGGCCGACAAGCTCAGCCAGGTTACCGGCAGCAGGATTGTGTTGAAACCGGCTATTGACGAGCAAATACTGGGTGGCGTTATCGTCAAATTGGGTGGAAAATTAATCGATGCCAGTTTGGTACGCCAACTGCAATCACTAAAAACAGTCCTGGCGGCGCGGGAACAGACGGCAGTTTGATGCTTACCTGCCGCCGGGGAAAAAGGTTTGGTACTAAGAGTGGGGTGAAATGCTACATATGAAAATCAGGCCAGAGGAAATAACGTCGATTATCAAACAGCAAATTGAAAATTATAAGATTGAGCTTAATGTCGATGAGATTGGCACTGTTATTGAAGTTGGCGATGGTATTGCCCGTATTCATGGACTGGAAAAAGCAATGTCCGGTGAATTACTGGAGTTTCCCCATGATGTTTTCGGTTTGGTGCTCAATTTAGACAAAGACAATGTTGGCGCCGTTTTGCTGGGCGGCGAAATTGAGATTAAAGAAGGCGATACTGTCCGGCGGACCGGCCGCATTATGCAGGTGCCGGTGGGTGAAGCCATGGTTGGCCGGGTAGTCAATGCAATGGGACAGCCGATTGACGGCAAAGGCCCGATCGATACCAGTGAAACCCGCCCTGTTGAATATAATGCGCCGGGAATTGCCGACCGGCAGTTGGTCGCTGAACCGCTGCAAACCGGTCTGCAGGCAATTGATGCCCTGGTGCCGATCGGCCGCGGCCAGCGTGAACTGATTATCGGCGACAGGGGTACAGGCAAAACGGCTATTGCAATTGATACGATTATCAATCAAAAAGGCCAGGGCGTTGTTTGCGTGTATGTGGCCATCGGACAAAAGGCGTCAACTGTGGCCCGGGTGGTTAAAACCCTGGAAGCCCACGGTGCGATGGATTATACCATCATTGTCGCCGCCTCGGCTTCCGACAGTGCGCCGCTGCAATATTTGGCTCCTTATGCCGGTGTGGCGCTTGCCGAGTACTTTATGTATAAAGGCGGTCATGCCTTATGTGTGTATGACGATTTATCCAAACATGCGATGGCTTACCGGGCAATGTCGCTGCTGTTAAGACGGCCCCCAGGCCGTGAAGCTTATCCCGGGGATGTATTTTACTTGCATTCACGTTTGCTGGAGCGGGCCGCCAAACTGTCGGCCGAGCTGGGCGGCGGATCAATTACGGCTTTGCCGATTATCGAGACGCTGGCCGGTGATGTTTCGGCCTATATTCCCACCAACGTCATATCGATTACGGATGGCCAGATCATTCTCGAAAGCGAGGCCTTTTATGCCGGAGTTCGCCCGGCCATTAACGCCGGTCTCTCCGTGTCCCGGGTCGGTGGTTCAGCGCAAATTAAAGCCATGAAACAAGTGGCCGGCCGGCTGCGGCTGGACTTGGCCCAGTATCGCGAACTGGCGGCTTTTGCCCAGTTTGGTTCGGATCTGGATAAAGATACCAAAGCCTTGCTGGATCGTGGTGAACGGACGGTTGAGGTGTTAAAGCAGCCCCAGTATTCGCCAATTGCGGTTGAAGATCAGGTCATGATCTTGTATACTGCCGCCAACGGCTATCTGGACGATGTTGAAGTCGGCCGAATTGTAAAATTTGGCCAGGATTACTTGAAATTTATCCGGTCTAACTATGCCGAAATCGGCAAAAGCATTCGGGAAAAGAAAGTGCTGGACAGTGAAACCGAAGCTGCGCTGAAAAAAGCAATCAAAGAATTTAAAGATACTTTCCTTTCCTATGACAATCAAGCATCAGCGGCTGAGAGGTGATGTAAATGCCTAGTGCACAGGACATTCGCCGCCGGATTAAAAGTGTTAAGAGTATTCAACAAATTACCAAAGCCATGAAAATGGTCGCCGCCGCCCGGCTGCGCCGGGCGCAGGAAAAGGCTACAGCCAGCAAGCCCTATACGGAAAAAGTCCAGCAGGTATTGGCCAGTGTTGCCGCTCATACCGCAGAGATCGCTCATCCTTTGCTGGAAGTGCGCGCGGTCAAGCGGACGGTATATTTGGTGCTGAGTTCGGACAAGGGCCTGGCCGGGGCTTATGCCAGCAATGTCTTTAAAGAGCTGACACCAAGGATTACCGATAAAAATACAACCGGCATTATGGCCGTTGGCCGTAAAACCAGGGATTATTTCAGGCGCCGGGGTTATGCCATTGATGCCGAGTACACCGGCTTTAGCGAAAAGCCGGCCTATGATAACGCCAGAGTGATTGCCCGCGATTTGGCGCAGCGCTTTCAGAATGGCGATTGCGACGAAATTTATCTGGTGTATACGCAATTCTTTTCGCCCATTCATCTAAAGCCTGCTGTCACCAGACTTCTCCCGCTGGATATCGGTCAGTCAACAGATCCGGCTGTGACCGATTATCTGTTTGAGCCATCGCCGGAGGCGGTATTAGGCCTGTTGCTTCCTAAGTACCTGGAAACTATGGTATATGGGGCTTTGCTGCAGGCTGCGGCCAGTGAGCTGGGATCAAGAATGACGGCTATGGGGGCGGCTACCGATAATGCCGAAGAGTTAATTGCCAAACTTATTTTGAACTATAATAAAGTGCGTCAGGCGACCATTACTCGTGAAATTACCGAGATTGTGGGCGGTGCTGAGGCCTTGAAGTAAGGAGGGGACCAAATGAACTTAGGCAAAGTAGTTCAGGTTATCGGACCTGTTGTAGATATTGAATTCCCCCCGGAACAGCTTCCGGCCATTTATAATGCCATTCGGATTGAGGGCCAGTCAGGAGAAGTATCCATTCAGCTGACAGTTGAGGTCATGCAGCATTTGGGTGATAATAATGTCCGGTGCGTGGCGATGTCTTCTACCGACGGCCTGACCAGAGGCATGCAGGCGACAGATACCGGTTCGCCAATCAAAGTTCCGGTAGGGCGGGAAACCCTGGGGCGAATATTTAATGTTTTAGGCCAGACGGTGGACAATAACGCAACTCCGGTTAACGGGGAGGATTATTGGCCGATACATCGTCCGGCGCCCAGTTTTGAAGATCAGGATACGTCTACCGAAATCCTGGAAACCGGGATCAAGGTTGTTGATTTAATTGCTCCTTATTCGCGGGGCGGTAAAATCGGTTTGTTTGGCGGAGCCGGTGTTGGTAAAACCGTATTGATTATGGAGCTTATCCGCAATATAGCCACTGAGCATGGCGGCTTTTCGGTTTTCGCCGGTGTTGGCGAGCGGACGCGCGAGGGTAATGACCTGTGGACGGAAATGAAGGAGTCAGGCGTTATCGAGAAGACAGCGCTGGTTTACGGACAGATGAACGAACCGCCAGGCGCGCGGATGCGGGTCGCTCTGACGGGGCTGACCATGGCGGAATATTTCCGTGATGTGGGCGGACAGGATGTTTTGTTATTTGTTGACAATATCTTCCGTTTTATTCAGGCAGGATCGGAAGTTTCGGCGCTGCTCGGGCGGATGCCGTCGGCTGTTGGTTACCAGCCCACCCTGTCGACCGATGTCGGGGCGCTGCAGGAGCGCATCACTTCAACCAAAAAAGGTTCCATTACATCAGTTCAGGCGGTTTACGTTCCGGCCGATGATTTGACTGACCCGGCGCCAGCCGCAACCTTTGCCCATCTGGATGCAACAACAGTATTGTCGCGGCAGATTGCCGAACTGGGTATTTATCCCGCGGTTGATCCGCTGGATTCGACCTCCAGAATTGTTGACCCCAACATTATTGGCGAGGAGCATTATCAAGTGGCGCGCGGCGTACAGGAAGTGTTGCAGCGCTATAAGGAGTTACAGGATATCATTGCTATCCTGGGCATGGAGGAACTGTCGGATGAGGATCGGATTGTTGTAACCAGGGCCCGGAAGATACAACGGTTTTTAAGTCAACCGTTTTTCGTCGCCGAGGCTTTTACCGGAACCCCCGGCAAGTATGTGCCGTTGAAAGAAACCATTCGCGGATTTAAAGAGATTTTAAGCGGTAAGCATGATGAACTGCCTGAGTCAGCTTTCTTTATGGCCGGAACAATTGATGAAGTGGTGGAAAAGGCGCGCAAAATGAAGGGGGAATAACAAGTGGCTAAAAAGATAAGGCTTGACATTGTTTCCCCTGAACGACTGGTCTACTCGGCCGATGTCGATATGGTCATTGCCCGGACTACCACCGGGGATATCGGCATTCTGCCAGGCCATGCGCCTTTAGTCGCCGGACTCCAGATTTGGCCGCTGCGCCTGCTGAATGATGAGGGCGAGTTGCCGATCGCCGTTAGCAGCGGCTTTATTGAAGTCCAGCCGGAAAAAGTCACGGTACTGGCGGCGTGCGCCGAACTGCCGGAGGAAATAGACATCAACCGGGCTAAGGAAGCCAAGGCCCGGGCTGAGGCGCGGCTGAAAGGATCAACAGATGCCAAGCATAAAATTGATGCAGCCCGGGCGGAAGCCGCTCTTCAGCGGGCGATGCTCCGGCTGACTGTGTCCCGTCAAAGCAGCCAGTGAAACGTAACGGATGGAACCGCAGTGCAGGGTTCACGAAATCATGGTTCAGCGCGATAATTTCGCGCTGTTTTTTTGTCTCTTTTGCGTCTATCGTGTATTTTGCCGGTTAAGCATTTACCCACAAATTTCATTGTATAGCACCCCTAGAAAATGGCAAGAATGAAAATAGAGCAGTCATTATTAAGGGGCGTAAATCATGAACTATTTAGGTAAAAAATTATTGTTAATCACGGTGCTGTTAATGGCCGTTAACCTTGGCCGCGCTGAAAACGTACCGGTGACAATAACGCAGCCGCTGGCGGCTGCAATGCAGGCCACTGGCGCTGAACTGGGTGAAATCAGTGTGAACGGCTGGGCCAAATTACCGGCAGCGCAAACCGGTGAGACTGAGTTGATAGGGATAACAAAACAGGCGATGCTGGAATTGGGCTTTACCGGGGAGGAGTATGAACTGACCGTTGCTGTCAGCCGCCGCCAGCAGGCGGTCCGGGCGGTCGCCGTTGCAAGTGACCGCCAGGTTGCGGTTATTGCCGAACAGCTGCGGCCGGCTGGCGATGGCCGGCCGGCCGAGGTGTATTTGGCGGTAAATATTGAGCTGAAGACTCAGGATGCACAGGCCGCTACAGAATCAAGCGCTAAAATCAGCAAAATAATCACTGCTTTTGCTGGAAGCCCGCAGATTAGCACTTGCCTGGTGGGATGGCTTGATGGTAAACTAGTGAAGGATGATTGGGACAAGCGGCTTGGGGATGCTTTTGCGGTACTTAATGCCGATTTGATTAGTTCAACTTCCAGTGCTCAGTACAGCAGTTTCACCGGCTTTAGTCCCATGCTAGACAAAGGGTTGAACATTGGCGACCGCCGGATCAATGTGAATGCGGCCATGCGTTACAGTCCCTATGACAACCGGACATATGTAATAATTGGTTCGCCGGTGATTACAATTGAGTATTAAAACCAAGCAGTATTTGCACATAATAAGCTTATAAGAAACGTTTTTTGTCTAGTACTGCGCCAGCCTGCAAGTGGCGAGACGATTTTTTGAAAGCCAAGGCGGCGGAATGAGGCATACCGGGCGTATGCCGATTGACTTACAACGCAGTATTACGGAAAATCGGCCGTCAGGAATTGTAGAATTCAGGGTTGGTAGCACTAGTACCTTGACCCAGTCAAATATTAGGTTAGACAACCCGCCTTTTTTTCGCCCTGCTTCGTTGGCCGTAACGGCATAAGGGCAACAACGGTTTCTGCCTTCGCTGAGCTGCGCTCGGTACAAACCGTGTTTTCTTTATCGTCGCCTTACAGATTCTCGATCTGTGCGGCTCCTTCGCCTCGCAGGACGAAAAAATCTATGTCGTCTAAAACTAACATCTAACTGTGCCAAGGCACTAGTGCCTTGCTGGTCTGGCGTCTGTTTTTATTGCAGCGCTTTTTGGAGCTTTGTTAACATGCCAGTAGTTTTGGGAGGATCTTATGGAAAAGCTAGTAATCAATGGCGGCAGACAACTAAACGGAACAATCAAGATCAGCGGCGCCAAAAATGCAGTACTGCCAATCATTGCCGCCGCTCTGCTGGGACAAACCCCCAGTACTTTAGAGGAAGTGCCGGATCTGGAAGATGTACGCACAATTTCTGAAGTATTGCAGCATCTGGGAGTGCCGGTGGCAACCAATAGCCCGAATACACTAAGTATTGACAGTACGCAGATCAGTACCTGTGAAGCGCCGTATGAGCTTGTCCGTAAAATGAGAGCCTCATTTTTAATTATGGGGCCGTTGCTGGCAAGGCGCGGCCTGGCCAAAATTTCTTTGCCGGGCGGCTGTGCGATCGGCACCCGCCCCATTGATTTACATCTCAAAGGGTTTGAAGCCCTGGGGGCGCAAATTGATATCGGGCACGGTTATATTGAGGCCAAAGCCCCGCAGGGTTTAACCGGCGCCCGGATTTATCTTGATTTTCCCAGTGTGGGGGCGACGGAAAATATTATGATGGCTGCGTCGATGGCCCAAGGTCAAACGATTCTGGAAAATCCTGCGCATGAACCGGAAATAGTCGATTTGGCGAATTACCTTAACGTTATGGGCGCGAATATTCGCGGTGCAGGAACAAACGTCATTAAAATTGAAGGGGTCCGCGAGCTTAAAGGCTCTGATTACACCATTATTCCTGACCGGGTGGAAGCCGGTACGTATATGGTGGCGGCGGCAATGACCAATGGCGATGTTTATATTGAAAATGCACTTATTGAACATTTAAAGCCGGTTGCGGCTAAACTTAAAGAGGCCGGTGTGTACATTGAGGAGGATATCAATGGCGTGCGGGTAAAAGGCAATGGCGCAATCCGGGCTGTTGATATCAAGACCTTGCCTTACCCGGGTTTTCCGACCGATATGCAGGCTCAGTTTATGGCGATGCTGACCATTGCGCAGGGAACCAGCATCGTCAGTGAGACGGTTTTTGAAAACCGGTTTATGCATGTTGACGAACTAAAACGAATGGGCGCAAATATCAAGATTGAAGGACGCAGCGCAGTGGTGGAGGGTGTAGCCCGCCTTACGGGGTGTCCGGTTAAAGCAACCGATTTGCGGGCTGGAGCGGCAATGGTGCTGGCCGGTCTGGTTGCCGAAGGGGAAACTCAGATTGGCTATATTCATCATATTGACCGTGGGTACGAAGGACTTGTAGATAAATTATGCAGTATCGGTGCTGACATCAGCAGAATAAGCTAGTGCCTGATACGGTACTAGCACTAAACAGGCGGCCGTCAGGCCGCCTGTTTTATGATAATCATACTTTTTCCTTCCTTCGCATATTATGGTAATGGCTGAGCCGGAGGATAGGGAGGGGCGGTTGTGAAGAAACTACTGGCGGTTGCCGTGTCGCTGGTTATTATCATGGTAATAGTTCTGCCGATCATGATAGTCGGTATTGATATTTCCGGTACAGGCAAGGAAAGGAGCAGCAATCAGGGCATGAAAAAAGAGGACATAGCCATTCATGTTTACCTGCATGAACAGGACCGGATTGTCAGCATGAGTCTGGAGGAATATGTAAAAGGCGTGGTTGCCGCCGAGATGCCGGCTGAATTTGCGCCTGAGGCGCTCAAAGCGCAGGCGTTGGCCGCCCGGACATACGCGATAAAAAACATGATTGCCTTTGGCGGCAGCGGCTTACCGGATAAGCCGGGAGCTGACGTTAGCTCGGATCATAAACAAAGCCAGGCCTGGCAGGATCAGCATAAACTGAGAGAGCGCTGGGGCCCTTTCCTTTATGAGCAATATTGGAAGAAAATTACCCAGGCGGTTGAAGCAACCAGAGGCGAGATCATTACGTATCATGATGAGCCAATCAATTCCTTGTTTCATTCAACCAGCGGGGAGAAGACGGCGAGCGCTAAAGAAGTCTGGGGGTTTGAGTATCCCTACCTGCAGAGTGTGGCCTGCCGCTGGGATCAGGCCTCGCCAAGGTATAGCGAAACCAAAGCGTTTGCCTTAAGCGAGATTGAACAGCGGCTGGGCGCCGACGCCGGTGTGGTAGCCGCCGGGCAAAGCGGCGACAACAGCAGTATCCGGATTTTAAGCTATACGGACTCGGGCCGGGTTGACCAGATCCGGGTCGGCAACAAAACCTTCAGCGGTTTGGCGCTGCGGGATAAGCTGGAGCTGCGCTCTGCGAACTTTTCGGCGGAACTGAAAGGCGATCAGCTTGTGGTTAAAACCACCGGTTATGGTCATGGCGTCGGCATGTGTCAGTATGGCGCTAATGGTATGGCCAAAGAGGGCCGGAATTACCGGGATATCATTCATTACTACTATACCGGTGTGACGATTAAAAATATTTCAGGTTCTTGACCGGATGTTTAGGCGGCGCAAGACACGAATGACTGACCCTGTGTAATAATGGGCATAATGGTAGCGAGGTGATGAAAATGCCTGGCAACCTTAGGCCGATTATTTTTTTGCGTAAAAAGATTCAGGAACTCTTAGCTCCCGGATGGGTGAAGCCAAAACCGGTTTATCTGGCTTGTGGTTTATTAATCATCGCCGGGACGTTATTATCTTCGGTGGTTATCAGCTTACAGCAAACGGCTGTCGAGCAGCCCGCCGGGTATGCGGACGGCTTAGAGCAGCCGGGAGCGGAAAGCCTTGCCAGTCCGATTGCCGACCCTGCGGCGGCCGGGACTGATTCGATAAGACCGCCAGTTGAGTCAACAGCGCAGGCCGACCGGCGGCAACAGCCAGTGCCTGCCGCAGCTAAACCCCGGAAACCCCAATGGCCGGTCAAGGGGGAGATCAGCCGCGAATTTGGCTGGCAGCTTCATCCGGTCTTTCATGACTGGCGTTATCATCCCGGACTGGATATCAGCGCCGCTGACGGTACCTTTGTCCAGGCCATGCTCGGCGGGCGTATTGCCGATATTTACACCGACAATAAAACCGGGCTGACCATCGTGATTGCCAGCGGGGAATATACCATCAGCTACGGATCGCTGGATACAATGAATGTTAGCTTAAAAAAAGGCAGTTACGTCAATCAGGGTGACCAGCTTGGCACTGTGGGGGCCTGCGCTGCAGAACCATACACTCATCTGCACCTTACGGTTAAAGCGGATGAGCAATATATCGATCCCCGGAATTTACTGAAATAATTCCTCTCAAGTGAGCCGCGGCTCACTTTTTTTATGCGCCTGGTACCTGATAGGGTACTAGTACTAGCATTTTGATTAGAGAATTTTGGTTGATTTTTACATCAATCTGTAATATACTATGCAATTGACAAGCGGGGAAATTATTCGCGTTTCGTTTGTCAGGGAGCAACGGGAGAATGTTGCTGCCTTTCATTTTGAGCAAAGCGGCAGCTGATTAAGGCCTTTGCCGGATTGTTGAGCCAGGAGTAAGCGATGGGGGATTGATGAATGACTTTTGATGTTAAAACAGTATTGCGATATAAACGGACCGTACTGGGGCTGGCAGTCGTTTTGGCTGGTATCGGCTATGTTCTGACAACGGGAAGCGGCGGGGAGGAAATACACTATAAAACGGCGGAAGCCCACCGCGGCAGTATCCGTTCCGTCATCCAGGCGACCGGGTCGCTGGATGCTGTCGAGACAGTTGATGTGGGAACACAAATCTCCGGTACGGTTACAAAAATTTACATTGATTATAACAGCAGTGTAAAACAGGGTCAACTGATTGCGGAAATTGACTCAGCCACGCACGAAACCGAGGTGGAGCAGGCTGAGGCCAATCTGCTTGCCGCTAAAGCTGATTTGATGAACTATCGGGCACTGCTGGCCAAAGCCGGTAAAGATCTTGAACGGACGAGAAAACTGGCGGCTCAGGAGATGATTGCAAAAACCGAAGTCGATCTGGACGAAAGCATTTATCTTACCGCCCAAGCGCAGGTAGCGTCTGCCCAAGCGCGGATAAAGCAATCGGAGGCTGCACTGGCGCGGGCCAAGATTAATCTGGGGTATACCAGGATTTATTCGCCGGTTGACGGTGTTGTTGTTGCTAAGCTGGTCGAGCAGGGACAAACTGTTGCGGCAAGCTACGCAACGCCCAGCATTGCAAAAATTGCCAGAGATTTAAAGCAGATGAGGGTTGAAGTCAATGTGGACGAAGCGGATATCGGCGGGATTAAGCAGGGGCAGAAGGCGGAATTTACCGTTGATGCGTACACAAATGAAAAGTTCTTTGGCGAGGTAACGCAGATTCGTCTTGCCCCTGAAACGAAGGACAATGTGGTCAGCTATGCGGTGATTGTCACCGTAGCCAATGACGAAGGGATATTGCTTCCCGGTATGACGGCCAACGTATCTTTGATTGTTCAGCAAAAAGAAAACATCCTGATGGTGCCGAACGCCGCATTCCGGTTTAAACCGGTTGATCTTAATGCGGCGGCTCCAGTTGACCAGCGCTCTTTCGGGCAGCCTACGGTGGCGGCAGTGTCTGGGCCTGCGCTCTATACGCTGGAAAAGAAGGATATTGTGAAGAAAGAAGTGGAGAGAGGGATTACCGATGGCCAGTATACGGAAATTCTGTCAGGCCTGAGTGAGGGCGAAGCGGTGATTACAGGCATTCTTGTGGAAAAAGAAGGTAAGTAATATGTCATTAGTTGTGCTGAAAGATATCCGCAAGAGCTTTAAGCTGGATGAGGAAGAGGTGGAAATTCTTCACGGCATTAACCTGTCTGTTGCCAAAGGCGAGTTCCTGGCGATGATGGGTCCTTCAGGCTCAGGAAAGTCCACAACGATGAATTTGCTGGGGTGTCTCGATAAACCGAGTTCGGGGGAGTACTGGCTTGATGGACAAGACACAGCCAGCCTCGCTCCCGAGGCGCTGGCCGGAATCCGCAATCGGAAAATCGGCTTTGTGTTTCAGGGCTTCAACCTGCTGCCTAAGACCAGCGCGCTGGAGAACGTGGAACTGCCGCTCTTATATGCGGGCGTACCGCAAAAGGAACGGCGCGAAAGAGCGATTGAAGCGCTTGCCCTGATGGGGTTGTCAAACCGGTTGTATCATGAGCCGGCGCAGTTGTCGGGCGGTCAGCAGCAGCGGGTAGCGATTGCCCGCGGCATTGTGAATAAAGCTCCGCTGCTGATGGCTGATGAACCGACGGGAAATCTGGATTCCAAGACCAGCGACGAAATTATGAATTTATTTGTCAAATTAAACCGGGAAATGGGCATCACCATTATTTTGGTTACCCATGAACTGGATGTGGCGGCCTATGCAAACCGGCTTGTTCATTTTAGGGATGGCAGAATTATGAATGATGAAAGGTCAAACCAGCCATGATTTCTACACTGGAGATAGTCAGAACCGCTATACGGGCCCTGTATAGAAACAAGCTGAGGTCTATGCTGACGGCGCTCGGCATCATCATCGGCGTAGCGGCCGTGATTGCGGCATTTGCCGTCGGGCAGGGCGCGAATAAAAGCATTGATGAGCAGATTGCGTCATTTGGCAGTAATTTTATTATTGTATTTCCTGATCGTTCGGCCATGTCTTCCCGAGGCAACACCCGTCATCTTACCTTGGCCGATGCGGATGCGATAGAGCGTGAAGTATCGGGCATTGAAGCGGTCGCTCCTGTGATTGAGACCACTGTTACGCTGATTTATGGCAACGCCAACTGGAGCACCCGCCTGACCGGCAGCAGTTCGGCCTATGCCACTGTGCAGGACAGGACAATTGCCAAGGGCCGGAACTTAAATGACAGTGATGTGCGGCAGGCGGCCAAAGTGGTGATGATTGGGCAGACGGTTGCTGATAAGATCTTCTTTAATGAAGATCCGCTGGGCAAAATGATCCGGATTAATCGAGTGCCGTTTACGGTTGCCGGGGTGTTCGACGCCAAGGGGCAAAGCAACATGGGCGAGGACCGGGACGATTTCGTCCTGGTTCCGGTAACTGCCGCCCAAAGCCGTCTTGTTCGCTGGAACACGCCGGGACGGATCCACATGATTTTTATCAAAGGCCTTTCCATGAATTCACTCCAGTTTATCCAGAACGAGACCGAGTCCCTGTTGCGCGAACGGCATAGAATTAAAGCCGGGGAAACCGATGATTTTGCGGTAAGAAATATCAGTCAGTTTCTGGAGGCGCGGCGTAAGACAACGGCCATCATGTCGATGCTGCTTGGCTCAATCGCGTTTATATCCCTCGTGGTGGGCGGTATCGGCATTATGAATATCATGCTGGTATCTGTATCGGAGCGTACCCGGGAGATCGGAATACGGATGGCTGTCGGCGCTCAGGCGAGAGACATCCGGCTGCAGTTTTTGCTGGAGGCGACGGTCTTGTCCATGCTTGGCGGCTTGCTCGGAATTATCCTGGGCGTATTTTCCGGCTATATGCTGGCCTCCTTTACCGAAGCTCCGCCGGTATTTACCGCTGCCTCCATTCTGCTGGCCTTCGTCTTCTCGGCGGCCGTCGGAATCGGGTTTGGCTACTATCCCGCCCATAAGGCATCTTGCTTGCATCCGATTGATGCGCTGAAATATGAGTAAGCAGCTGAGCCGCGAACAGGCCGGTAAAAACATATAAAATTGGCGGCAGGGCCGGTCAGTTTATCGCTGAACGGCCCTGCTTTCATTGTCTAAAGGGAGCATAACGCCATTGCCGCCTGCCCGTACACTGAAGTTCCACTGCTTTTGCCAGACAATCTAAATGGTATGCTTTCTCTGTTGTCCGCATATACATGTTAGCAAACGGGGGCGAGGGGGAAGCAAAAAAATGAAAGATTATATCCGCAAAAGGGTATTGGACATTTGCAATCATATTTTAGAAAGCAAGGACACCGTACGGCAGGCGGCTGCAGTTTTCGGCGTTAGTAAAAGCACCGTACACAAAGACATGATTGAGCGGCTGCCGCTGATAAATAAACGTTTGGCAACAAAGGTTAGGACGGTACTGGAGCAAAACAAAGCTGAACGCCATATCCGGGGCGGGGAGGCCACGCGGAAAAAATACAAAGAGCCAAAAGAAAATGATGAATAATAAAGGATTTTATTGTAAAATGTAGAATCTTTACTCCAAATATTGTTATGGGCTTTTGCAAAGAAGTTTAACGTTATGAGTGAGCTGCATAGGATTTGGGGACTTACCCGAAAAAGCGGCGACAGCCGTTTTTTTAGGGTTGAAAAATGGGACAATCAGGGCAGGGGAAGTTGGGGAGAGGGGATTCTGGATGTTTGGGATGTCAATGGATATCGGGGTGGATTTAGGTACCGCCAATGTTCTGGTCTATATAAAAGGTAAGGGGATTGTGCTGAGTGAGCCGTCGGTTGTGGCCATTGACCGGGATACCAACCGGGTACTGGCAATCGGCGAGGAAGCGCGCCGGATGCTGGGACGTACGCCTGGCAATATTATTGCCATCAGACCGCTAAGGGAAGGCGTAATTGCCGATTACGACACAACGGAAAGCATGCTGCGCCACTTTATTGAAAAGGTGGCCGGCAAGAGTTTCTTTTTTAAGCCGCGGATTATGATTTGCATACCGTCAGGCGTGACTACCGTGGAGAAAAGAGCGGTACTGGAAGCGGCGGTTCAGGCCGGCGCCAGAAAAACTTATCTGATCGAGGAACCTCTGGCCGCGGCATTGGGCGCCGGCTTGGAAATTTCCGAGCCCTGCGGCGCAATGGTTGTTGATATTGGCGGCGGCACCACTGATGTGGCGGTGCTCAGTCTGGGCGGCATCGTTGTCAGCGAGTCACTGAGAATTGGCGGCGACAAATTTGATGAAGCTCTGGTCCGGTTTGTGAAAAAGGAATACAATATGATGATTGGTGAGCGGACGGCTGAGGAAATTAAAGTGAAAATCGGCACGGCCTATCCGAACGGCCGTGACGAAAAGCTGGAAATCCGCGGCCGCGATTTGTTATCCGGTTTGCCGAAAACTGTTCGAATTACTTCAGCTGAAACAAGAGAAGCCTTGCATGAGACGGTGTCGCTGATCGTGCATTGCGTTAAAGCGGTGTTGGAAAACACACCGCCTGAATTGTCGTCCGACATTATGGATCGCGGCATTGTTATGACCGGCGGCGGTTCCCTGCTGCATGGCCTGGACCGGCTGATTAAGGAAGAGACCGGCATTCCCACCTATCTGGCGGACGATCCGCTTTCCTGTGTGGCTTTAGGAACGGGAAAAGCCCTGGATTCCCTGGAAAATATTGAGGACAGCCTGACAACCTTGAAAAAAAGCAGCATTGCCTGAGCCTCACGGGGCAGGGCTGCAACGACTATAATTTTTAGGAGGCCTACTATGATTCGTGGACTGTATACCGGAGCTTCCGGCATGATCGCCGAAACCATCCGGACGGATGCTACCGCCAATAATCTGGCAAATGTCAATACTGCGGGTTATAAAAAGGATGTGGCGGTCAACACCGAATTTGGCGAAATGCTGCTGTACCGGGTCAACGACGGCAACAACACCCAGGCTGTCGGCAGCCTGGGACGGGGCACGCAGATTGATGAAATCGCCACAATCCAGGCGCAGGGTGTAACCCGCCAGACTGGCAATGACTTTGATCTGGCGATTGAGGGGCCGGGTTTTTTTGCTGTTGAAACTCCGGCCGGAGTCCGTTATACGCGCAACGGCACTTTTGCCAAAAACGTTGTTGGCGATCTCGTTACCCAGGACGGCAACCGGGTTCTGGGGCAGAACGGGCCTGTCCGGATTAACGGCAATACAATGACAGTGACCGAAACCGGCCAGATTCTGGTTGATGACCTGCCGGCCGATCAGCTGCAGCTCGTGGGCTTTGCCGACGAACAGCAACTGACCAAGGAAGGTTCAAGCCTGTATGCCGCTGCGCCTGACCTTCAGCCACAGCCTGCGGCCGGGCGGGTATTGCAGGGGCACATAGAAGGTGCCAATGTAAACGTGGTAGCTGAAATGGTAAATTTGATCAACAGTTACCGGACTTATGAGGCCAATGCCAAGACGGTGCAGTCTCAGGATCAAATTTTGGACAAAGCGGTTAACGAGGTTGGCAGGGTTTAGAAAAACCGCTAAAAATTAACTTAATATTTTTCGCTTTTTGTACGATGTATAGATAGAAGGCTGGACCGCTCAGGAGGCCTTAAACTGTTGAATGACGGAAACAGTTGAATACCATAAATTCGGGAGGTACTAAATTTATGATGCGCTCACTCTGGACAGCGGCGTCAGGCATGACAGCTCAGCAGTCTAATCTTGATGTGGTTTCCAATAATCTGGCAAACGTGAATACTACCGGCTTCAAAAAAAGCCGTTCTGATTTTCAGGACTTAATGTATCAGACCATACGGCAGGCCGGCACGACCACCGGTCCTGACAACCAATTGCCGACAGGCGTTCAGATCGGTCATGGCACCCGGCTTGTGGCGACGCAAAAGATCTATACCCAGGGCAGTTTCCAAAGCACCGGCAATTCTTATGATATTGCGATAGAAGGCGACGGTTTCTTTCAAATTGCCATGCCGGACGGCACGATTGCTTATACCAGGGACGGTTCCTTTAAAAAAGATGAGAACGGACGGCTTGTCACTTCGGAAGGTTATGCGCTGGATCCTGAGATTGCCGTTCCCGAAGAAGCGCTGGATCTTACCATATCGGCTGAAGGTGTGGTGTCGGTAAGCCTGCCCGGCCAGGATCCTGAGGAAATCGGCCAGATTGAGCTGGCCCGCTTTATTAACCCGGCCGGTTTGGAGAATATCGGCCGGAACCTGGTCAGGGAAACCGCGGCTTCCGGTGCGCCGGTGGTTGTTAATCCGGGAACTGACGGCGCAGGGACGCTCGTGCAGAAATATCTGGAAATGTCCAATGTTCAGGTTGTTGAAGAGATGGTCAATATGATTGTGGCGCAAAGAGCTTATGAGACCAATTCCAAAGCGATTACCACTTCGGATGACATGCTGAGTCAGGCCAATAATTTAAAACGCTAGGCGGAGCTATGGTTAAAAAAGCACTGTTTTGTTGTTTTTTACTGCTGTGTTTATACCTATTCCCGATGGCGGCGCAGGCCGGGGCGATTACCGTAACGGTTGCCGAGGAAGCCGTCGTACGGGGGCCGCTGATTACTCTGGGCGAGCTTGCTGAAATCTCCGGAGCCGATTCGGATAAAGTGCTGCGTATGGCGCAGCTTACTCTGGGCAGCGCCCCGCCGCCCGGCGGCAGCTTAGTGCTGACCGATAAACTATTAACAATGCGCCTGGCTTCGGCCGACGCCAGGTACGGCGATATTGTCTGGCAGGTTCCGGCGAAAATCAAGGTGACTACCGGGTCGCAGAAGCTTAGCGGCGCCATGCTGACAGCAGCTGCGATAGAGGCGATTAAAGACAAGATCGGCCAGTCCCTCAATGAGGCGGATTTATCGATTGTCCTGGCGGTTCCGGCCCCGGATCTCACGCTGCCGCAGGGCGACGTCTTTCTGACGGTGGATCTGCCTTATGGGGTTCGTTACACTACGCCGACGGTGGCCAGGATCAATATTATGCTTGATCATCAGTTGTACAACCGGCGGAACGTCAGTTTTGACGTTAAGTACTTTCAGTCGGTGGTGGTAGCGGACAAGCTGATTGACAAGAATCAGATCCTGCTGCCGCAGGATTTACGTTATGAACGGATGGATACCAGTAAATTGTCCCCCGGCTACTTTACCGATATCGGCAGGGTTGCGGGCTTAATGGTCCGGCGTTCTTTGACGCCGGGGGCCATAGTAAACAACCGCAGTCTGGAAAAGCCGGTATTGGTGAAACGCGGCAATCATGTGACGATTTTGGCCCGGGTGGGCGGGATTGAAGTCCAGACCGCCGGACAGGCGATGCAGGATGGCGGCGCCGGCGATATGATCCGCGTTCAGAATTTTGTATCAAAAAAAATTCTTTCCGCCAGAGTGCTGGATGCAATAACCGTCCAGGTGGATAATATATAACGGAGAGTGATGCCAAAATGAATCAGTTGGGAAAAACCGCACTGGCCGTCATGCTGGTGCTGCTGATGATGGCCGGACCGGTTTCCGGTGCACTGGCCGCTTCCCTTTGGACCGATACTGCAGCGACCGCCGGCTTGTTCAGTGATATTAAAGCCAAGGGGGTTGGCGATTCGCTGACCATTATTATCAATGAAACTTCCAATGCCAGCCGCACCGGCAACGCCAGCAACAATAAATCGGCGAATGTGGGGGCCGACGCCGGCGTGGGAATTTTTAAATTCCTGGCTGAGGCCAGCGCCGGCAGCAGTGACAGTTTTAAAGCGCAGGGGTCAATTAACAATACGAATAAAGTAACCGGCAGAATTACGGTTCAGGTTACTGAGGTCAAGCCAAACGGCGATCTGATTGTTTCCGGCACGCAAAGCATCAAGCAGAATGGTGAAGAACAGAAAATTACGATAACCGGCAGTGTCCGTCCGTATGATATTATGTCCGACAATACGGTGTTATCCAATTATGTGGCTGATGCGCAGCTCAGAATTGACGGTAAAGGACCGCTTGCCAATAAACAACGTCAGGGTATTCTGACCCAAATATTCAATTTCTTGTTTTAGTGGAGGCTATTATGCGTAATCTAGTTGCCCTTTTTACCGTGCTTATGCTGCTCAGCGGCATGCTGGCGCCGGTTGCCGCCGCGCCGTTCGCCGTTAGCCGGGTCAAGGATGTCGCCAAAGTCCAGGGAGTTCGTTCCAACCAGCTGGTCGGCTATGGCTTGGTTGTGGGGTTGGCTGGAACCGGGGATTCCAATAAAATACAGGAAACCATTCAGTCTATTGCCAATATGCTGAAAACCTTTGGTATTGTATTAACCGCTGGGGATATATCTGATCTGAAAATGAAAAATGTCGCGGCGGCGGTGGTTACCGCTCAACTGCCGCCGTTTGCCAAACCGGGCGATACCATTGATATCACGGTATCCTCGATCGGTGATGCCAAAAGCCTGCAGGGCGGAACTTTGATTCAGACGCCGCTCCGGGCTGCCAACGGGCAGGTTTATGCGGTAGCCCAGGGGGCGGTGTCCACCGGCGGGTTTGCTGCCGGCGGCCGCAGCGGCAGCCAGCAGAAAAACTTTCCGACCGTAGGCACTACGCCGAACGGCGCTATTGTTGAACAGGATGTGCCGATGGAATTCAGTAATGAAGGAACCATCCGGCTGTCATTAAATCAACCTGATTTTACCACTGCCAGCAGGATCAGTAATGCGATTGACGATCGTTTCGGCGGTATTTCCATTGCCCGCGATCCCGGTACGGTGGAAATCAGCATACCGGGAGCGTACCGCAATAATGTGGTTGGTTTTGTTGCTGCGGTGGAGGAACTGGCCGTGGCTCCCGACAATATTGCCAGGGTAATCGTGAACGAACGGACCGGTACGGTTGTGATGGGCGGCAATGTGGCGATTGATGAAGTTGCAGTGGCTCAGGGCGGGCTGAATATTAAAATAACCAAAACAACAGACGTATCTCAGCCGCCGCCGTTCTCTTACGGCAATACCGAAACGACGACCAATACTGAGCTTGATGTTGAAGAGGAGGCCGGCAGCCTCATTGTATTGCCGGCGACGGCCAACGTCAGCGATGTGGTCAACTCGTTGAATGCGGTTGGCGCTACCCCGCGCGATATTATTTCTATCCTGCAGGCGATTAAGGCAGCCGGGGCGCTGCACGCCGATCTGCAGATTATCTGACGGCAGGTGATGAACATATGCAAATAAACTCTATTGGGACAAAGTTTTTGATGAATCAATTCAATTCGGGGCAAGGCCAGGCAGACGGTGATTTTGCCGTTCAGCTTAAAGCTGCCGCCGCGGCAGGCGATGATCAGGATACAGCCAAGCTGAAAGCGGTCTGCCGGGATATGGAAGCCGTCTTTCTTAATCTGTTGCTCTCAAAAATGCGGGATACTGTACCCAAGTCGGGGCTGACGGGCAATTCTTCAGGTGAAGCCATCATGCAGTCAATGCTGGACAGTGAAACCACTAAGAATATGTCTCAAGCTGGTGGAATGGGGTTGGCTGATATGCTTTACCGTCAGCTAACGGCAGCCAGCGGAGCGCAAAATAAAAGCCAGGCTCGCTAAAGCCTGGCTTTCGCCTTTATAGGGCGGAACACGCAGGCAGCCGGCCGGTCGCGGTGCAGGCTGTTTCCAATTTGGCCTTAACGGAGGATATAAATAATGAAAAAGATTTTGCTCGCGCTGTTTGTAACTTTCCTTATTGCCGTGTCCGCAACAGAGGCGGCGCCGGCGGCCCTGGTCAAGCAGGTCCGCTATAGCCAGACAGCACAGACGGTCCGTTTGGTATTTGACCTGGATCAGCTGCCTGATTATAAAATTTCGCTGACGGAGAACCCGGCGGCTTTGGTCATCGAATTTGCCGGCAAAGTGGATCAGGCTGTGTTGCCGGCAATGACTTTTTCCGATCCCGCGGTCAAGCGCCTGACTTTTGGCGGTACTTCGCCGGACGGGCTTAAGATTGCTGTCGAACTGAATAGAGCGGTACTGTATAAGGCGTTTACTTTAACCGGACCCAATCGTCTGGTTGTCGACGTCATGAAGGAGTATGAGCAGAAGGTCCAGGAAGAGGTTGCACCCGGAGTGAAGCTTACCACGCTGCTGCGCGGCCGGCCGGAAGGGCCGATTGCCGCTTATCTTCTGGAGATTGAGCCGAAATCCGGCTGGGTTATCCAGCCGGTTTTATCCAACGATGCCATCGTGAATCTGGAAACAGTAAAATCAATGGCTGACCGCACGAAGGCAGTCGCCGCGGTGAATGCTTCTTATTTCAGCTTACATGGCGAACTGCTGGGTCTGACCAAAATCAATCACACAATCGTAAGTACCGGGGACTTGGCCAGAACGGCTTTGGGCATTATGCCGGATGGTCAGGCGATCATTGGCCCGGTTGAATACGAGGGAACCGTAGTACTGCCTGACGGCGCCAATTTTCCTGTTGCCGGTATCAATCAGAGACGCGGCCAGGACAGTCTGGTCGTGTACAATAGCTATTATGGCCCGGCCACGGATACCAATCAATATGGGGCGGAGTATGTGGTGAAACAGGATAAAGTCGTTTCGATTCATGTAAATAACACGCCCCTGGAACCTGACGGCATTGTACTGTCGGCGCACGGCGCAGCCGCTGATCAGCTGGCGAAGCTGCAGGTTGGCGATACGGTCAGGGTCTTTCAGACACTGGGGCCGGTCTGGGATAAAACCCTGCATGTGGTGGGCGCGGGGCCTGCGCTGGTTAAAAATAACAGTGTATATCTGTCGACGAAAATTGAAAAATTCGGCGCTGATGTCGCCGGGGGCAGAGCGCCCCGGACGGCAGTGGGCATAACCGAGGACGGACATATCTTGCTGGCGGTTGTTGATGGCCGCCAATATGGCAGTATGGGCTTTTCCTTATTGGAGCTGGCCCTGTTTATGCAGGAAGCCGGTGCCGTCCAGGCTATGAACCTGGACGGCGGCGGCTCCAGCGAGATGGTAGTTAATGGGAAGATTGTCAACAAGCCCTCCGACCGGCGTGAACGGCGGGTTGGCAGCGCCTTGACCGTAATGCCGGAATCGCCGATTAAACTTGCCAATTGACATTTATCCTGTATAATTAAAGGTAGCAGGGGGTGTTAATTATGCTTCATCGCAAAACAATATTGGTAATCACACTTGTACTGGTTGCGGCTTTGGGCATTTGGACGGTTTCCGCCAATGCGCTCATTGACCAGAAAGCAGTATTGTCAGGTAAAGTCACATCGGTAGTGCCGGCCGGCGCAACCGTACGGGAAGGCGACATACTGGTTCGCATTGACACAATCACCGGTGGTCAGCCGGCGGCGCGGGCTACCAATGATGGTATAGTGAAAGAAGTTTTGGTTAAAAATGGCGACAGCATTCGCAGCGGCGCTGTTGTAGTAAGAATTGAAACAACGCGTAAATGAGGGAGAGG
This sequence comes from Dendrosporobacter quercicolus, assembly GCF_900104455.1. Taxonomy (NCBI): domain Bacteria; kingdom Bacillati; phylum Bacillota; class Negativicutes; order Selenomonadales; family Sporomusaceae; genus Dendrosporobacter; species Dendrosporobacter quercicolus. Next base: position 429,873 of record NZ_FNHB01000002.1, read on the forward strand.
ATGGTCTGTTTGTCAAAGTTAGTAAAGCAGTTCCTGGCGCTGCTCATCGTGTTCCTGGTGTTTCCGGCTGCTGCCGGCAATGCGGCCGCCGCCGGTTTTATACCGGTGAATCAGATTAAGCCCGGCATGCAGGGCATTGCCAAGACTGTGATTGCAGGCGCTAAAATTGAAGAATTTGGCGTTGAGGTATTAGGGATAATGAATAACAAGGGACCATCCGGAGACTTGATTCTTGTCCGTACATATGGCGATGTAATTGACCGCACCGGCGGGATTGTCCAGGGAATGAGCGGCAGTCCGGTCTATATTGACGGCAAGCTGGCAGGCGCTATTGCTTACGGCTGGCCGCTCAGTGATCATCGTATCGGCATGGTTACGCCAATTGGCGATATGTTGAAGCTTTGGGAAGCGCCTGATCCCAAAAACAACCGGGTGTTTAAGCAGGTCGATATCAGCGCCGATTTTGAGGCCATGGCCACGCCGGTAATGGCGGCTGGTTTTACCGAACCGGCCTTAAAAATGCTGGCAGATAAACTTAAACCATTAAATATGGTGCCTTACGCCGTTGGCGGTATGCCGGACGGAACGGACTTCGGGCCGCTTGAACCAGGCAGCGCTGTTGGCCTGGAATTAATTCGCGGCGATCTTAGCCTGAGCGCCCTGGGGACGGTTACCTATGTTGAAAATGACAAAGTGCTGGCTTTTGGCCATCCGTTTTTACGTAAAGGCAATACCAGCTACTTTTTGACAAATGCGTATATTTTTACCGCAGTTGACGCCTTGGAGAGCGGCTTTAAAGTCGGCGCTACCGGTGAGGCACTGGGGTTAATTAATCAGGATCGCAGCGCCGGCATTGCTGGACAGCTGAACAAGTATCCCAGCGTTGTGCCGGTACGGATTAAGGTAACCGATGAACAGCTGGGCCAGACCAAGGATTTTGCCGTACAGATCGTGGATGATGAGCAATTGGCTCCGGCATTATCGGCTTCGGCGGTTTTCAATGCCGTTGACAGAACGATGGACCGGGCCGGCGCCGGCACCGCCAAAGTCAGCTTCGAAATTATGGCCCGGGATATGCCGGGCGAAGTAATCAAAAGAGAGAATATGTTTTATAGTCCCGCCAGCATTGGCGAGATTACGGTTGCTGAATTTTTTGAGGCCATGAGTTTGCTGTCCAACAATAATTACAATCCGGTGGAAATTATGGATGTCAAGGTAAATATTGTGGTTAGCGAGGAACGCCGGACGGCATCCATTATTGAAGCCCATCCGGTAACCCCATCCGCCAAGCCTGGCGATACGGTCACCTTGGCAGTTAAACTTAAACCTTATCGCGGCGAGCCGACGACCAGGATGGTTCCTTTTGTGGTGCCGCCGAATCAGCCTGAAGGCCCGTTGATGCTGGTCGTGCGCGGCGGGGGACTGGTTCCGGTGACGCAGCTGTTGCTAAAGCAGCAAGGCATTGATTTAACGCAGGGCCAGGACCGGAATAAACCGTTCGCCGATGTTCTCAAGGAGTTCCAGGAGCATGACCGCAACAATGACCTTGTTGTGGAAATCATGGAATTCAATCCCGGCGAGGTACAACAGCAGGCTGGCGCTGCAGCAGCCGGCCCCGAATCTAATTTGACCGGTTCGCAGCTTAAGCCGGAGCAGCTGCCTATGGCTGAGGAAAGCCCGGCAGCCCAGGCGTTGGCGAAGGAGAAAGCCAAAACCTGCTTTGCGACGGATTACATTGTGGATAACGATACACAGGTGATACTGAATATCCAAAAATTGAACGAGTAGATCGTCAACCTTAAACTGTGCGTATAGCGCCAACCAGCCCCAGCCCCGGTCTTACGGCGGCCGGGGCTGAATTTTTGCCTCGGTGAATTTGACGGTTAGACGCTGCTTGCAGATAATGGCAGGATAAAATCCGGCCATAAAGCAGGGAACAGGCTGAAAATATTGAATATCTTAAATTTACACCGCTTTCATAAAATAATGAGTAGGAGATGGACAATGCTTGCAGCTTATCTGGAAAAAGTTGGCCGCTGGGTCATTCACGGCCTGGAAAAATGCGGCAGAGTCGTTCTGTTATTGAATGATCCGGCGCTCTGGCGGCGACGGCCCAACGCCCGGCATGTCTTGCATCAGATGTCTCATTTGGGGGCTGATTCCCTGCCGATTGTCATGCTGACCATTTTATTCACCGGCATGGTAATGACAGTGCAAATTGCCCAGGAATTTATCAAATATGGCGCACAATCGTCCGTTGGCGGCATCATTGCCATTGCTATGGGCCGCGAATTGGCTCCGGTGCTCACCGGAGTGGTCGTGGCCGGCCGGGTGGGAGCGGCGATAACCGCTGAAATAGGTTCAATGAAGGTTACCGAGCAGATCGACGCCCTGCGGGTAATGGCAATCAGCCCGATTGCCTATCTGGTTGTTCCCCGCCTGATTGCCTGTATGGTCATGCTGCCTTTGCTGGTGGTCTTTGCCGATGTGATCGGGACAATTGGCGGCTATCTCGTAGCCACTGTATATTCCGGCATTGGCTCGTTTACCTTTCTGCAGTCAATTAAGGTGTTCGCGGTAGTCAACGATGTTACCGGCGGTTTGGTCAAGGCCGCCGTGTTTGGCGGCATTATTGCAATTGTCGGCTGTTATAAAGGCCTCAATGCACCGGGCGGGGCCGAAGGTGTAGGCAAGGCCACGACCGGTTCGGTTGTCAGTTCAATCATGCTTATTTTTGCCGCTAATTACTTTTTATCACTGTTGTTATACCGTTAAGAGGTGGGCTATGATCAGACTTTCTAATATCAGCATGAATTATCAGGGGAAACAAATTTTGGAAAACATCAATCTGGAGATCGCCGCCGGCGAGACAATGGTCATTATTGGACCCAGCGGTTCAGGCAAAAGTACGCTGCTCAGGCTGATTGTCGGTCTGATTAAACCAACCGGCGGGGAGATTTGGATTGACGGGCAGGCAACCGCCGGCTTGTCTGAAGACGAGCTTAACCGGATCAGACTGCGGATGGGAATGGTGTTCCAATACTCCGCTTTATTCGACTCAATGAGTGTCGGCGATAACGTTGCTTTTGGCTTGCGTCAGCACACCACTATGACTGAAGCTGAAATTGCCAGAGTGGTCAATCGGAAACTGCGGATGGTAGGCTTGTTTGGCAAGGAAAACGTCATGCCCAATGAGTTGTCGGGCGGCATGAAAAAACGGGTAAGCTTAGCCCGGGCGATTGCCGCCAACCCCCAGATTGTGCTGTATGATGAGCCGACAGCCGGACTCGACCCCATTATGTCCGGCAAGATTGACCGGTTAATTACCAGCACCAAACGGATTATGGGGGTTACCTCGGTTGTTGTTACCCATCACATGTCCAGCGCTTTTAACATCGCCGACCGGATCGCCATGATTTATGGCGGCCAAATAATTGCAATCGGCACAGTTGAAGAGATAAAAGGTTCCGACAATCCTATTGTCCAGCAATTTATTCATGGCGAAAAAAAACCAGGTCTAATAGCGCGAAGGAGGTTAAAAGCAGGATGTTAAGCACTGAGGCCAAAGTTGGCTCAATTACGATCGTGGCAATAGCGTTGCTGACCTATATGATTATTCATTTGGGGGGCTTTGCTTTTCGCGATCAAGGCTATCCGGTTCATGCTGTATTTAACCAGGTCAACGGTCTGAAGGAAGGAAATCTTGTACGTTATGCCGGCGTTGATATCGGCAAAGTAAACGCAGTACAGATGATTCCGTCCGGCGTTCAGGTGACAATGCTGATTCATACGGGAACGAAAATTCCGGAAACAGCCAGATTCAGCATTGGAACTGATGGGTTGCTGGGGGAAAAGTATATTGATATTGCACCGCCCCGGGAGCCTTCAGGCGTGCTGGCGCCCGGCGCAACCGTGCGGGGCGAAAATATTCAGGGGCTGGATCAGATGGTGGCGACCGCCGATCAGGTACTGCATGATGTGCAGAAGCTGGTCAATTCGCTGAATGAAGTTTTTGGCGATGAAACGTTTAAGGCTTCACTCAAAGAAAGTGTGGTCAACACCAGGGCAATTACCGCTAATCTCAATGCTATGAGCGCAGCGATGGCCAGAATGGCGGTAAATAATGAGGCCGATATCCAGGCAATGGTAAGCAATCTGGAGGTAATGTCCGCCAGTCTCCGGTCTGTGGCCGCCAGGGTGGATAAGATGATTGACGGGGTGGACAACAATGGGCAGACGGCCAGAGACTTGCGGGAAACCATTGGCAATCTTCACAGCACCAGCGTCCGGGTGGAAAACATGGCTGCAGCGCTGGAGGGCATTGTAAGCGATCCGGCTACTGCCGAAAACATTAAGGAAACGCTGAAGAACGCCCGTTCAGTTTCGGCCAAGGCCGACCGGATGTTGACGAAAGTGACTGATATCAAGGCCGAGACCGGCGTTGAAATGTTATATGATTCCGACTCCGGCAATTACAGCACCAACGCTGAGGTGCGACTTCATACTTCACCGCGGGATTTTGCCGTCATCGGCGTAAATGATATTGGCCAGGATTCTAAAACCAATCTTCAGTTTGGCACAGGCACCGATAAACTGGCCGGCCGGGCCGGAATCATTGACAGTAAGGCCGGCGTTGGCATTGATTCGAGCCTGGGGAAACAGCTGAAACTGTCTTTGGATGTTTATGACCCTAATGATGTAAGGGTTAAGCTGCGTACACAGTATCGGTTAGCGCCCGATCTATTTGTGGTGGCTCAGGCCAATAATATGAATAAAGACGAGGACAACAATACCTATATTGGCATCAGGCGCAATTTTTAAGTAAGCTAAATACCATAAATCCGACACGCTTTTTATTGACACTGGAAAAAGCAAATACTATAATGAAATGGAAGTGACTACATAGTCAACAAAGTTTCATTTGCATTCATCGAGGAGGAAATACAATGGCAGGAAAGAGAGTCTGGAACAAGCGTATTGCCAGTTTACTGGCAGGTGGTTATTTTGTATTGAGCACAACTGCAGTATTTGCTGCCCCGGTTGAATTATCGCTGGAGGACAGCATTGCCATGGCTTTGAATAATAATCCGGCAATAAAAATAGTGCAGGCTGAAAAAGAAACAGCCGCCTGGGCAGTCAATCAGGCGAAAAGCGCTAAGCTGCCGTCTGTCGATTTAAGTCATAGCAGCCAGCGCCGGGATAGCGGAGCCGGAATTGGGGTTGGCAACAGCTTCAGCAACGGTGTTTCGCTTAGCATGCCTATTTATACCAGCGGCAATCTGGAAGGGCAGATTGAGCAGGCCAAATTAGGCTTTCAGTCGTCTGATCTGGAAGTGGAAAAAACCAGGCAGCAGTTGAAGCTGGATGCCACAAACGGTTATTTTGCCGTTTTGCAGGCCCGCAATTTGCTTGAGGTCAACCGTCAATCGGTGGATAATCTGACCGCCCACCTGAAAAATGTCCAGGCCCAGTATGCGGTCGGTACGGTGGCTAAATCTGATGTGCTGCGTTCAGAAGTTGAATTGGCCAATGAACAGCAGAACCTGATTAAGGCTCAGAATACCTATGATCTGGCGGTATCCAGTCTAAATAACGTCATCGGCCTGCCGCTGAATAGTGAATTGTCCATTAAAGACGATTTGAAATATCAGCAATATGATCTGACTTTGGCGAATAGCATTGATTATGCCCTAACCAACCGTCCGGAGGCTGAACAAGCCCAGCTGGCGGTCAAAAGCGCCCAGCAGGAAATCCGTATTGCGAAAAGCGGCAACCGTCCCACCGTCAGCGCTGGGGCTAATTCCGGCTGGAGCGACAGCAGTTTCCCCGGTGATGAGAATAACACCTGGGCGGTCGGCGTAACTGCCAGCTGGAGTGTGTTTGATTCCGGTCTGACCAAAGCAAAAGTGAAACAGGCCGATTCCAGCGTCAATAAGGCGACTGAACAGGTTCGGCAGACGCTGGACAGCATTCAGCTTGAAGTGCGTCAGGCTTTTCTGAACCTGAAAGAGGCGGAAAAACGGATTGAAACCAGCCAGGTGGCAGTTGATAAGGCTGAGGAAGACTTTAAAATAGCTCAGGTCCGCTATGCAGCCGGTGTGGGTACCAATCTGGACGTCCTGGATGCGCAGCTGGCTCTGGCTACGGCGAAAACCAATTATATTCAGGCAATGTATGACTATAATACCAGTAAGGCCGATTTGGATAAAGCGATGGGTGTAGCAGTGAACTAAGTTTTGATTTTAACCGCTGCACCATCGGGCAGACTGGATAGTTGTACAATGTGTATTGCGGCAAAATCTTTCAACCCGCAGCAGCGGGTTTTTTTCTGATTCGCCAGGATACCAGTTTTTTCCGCACATGCTGTAGACTTATATTCCAAATTATACTCACAGGAAGGCGCAGGTCCCATGTCGAAGTATAAGCGAGACTTAAATCTATGGGAGGCGTATGATGAAGTATAAGGCCAAAGTGCTGATGGCAGCAGTCTTAATATTGGCCGCGACTCTAACTGCTGTCTGGCAGAACAAAAGCCAAGAGTTGATGGCTACTGCCGCAAGTGCCTTATCTTCTGAACTTGCGGGAGCAATTGGCACCAATGTACAAGTGGGATCCATGAAAATTGGCGCTTTGAATTCAATTATAATTGATGGCATTTCCATCTATGACCATAAGGATCAGTTATTGTTATCGGCGGAAGAAGTAAATGTAGCCATTAGTCTGTGGCGAATTCTGCAAGGGCAGACCTCAATTGCCGCAATCAATGCGATCACCGTTGTCAGGCCGGTAATGACCTTAAGCCAGCGGCCAGACGGACAATGGAATATCGAAGACCTGCTGGATTCAACAACCAGCGGCGATTTAGCCCTGCGGCTTAAACTCAGTCTGATTGAGGGGACTGCAACGATCAACAGCACTGCCGGACAATGGCGGCTGCAGAATATTAACGGGTCATTGAATCTGGAACAGCAGTCGGCAACCGGGATTAAGCTCTCTTTTGCCCATCAAGCCGCTACTGCCGATATCCGTGGTTTTTGGGGCGGTAAGCACGGCTCTTTAACCATTAAAGCCGATCATCTGGCATTGGCGGACTATCAAGCGCTGTTGCCGGCGGATGGTTCAATACAGCTCAGTGAGGGTACGGCCACGGCAATTGAGGCGATAGTAAGCCAAAATAACGGCAGGATCAGTTATGCAGGGGAAGCCCGCATTCATGACGGCGCTATCCGGATTGATGATATTCCGTTACGGGAGATCCAGGGTCTGATCACGTTTACGGAAAACGACCTGAATTTGTTTAACACTGTCAAGGTATTTGAACAGCCGCTGAAATTGCGGGGGAAAATTACCACCTTTACGACTGAACCGGTTCTCAACCTGTCCGCCTCTTCGCCGGCCTTTGATCCGGCCGCGGTAAAGGCTGATTTCCCTGTCCAGGGCGTGATTGCGTTTGATGCCGATATTACCGGCCTGGCTGCCAATCCCAAGGTAAGCGGTCATTTTAGTTTAAAACAGGCCCGGGTGTATGAGCAAACAGTACAAGATGCCGAGATTGATTTAAGTTATGCGGATCAACTGTTGCAGCTGGAGGATTTCCGGGGCAAGCTCCTGGGCGGAAGCGTCGCCGCGCAGGGTACTGTTGAACTGCAGACGCAGCAGTTTAATCTGCATATCCGGGGCAGCCAGCTGGACAGTGCGGCGCTGGCCGATTTTGTTCCCGGCTTGAGCGGTTATGCCGATATTGATATTATTGCCGTAGGCGATCAGGATATCGACCGGGCCGTTATCTTCGGTACGGCCTCAATGAATGCCGGGCGGTATCAGGGAATCGCCTTTAACGGGCTGAACGGCAGCTTCTATAAAAATGGTCCGGATCTGGCGATTGATTACGTTAATGTCGGTTTGGGCCAGGGCACAGCCACCGCCAGCGGCGTCATGGTCAATCGACGCCTGAACTTTAGCGTCCGCGGCAATGGCCTGCCTTTACAGGTATTGGCTGCGCGCCAGCCGGAGCTGCAGCTTGACGGTACAGCCGCCTTTAGCGGTACGGTTGCCGGAACGGCAGAGCACCCTGATCTGCAGGCTGAATTTACCGCAGTCAACGGGCAGGTTTTGGCTCAGCCGTTTACCGCAGCCAGCGGTAAAGTCCGCTTGTCTGACGATCGGCTGGTGCTGCAGAATGTAGCGCTGACCGATGGCGCGGCCAGGCATACGATTGACGGTTCGATCGGCCTTGCCGGGGCTCAGGTGGTCGATCTGACGGTTTCGTCCCGCCAGGCGCGGGCCGAGAATTTGGTAAAGCTGCTGATACCGGGGGAACAGCTGACCGGCAATGTTGATAACGATATCAGATTGACCGGCCCTTTGAATAATATTTCGGCCAGCGGCCATATTGTTCTGTCTGAAGGCAGTTTTCGCGGCTTTCTGATTGCCAGGGGTTCAGGCGGCTATGCGCTGAGCAACGGACAGACGACCATTAGCGATTTTGTCATCCACTCGCTGAATACGCAAGTCAAAATTGGCGGCGTGATTGACCCCGATCAGCAGCTTGATTTGGATATTACCGCTCAGGATGTCGATATTGCCAAGCTGCATCTCCGTTCCCCTTACCCCATAGGCGGTCAGGCTACTTTTACCGGTAAATTGCGCGGTACGCCAACCAGCCCGGTGTTTACCGGCCGGCTGTCGGCCGAGCGTTTATCGTTCAATGCCCAGCCGCTGGAGCAGGTAGCCGGCAATCTTAATATTGTCGGTGATCAGATTGATATTACTTCGTTTGGTTTCCGGCAGGGGGATGGAAGCTTTACCTTCTCCGGGGGCTTAAATCTTTCTTCTGAAGAAATTTATGGCAATGTTGAGGTGGATAACGGTCAGCTGGCCGCCCTGCTGGCTATTCTTAACACCCCGCTGGAGGGCGTCGACGGCCGGCTTAACGGTAAAATTGTCATTAGCGGGAATATGGCAAGGCCGAATGTCGCCCTGACCGGGCAGCTGAACAATGGGCAACTGAAAAAGTATCCGCTGGATCATATTGAAATTGATGTTGCGCTAAGCAATAATATTGTCACAGTCAAGCAGTTTACGGCGCAGCAGGGTCAGGGAATCCTGGCCGTCTACGGCACCGCCGACCTGGATGGGCCGCTGAACCTGGAGGTGGGCGGCCGGGATATTGATGCCGGGCTGATTACCAATTGGTTTGATTCCAGTATAGAAACAAAAGGCAAGCTCGATTTTGCCGCGCAGGTGACCGGTACTGTCCACAGCCCCAGTGCTAATGTATCCCTTGAAATCACCGGCGGCGGAGTGGCAAACGCCACCTTCGATTCCCTGTACGGGCTGCTGGTGCTGGATCAGGGCAATATTAACGTCAATCAGCTGATGCTGTCCAAAGGGAATTACCGGGCCAGCGCTTACGGCGTTATTCCGGTGGCGGCGCTTACCGCCCAGGGGCGGCAACAGGGTGCGGTGAAAGATCAGATGGATCTTAAGGTGCGGCTGGATGAAGCCGATCTCAGCATTATGCCGCTCTTAACCAAAGAAGTCGCCTGGGCGGTCGGCCGGACGCAAGGTGAATTGGCGATTGGGGGAACGCTGGTTCAACCTACGGTGACCGGCAGTATTCTGGTCAAAGACGGCGTGATGAAGTTAACGTCACTGGCTGATCCAATCCAAAAAGTGGGTCTTGATATTCAATTTGCCGGTGATAAAATGAATTTAAAGACGTTTGAAGGCTTGATGGGGGGCGGCTCGTATAGTCTTACCGGCTCCGCCAAATGGAGCGGCCTGACGTTGGATGATTATCATTTTAACCTCAAATTAGATAAACTTGGCGTAAAGCACAAATACTTCAAAGGGCCGTTAAACGGAGAACTGACATTTGACAGTGGCCCCAGACGGCCAAAGCTGGCCGGCCGGCTGGTGTTTGAGAATGCTACCGCCGATATCCCCTACCTGCCGGAGATGACGGCCGACAGTCCCGATATTGCCCTGGATGTGGAGGTTATTGCCGGCAAAAAAGTCCGTCTGTATAATCCCTACATGTATGATATATGGGCTGATGGCCGGGTCAAATTTGGCGGCACAACCAGGCGGCCGGATGTTTCCGGACGTCTTACCGCCAGCAGGGGGACGGTCAGTTATCTTAGAACTCCCTTTAACATTAAAGAAGCCAGCGCCGAATTTACCCAGTTGGGCTCGTTCGCTCCGGTTATTAGACTGAATGCCGAGACGCGCCTTGACCGGACCAGAATTTTTCTGGACATCAACGGTCCGGTTGGCGAAATGGATTTTCGCCTGACTGCCGAGCCGGCGATGAGCCAACAGGAAATCCTTTCCCTCTTAACGCTGCGCAGCCGCTATTTCGATAAACAGGATGGCGACGATTCCGGGCTGGGCCGGGATGAGCTTTTGACCCTGCTGGACGCCGGACTGCAAATACGGTTTGTCGCTGAACTGGAGAGCGCTTTCCGTAAGGCCTTTGGCCTTGATGAATTCAGGCTGGTGCGCGATACACTGGATGCGGACAGCAGTGAAACGGTCCGTGACCGTGAAGTGTACAATATAGAAATAGGCAAATATCTCACCGACCGGTTTATGCTAAACTACACCATGGGTGTTGGTTATGACGATAACAACAAGATTGGTTTCCGGTATGAGCTTACCAGACGGATGAGCCTGATTGGCTCCTATGATAAATTAGATGGTGAGATGATTGGGGTTGAAACCCGGTTTAAGTTTTAATTAAGGATGATGCATATGCAGTTAAAACAATATCTCAGTGAACTGAATAAAGTCCGGCTGCTGGAGCCCGCCGAGGAACAGCGGCTATGGCTTGAATATAAACAAACCGATAGCCTGGAGTGCCGCCGCCGTCTCATTGAAAGCTATCAACCCCTGGTGTTCAAAACAGCGATTTGCTGGCAGACGGATGAGGCGACCTTAATGGATATCATCCAGGAAGGAACGGTCGGTTTAATTGAGGCTGTGGAAAACTATGATCCGGCCAGGGGAGTAGCGTTTTGCTTATATGCGTCACACCGGATTCGCGGCCGGATGATTAACTATCTGAACCGGGAAGGCAAACGGAATCTGGCCTATATTGACAGCCCGCTGACAACGGAGGAGGGCGCCGGCGGCACATTAAGCGATTTGCTGATTGACAATGCTCTGCCGGTGGCGCAGCAGGCCGAGCACAACTTTCTGGTTGAGCAGGTAAAAAACGCTCTGGGCCGTCTGCCGGACAAAGAGAAGCTGGTCTTAAACGGGGTGTTTCTGGAGGATCAGGAACCCAAACAGCTTGCTGAAACGATGGATTTGAGCATTTCCCATGTTTATCGCCTGCAGAAACAGGGTATCCGGCGCATACGCGGCATGCTGGCCCACTTCATGCAGAACTGGTAACTGGCGGCGAGGCATTCAGTGCAATGCCGGCGGACGCGATGCGCATCGCGTCCGTCATTTTATGGCAGGAGTACTATCTTAGTACGCTGATAGCGAAATTTGCTGAAAAACAGTTCAATTAGGGAGCAATTTGTTATAAACAGCGCTTAACTGCTTAAAATAGCCTGAATTCGGCTAAATTCGAATGACCAAAATCTGGCCTCTTCCCATGAGTGTATATTGTGGTTATAATGTAGGGGTGGTGAAAATGGCTGACTTTAAACAGCGTATGTCCAGACATCTGCGTTCGGCCCGTCAGTGGCTTACGCGGGCGGAAGAATCATTTGACAAAGAAAGCAATATTCGTGCCGAACTTGACTTAATGCTGGCGCAAGCTGAACTTCAGCATGCGCAGGAAGCCAAACGGGCTGGTGAGTGGCGCTATAAATATCTGATGATGCGTCACGGTATTGCTTTGGGATTGGCGATGCTGGTTGCCGCAGGCGGCCTGGGAGGGACTTTTTATCTTCTTCAGGGCAGGCAGGCGTCGCCGCCAATGGCTGATGGGCAAGCTGCTCCTCCGGCCGTTACGGCCGAAGTGAGGCGTGCGTCCGACAAGGCTGCAACCCCGCCGGCGCAGGAACCGCTTGAACCTGCACCGGCAGTGATAAGTCCAGCGCCGGCCACAACGCAGGTACAACCTACAAGCATAAAAACAACCGACCGTCAGGGTCCGAAACAAGAGCAACGTAAGACTGTAGACAAGGTGGATCACTCGCTGGAGCTGCCGCCTGATGAAATGCAAAAACTTATGCGTGCTGCCGGAAAATCTTTGCGCGGTCAATAAATCGATAAAGGAGGTAATGCATGACTACTCGACAACGCTATGGGCATCTGTTGCTTGCGGCTATTTTCAGTATTTGTACCATTTTATCTGCTGCTGCCCCTGCGTTAGCCGCTGACCTCAGCGGTAAAACCGTTACCGCAGTAAATATTACCGGCAACGCCACAGTGGCTGAAAGCGATATTATGGCAGTTGTCAAAACAACGCCGGGGGATGCCCTGGCGGCAGATGCCGTTAAGCAGGACATGCAGGCAATTTATGAGCTGGGTTATTTCTTTGATGTTGTAGCTAATTTTACTGAAGTTCCCGAAGGCGTAAAAGTAGTTTATACCGTGATGGAAAACCCGGCGCTGCAGGATATCGTGATCAAAGGCAATACGAAAGTACCGACAGACAAACTGTTAAGTCTGTTGGGAGTTGCCAAGGGGACAGTGCTGAATACCAAAACACTGAATGAAAATGCCCGGGCGATTGAGCAGTATTACCATGACCAGGGGTTTATTCTGGCGAAAGTCAGCGATGTGTCGATGAGCCCCGGCGGTGTGCTGACACTGACGGTCAATGAGGGCGTTTTGGAAGGCATTGTGATTAAGGGCAATGAAAAAACGAAGGAAAGAGTCATTACCCGCGAAATGAAGCTTAAGGCCGGCGAGCCCTTTAACGTTAAGGATGCGCGCCGCAGTATGCAAAAAGTGTACAACCTGGGATACTTTGAAGATGTCAATATGAAGCTTAATCCCGGGCAGGAACCCAATGCGGTTGTGCTGGAGGCCAGTGTGGTGGAGCAAAAAACCGGCACCTTCTCCATCGGCGGCGGCTACAGTAAATCCGACGGGATGGTCGGAATCATTGAATTAGGTGATAATAATTTCAAAGGTACTGGCGACAAAGTCAAGATTCACTGGGAATTCGGCGGCGATGCCAGCGACAAGAATTATGAATTCACTTATACCCGCCCCTGGCTGGATGCCAAGCAAACCTCGCTGAGCTTTAGCCTCTATGACATGACCAATGAATACAGTGATTATTATGAGGGCGGCAAGCTGCGTTCAACCTATGATAAGCAGCGCCGCGGCTGGGATGTCACGCTGGGACGTCCCCAGAACGACTATATCAGTCATTACGTGACCTTCAAGCACCGTACCGACCGCTATGTCGAATGGGCCGGCGACGGGATTGACTATGCGCAGACCGATGAGGATGCCGACAACTATGATGAGAATTATAATGCCCAGTACCTGGAGGATAATTTCGGCACCACCAACAGCGTCAGCCTGGCGCGGGTGATGGATACCAGGGATAATGTCTTTAATCCGACCGAGGGCGAACGGTTATCGGTAACGGCTGAATTTGCCGGACGGGCCTTCGGCGGTGAGTTTGACTTTAATAAATATACGCTGGAGGACCGGCAGTACTTTAAGGTAGGCCGGGACCACGTCGTAGCGGTTCGGGCAACCCTCGGTTATGCCGACGGCAATATGCCGGACAGCGGCAAGTTCTCGGTCGGCGGCGCTGATACGCTGCGCGGCTTTGAAGATGACCAGTACAAAGGCAACAAAATGCTGGCGGCTTCGGTTGAATATCGCTTCCCTATTGCCAAGAAGATTCAGGGCGTGGTTTTCTCTGATATCGGCAAAGCCTGGGAGGGCGAAGGCTATAAATTGGATGACCTGGAAGCAAGCGCCGGGGTCGGCGTCAGGGTAACGACGCCAATTGGCCCGATCAGGATTGATTACGCGCAGGGTTCAGAAGGCGGAAAAACGCATTTTAGCTTTGGCGGACAATTCTAATCATGAACCACAGAGCCAGGCTGAAGCCTGGCTCTTGCTGTAAAAATACCGGACTGGGATACCCGCAAAGCAGGCGAAGGACATAAAGTGGGGCCCCCAATAGCCCGCTGCAGTGTCAACGTTTTTTGCATCTGTTTTGTACCTGGCGTTCGCCCGTGTTTCATTTGCCGGCCGGCAAGTCATGCGCCGGTGCGTACCGCAGAATGGAGGTGCAGGCTATTATAAAAAAAAGCATGCAATTTGCTTGCTTATTGCTGGCAATATTCTTATTTGTTCCCGGTACAGCGGCAGCAGCGGATGATACCATTGATCACATTACAGTGCAGGTAACCGCCAGTAATACTGCGCAGCCTCCGCCGGTGCGGATTGCCAAACGAATGTCGGCCAGTGTGAGCACAATTGGTGAAAGCGTACTGACCGGTCGTAAAATTGCCGAGGTCGCAGCCAGAAGGGATTCTTATGAGAACCTGATCCGGGAGGTTTTCGGCCGGATACTGGTAGGCTATTCGGTACAGCAGGTAGTGATTGCGCCCGGGGAAACCACTGCAATCAGCGTTACTGTCACTCCCTGGGGGGAAGTGGTCAGCGACGTGGCGCTGGAAGTTGATTTTGGCCCCGTATCGCCGGCGGTAGCCGGAATTATTCGTCAGGATATCGGGAATATCGAGGAACGGATCAATGAAGTGTTAATTGGTCTGCCGGTTGATGCCGTTGACTGGGCCGGCAGTGTATCCAAGTCGATGGTGCGCGAACTGCTGGCAGCACAGCTGCCGGAGTTTAGAGCCAACCTGGAAGTGATTCCGGGAACCCGGACGGTGGTGAAGCTGGCTCTCATCCCTCAGGGGATGATCGTTCAGGATGTCCGGGTAGTGCTCAAATCCCAATCGATACCCAATCTGCTGCTGCTGCAGGCGCGCCCGAAGATCAGCGAAGCGGCTAATACTCTGACCGGTTTGCCGGTAGCTTTTGTCGAGCGGCATAAGGACTACTTCACTGCCCGCGTTCAGGATATGGTGACCAGTCAGGCTGTTGTCAAACGATATAGCCTGACCGCCGTTCCTGCCATCAATGCCGCCACCAGTACCGAAATCAATGTCGCTGTGGAAACAACGAAATATAATATCGCGCTGGAAGGCTATCTGGATTTCGGGCGGGATCATGACAGTTCTTCCGCCAAGCTCCATTTGGGCCGGTATACATCCTCCAAGGATGAAGCTTTCTTTGAGGCCGAGTTTGTACCGCGGTCGGTCAGCTGGCGGTTTATGCCCGGCTGGGGCCGCCGCTTAAGTCAGGTTACTACAGTGGGGATTAAGTATGAGCTTAACCATAAACAGGAGATTTTGTGGCTCAATCAGCAGCTTGGCGACAACTGGCAGCTGCGTCTGGAACAAACGCCGTCCGAAAACTACAGTGAGTTTGGCGTACGCTATAAGATTCATGAGTTTCTCAGTGCAGAATACGTGTTTACTGACAAGGAGAACTGGTTCAGACTGGTAGGCAATTTATAGTCCTTTGTTGAATAACAGCAATGCTTTTGATATAATGAAGCAGAATAAAATTGAGTGCCGCTTAAGGCAGAGAGAAGGAGATCAACTGATGTTGAAACTGGAAAAAAAGCAAATAAAACTGATTACCCTGGCGGTTGCCGCCGTATTCATTTTAGGTACAGTAGGCGTGGCGATTGGCCAGTACGGTACCTCCCAGGCATCGGCTGCGGCCAATACTTCCAAAGTCGGTGTGGTGAATCACCAGATGCTGGTATCGCAGCACCCGGACATGGCTAAGGCCCAGGAAGCCATGCAGGCTGAAGTTGCTCAGGCCAAAAAAGATTTTGATGAAAAATCGGCCAATATGAATGATAAAGAACAGCAGGACTATTACCTGCAGCTGCAGCAGCGTTTAAACTTAAAGCAACAGGAACTGATTGCACCGGTCTTTGACAAGGTTGACGCAGCCATCAAAGCTGTGGCTGATTCCAAAGGTCTTAGCATTGTCCTGGACAAGGGCAATGTTGTCTATGGCGGTCAGGATATTACCGATGAAGTGGTCAAGAAATTCTCAGGAAAATAATTTTATTAGCAGGTCAGCTAAATAACATTTTGGCAGCCGAGTCAGGGGTTACCGGGCTCGGCTCTTTATTAGAAAGGGTGGTCTGGTGTCCATTAAACGCACTGTTATACCACTAATGGTTTTGCTGGTATTGGTTGCAGCCACCGGCTGCTTCAACAAAACGGCCCAACAAGACACCGCAGCTCCTGCCGGTATTGGCGTTATTGACCTGAATAAGGCGGTTGAAGTCCATCCGAAATATCAGCAGCTGCTGACCTTGAAAAAAGAGCTCAATACCATTGTGGCTCAGGCCGAGGTTGAGCAGCAGCAAGCCGCCGCCAAGGCCAAACCGCAGGCCGGCGGGCTGCTGCCGCCGGACGGTGCAGCGCTGAATACGGCGCTGGAGCAGGAATTTAAAGAGAAAATGGCGGCTAAACAGGCTGAACTGCAGCAAACGCTGGCGGCGAAAGCTGGCGACTTGCATAGTAAGCTGGAAACTGAGCTGAAAGAATATAGCAGTGAGGTTGATCAAGAATATCAGCCACAGATTTTTAATTTGCAGTTAAAACTAAAAACGGTCCAATTAAGTCAGGAAGAACTGACGGCTCTGCAGGCTGAAGTCCAGAAGCTGCAGCAAATACGCAGCGAAAAACTTGCGATCAAAGAAAAAGAACTGTCTGAGCGCATGAACGCCTCGCTGGCTCCGGAGCAGGCCGCGGCTGAGCAGCAATTAGCGGCTTATGCCAAGGAGCTTCAGGCCGAACTCGCGCAAAAGGCGGCAGCGGCGAGTGCTGAAATAGCCGCCCGCAATCAGGCTTCCCTGGATAGCCTGGCTCCGGATCCCGGTGCTGTGACTGGCCAGTTGGCGCAGCAGGCTGGCATGAAACGGCAGGAGATTCAGGTTCTGGAGGAATTTATCCTGCAGGATGTGCGTGATAAAGCCGCGAAAATTGCCGCTGAGCGTCAGCTTGACAGTGTAATCGCCAATGTCCAGGTCAATGTCAGTGCAATGGATATTACTGAGGCCGTCATTGCCGAGTTTAAGAAATAACCGAGTCGTGCATAATATGAGGAGACTGCCTGGTGCGGTCACTTGGACGATAGTTAAATTTTGGAAATGAATTGGGGGATTGAATTATGAAACTGAGTAAAAAGCAGATTTTACTTTTCCTGGTAGCCTTTGTCGCCGTTATCTTTATCAGTGGCTGCAGCAGCAACACCCAGAATGTCGGTGTGCTTGATGTAAATAAGGTAATGTCCGACAGTCCCAAAATAAAGCAGTTTCAGGATCAGTTAAACACCAAGGGAAAAGAACTGAGCGATCAACTGGAAAAAGACAAAGCCAGCCTAAGTGCTGAGGAATTTCAAAAGCGGCAGGAAACTGCTTATGGTGAATTTTTGAAAACCAAGCAGGAGCTGGAAGGACAGATCGATTCCAGCATTAAGCAGGTTCTGGATCAGGTTGCTCAGGAGAAAAAGATGGGTGTCATTCTTTACAAAAATGGTGTAGCCCAGGGCGGAACCGATATTACTGATGAAGTCATTCAGAAATTGCAATAGTTATCGGGAGGTTGTCCGTTGAAAAAGACACTAAAAGAAATTGCTGAGCTGGTTGACGGGACAATAAGCGGAGAAGAAAATCTGATGATCACCGGCGTGACCAATATTGAGGATGCCGGCCCCAATGATATTACTTTCGCCGTTGCGCCGCATTTGGAGAAAGCGCTGGCTTCTCGGGCCGCGGCTGTCATTATCCCGTCCAACGTCACTAAGTTTGCCAAACCAGCCATCCGGGTTGATCATCCCCGGATGGCTTTTACCAAATTGCTGGAGCTTTTTACGCCGCCGTTAACGGTAAAACGCGAAGTGCACGAGAGCGTTATAGTAGGCAATCATGTTAAGCTGGGCGAGAATGTTGCCATTTTGCCTTATGCCGTCTTGGCTGATGATGTGGTCATCGGCGACAACACGGTCATTTATCCTCATACCTATATCGGTCAGGGTGTGGTGGTCGGGTCTGACACGCTGATTCATTCCAATGTCGCTATCCGGGAATTCTGCCGGATTGGCAGCCGGGTAGTCGTGCAGAGCGGCGCAGTGATCGGCAGTGATGGCTTTGGTTTCATTACCATGCAGGGCCGCCATCATAAGGTGCCCCAGGTAGGTAATGTGGTGATTGAGGATGACGCCGAAATTGGCGCTAATGTCACCATTGACCGGGCGACAACCGGCAGTACGATTGTAAGAGCAGGTACAAAAATTGATAATCTGGTGCATTTGGCTCATAATGTCGTGATTGGGGAGAACTGTTTTTTGGTTGCCCAAACGGGTATTGCCGGCAGTGTTCAGATTGGCAATAATGTAACCTTTGCCGGTCAATGCGGCAGCGCCGGGCATCTTCTCATTGGCGATAATTGCGTGTTTGCAGCCAAGTCTGGAATTATCAGCGATGTTCCGGCAGGCTCTTTCTACGCCGGGTTTCCAGCCAGGCCGCACAAGGAATGGCTGCGGGGCGAAGCTGCCCTTCATAAGTTACCAGGTTTATTAAAAAAATTCCGCGACCTGGAAAAACGCCTGGAGCAGGTAGAAGAAAAAAACAACCAATAAGAGGCAAAAAACTGCCAAGTACGCAAGGCGCACGAAAGGTTGCCCAATTCCTTTTAGCGGGGGCGCGGGCCGTTCCTTCTTTTCGTGGTTTAGGTACTCTGCGGTTCGTCATTTCAGTTATTTTTACACAGATATTACCTATGCCCGCCGGCAGGATATCAGGCCAGACATGCTGAATATAACAACATTGTGCGGATTTGCGTTAGACTTACTTTTCACAGGAGGATTTTATAAATGAAAAAAATTATGCTTGCTGCGGTGTGCGCGACTTTTATAGTAACCGCTCCTGTTGCCGCCGCCCCTGCAGTTAACGGTTCAACGGGGTTAATCAATACTCCTTCGGCCGACGTATTGCGTGAAGGCCAGTTTTCCCTGGGCTACTATAATCTCCACGAAGGCAATGCCGGCAGCTTTGGCATCGGCATTGCGCCAAAGCTGGAGCTTAGCGTTGCCGCTTTTGACTATGACCGCCGTTCCAATGAAACCTATCTGAATGCCAAATTCGGGGTATTGCCGGAATCGGTGATGACCCCCGGCCTGGCCATAGGGATAGAGGATATGGCAGATGAAACGGATCGTTCTTTTTATGCGGTAGCCAGCAAGGGCTTGCCCTTAGGCTTTAGAATCCACGCCGGGGTGGGAAATGGCCGCTATGACGGTTTCTTTGCCGGAATCGAGAAGGTTCTTAATCCGGTGAGCGTTGTCACCGGGAATAGCGTTTTCCCGACAACATCGCTGATTGCTGAATATGACGGACACGATATGAACTTCGGGGCCAGGCTGACCCTGGTATCAGGCCTAAAGGTTGATGCAGGCTGGCGGCACGACAAAACATATGTTGGCGCGACCTTTACTTACTAAACTCCTTGCCGGTACGGTCAGATACAGTGCAGGTTGCAGAGTATTGGCTGTAAAGCGTGCAGGGGGGTAGAATCATGTTATATGGGATTGCCAGATTATGCAGCGCGATTGTTTGTATACTGCCAAAGCGGATTAGAAGGCTGCTGGGCACGCTGCTGGGCGAGCTTTGCTGGCTGTTGGTGCCGGCCAAACGTAAAAGGATGGCTGTCGAAAATGTCAGGCAGGGCCTGTTGGTTTCGTCAGGCGAAGCTCGGGTTATTGTTAAACAGAGCACGGTGCGGTTTGGCCGGATGCTGCTGGAAGTGCTGGCCTTTCCGGCAATCAAGCGGGAGGTCCACCGGTATATCCACTTTATTGGCACAGACCATCTGACCGAAGCGCTTTCTTATGGCCGGGGCGTAATCCTGGCGACAGCGCACAGCGGGAACTGGGAGTTACTGGGGGCAGCCTTGGCGCTTAATCATTTTCCGCTGTGCGCTGTGGCGCAAAAGCAGACCAATGCTGGAATGGACCGACTGATCAACGATTACCGGGCGCTGGTGGGCATGCATGTCACCTATAAGAAAGGCGTACGGGAAATGATTAAAATGTTGTCGGAAGGAAAAATTATCGGTATGCTGATGGATCAGGACGCAGGCCGTGACGGCGTTTTCGTTGACTTCTTTAACCGGGAGGCCTCGACGCCGCGCGGGCCTGCTTATCTGGCCCGCTTGAAGGAAGCGCCGATTATTCCGGCGTTTATTACCGAAAACGCCGATAGCACTCATACCGTTATTTTACAGCAACCCATCTGGCCCCGGGTGACCGGGCAGCGTGAGCAGGACATTCTGGCTACCACTCAGCAGCTGACGCACATTATTGAACGGCATATCAGAGTCCAGCCGGCCGAGTGGTTCTGGCTGCACAACCGTTGGAAAACAACGCCCTGAAAATTGAACATTCCTCTCTAAAGAAGCGTGGCAGCATAGGGGCAATCCCTATGCTGCACGCTTCTTTGTCTTTGCTTTGCCGCCGGGACGGCTCTAAAAACAGGCGGCTTCCGAGAGCTTTGCTGCGACAGCCTTGTAAAAGTATATATAAATTACTATAAAAGTATATACAAAAATACACTTATATGATATAATAACACCTTGAGAAAAGAGGTGACAATGATGAAGTACTTAGCTGACTTGAGGAAAGCAATCAGTAGAAGTGTAATTAAAAATTCTTTTAACCGGGATATTCTGGCTTTACTTGTAGTCAGCGTAATCGTTGGCTCCATTGTGGCCGGGGCAATATCCTATGGTGCGAATGCCTACTTTTCCAAGACTCTGGCAAGTCTTGTCGGTGAGTATGGCGAGTACGACCTGTTGATTCAGGTCAGGGAAGAAAAGAAAGCGGATGCAGCACTGCAAATTCAGAAGATTATTGATGACAGTTTACAAGGCGCTCAACTGAAGGAAGGTCCGACCTTGACCGGTAAGACCAATTTCTTTATTGCGCTGCCTGCACAATATAAAACAAAACAAGTGTATGAGGATTTAGGCCGGATCTTCGGCAGTATTCCCGGCGGGGCGAGCGCGGGCGTTATGACCGAACCGCGCCTGACCATTCGCGGTGTGCCGGACGGCGCCAAGAATATGCTGATTGAGCGTATTCTGAAGCTGGACGGCGTGCTGTTTGCTTTTAGGGACGGCGGGTCTGTTGGCGTTATTATGACGGCCTTGGATAAAACGGCAGCCGTAAATGAACAAATTAAAGCCATGCTGAATGAATATCAGGTGGTGGAAATCAGTTTTCCGGCCGGCGCTGAACCGGCCAACCCGATTCAGCTGGGCGAGGAAATCGCCGCTGATATCAAAACCAGGTATAATGTGGAATATGCGCAAAATGCATCGGTTGACGGGCAAAATGATGATATGACTTCCATGGTTAGTACCATGATGGAATTGAAACGCTTTTTGCTCGCCTATGCTTCGCAAATTGTTATTCAGCCGTCTGAAGGCAGCCAATTGCTGAAAGGGGATGTTGTGGCCTTTCAGGGGAATGCGGCAAGCCGGCCGGCTCAGGGCGGCAGTCCGGAGCAGGGGAATATTCTGGTGGAAATTACCGGCGTGCGGACTGACGGAAGTGCGGAAGGGGTAATTACCCAGGGAGATGCCGCGCTTTTGACTGACAATCAGGGTTATAAAGTAACCAATAACATCATTGGCGATTACGCCGGGGTTGCCAGCTCCCGCAATCCGCGGCAGCAATTAGAGTCGGCTTTAACCGGAACGGCCCAACTGGCCGAACAGATACCGGGCTTTGCCCAGGAAACGAAAAGTATGAGCCGGATTGCTTTAACTACGCTTGACAGTTATGGCAGCAGTTTAAGCGCGATTGAAGAGACCATGCTGAATATGCAGTCGGCCGGCGATGCCATTCAGGCCGCTGCCGGCGGCTTAGCCGATATGGATACCAGTGCGGTGCAAAGCCAGCTCGATACGTCGTCCCGGGCGATGGGCAATCTGCTGAATACGCTGCAGGTGGTAAAGCTGGTCAGCCCCGATGCGGCCGGCGCGATTGACAATGTTGCCGGAACGCAGCGCAGCCTGGACCGTTTAAAGGACAATCTCAATTCGCTGGAAGGGGTCGCCGTTGATGCCCGGCAGGCAAAAAGCACGATTGATGAGGTAGTCGCAAACGGCAGCGCCACCCTGGCAGTCTTACGGTCGTTCGATATTGACGGGGCAAAAGCGAATTTGCTTGCTGCAAATGAGCGCCTGTCCAAACTGGAGGATCTTGATGCGCCGCTGATTACTGCCCAATTGCAATATCTGGCGGCGGCGGCGCCTAACCTAAAGGATGAGGATATCAACAGTTCGGTTAAACTGCTGGATAAATTTATTGACGGACAAGTTATCCCCAGTCAGCGGATTCAGATTCTGACCAGCAGTACAATCAGTACTGAGGCGATTGCTCCTATTGTTCAGCAGCAGGTTGGTCATGCCAACAGTTCTTTATACTCAAGCTCCTTAGGCGTAATTGAGCCTAACACCCGGGGCGAGGTATATCAATTGCTGAATGAAGTTAAGGCAATTCTGGCCGGCATGGCCGCAATGATCATTACGATCCTGTTTTTAGTATTGGATCATACGGCGGTAATGACAGTTGTCCGGCGCAGACGGTTGGCGCAACAGGGCAAAGTAAAGGTGAGCGGCTGGCGGGGCCTTGTGTCGCGGATTGCCGTTACCTTTACAGCTCCTGAGCGGCAATACGGAATGCTGGTTGGCGCGGTACTGCTGACGGCGATGTTTAAGCTGAGCGGCGGGGGAATTCCTTATCTGCCCTGGCTGGGCGTGCCGCTGATCGGTGCGCTGCTGGGCCTGATTGTCGCCAACTATGCGGAGAAGATCAGCCCGATTTCCGGCGATGAGGTTTTGGCCGGCGAGTCCCTGGGGCTGTCCTTTGATGAAATCATGCGCGAAATTGTCGTGCCAAGCGGCCGGCCAGGCCTGCTGCAGAAGCTGAACAGCCGCAAAGTTAAGTTTAAGTGAAACGAACCACAGAGTACACAGAGTTAACGGAGGGGAGAATGGTTTGAAAAAAGTGAT